>CALJDK010000147.1 GCA_938023735.1 uncultured Acidimicrobiales bacterium
GCGACAGCTTCTTGCTCAGATCATCGGCCCTTCGGAATCACTTCGTACCCCGGCTCTTCCGGTTCATCATCAACAATTTCCGCCGGAAATCCCGGAGCGGTGATATCGAGGCCAGTGGCTTCCTCAAGGCGCTTGATGATATTCGGTGACCACTCGCGAGGACCAAAACGCTTTGCCCCATCGTCGAAGATCTCAATCATGAGCGGGCTGAGCTCGAGCGGCACATCGTTTCGCTCGGCGACTTGCTGGAATAGGCCGATGTCTTTTTGCACCAGATCCATCGTGAAGTTGATATCGCGCGATCCGTTGAGAATGACCTGGCTTTCGGTTTCGTGCACAAAGCTGTTGCCGCTGGAAATGCGGATGGCCTCATACGCTGTGGCCAGATCCATACCGGCCGCCTTCGAAGTCACCAACGCCTCGCTCAGGCTGAGAAGGTTGGCGGTAGCCAAGTAGTTGGTGACCACCTTGAGGATCGATGCGGAACCCAGATCGCCGGTGTGAAGCACCCGCCGACCAAGGGTCGTCAGCAGCGGCAGAATCCGGTCGAACGTTTCTCGGGTACAGCCAGCGAAGATTGCGATGTTGCCGGTGGCCGCCCGATGACAGCCGCCGGAAACCGGACAATCAACCGGCGACGACCCAAGGGCGGTGACCTTCTCCCCAAGACGGTGCACCTCGGCCTCGTCGGTGGTGCTCATCTCCATCCACACCTTGCCGGCACCCAGACCAGCAAGAACGCCATCTTCGGCTTCGAGCACGGCAGCCGACGCGGCCGGCGACGGCAAGCACGTGATGAGGAAGTCGACTGACTCTGCCATCTCCTTCGGCGATTCGGCCCACGAGGCGCCCTGATCAAGAAACGGCTGCGCCACCGCTTTGTCGAGATCCCGCACCGTCACGTTGTGACCGTTGCGAATGAGCGAACCGGCAAGCTTGCCGCCCACGTTTCCCAGACCAATAAATCCGACGTTCAACGATTGGGCCATCTCTGCCTTCTTTCATCCGAAGAGCACCCACACTGGACGCTCGACCAGCGTCGAACTCTACGCCGTCGAGCCGTCTGAACAGAAAGTCGAAAACGGTTTGCCGGACACAAGCCGGCACCGCATCACGCATCTTGGTCGTGACCAATCGCACGACCTAGCCTGCCCCGATGGGTAAGACGACAGCCGCGTATCAGATCCACCTCCATGTCCGTCTGAGCAACGCTCCCGGCGTGCTTGGCGCACTCGCCACCACCGTCGGACGACTTGGCGGGAACATCGCCGTCGTCGAAGGATTCGAGGCCAAAGGCCGAGTCGTCGAACGTGGCATCTGCGTCAACTGTCGAGACGTCGCCCACCAAAACGAGATCGTCGATGCGCTCGGCGAAGTCGACGGCATCGAGGTCCTCCACTGGTACGACCGCACCTTCCGTATGCACGAGGGCGGCAAGATCGAAACCGAACCGTTGGCCTCGGTTGGCGACGCCGACGACCTTTCGATGGCCTACACCCCAGGCGTGGCCCGGGTCTGCCTGGCCATCGCCAAAGACAAAGCGCTGGCGCATCAGTACACCATTAAGCGCAACACGGTTGCCATCGTGAGCGACGGCACCGCAGTGCTCGGCCTGGGCGACATTGGCCCCGAAGCCGCAATGCCGGTCATGGAAGGCAAAGCGCTGCTCTTCAAAGAGTTCGCCGGCGTCGATGCTTTCCCGATCTGCCTCGACACCAAAGACCCCGACGAGATCGTCGAAACCGTCGAGCGGCTTGCCCCAACCTTCGGCGGCGTGAACCTCGAAGACATCGCCTCGCCCGGAGCCTTCGACATCGAGGAGCGGCTGAAAGCCTCGCTCGATATTCCCGTGTTTCACGACGACCAACACGGCACCGCCGTGGTCACCTTGGCGGCGTTGCAGAACTCGCTGAAGATCGCCGGCAAGAAGATGGAAGACCTTCGCATTGTGATCTCGGGCGTCGGCGCCGCAGGCGTGGCAATCGGCAAGATCCTCCTCAACGCCGGCGTCGGCTATGTCATTGGCGTCGACCGCCAGGGTGCCATCTGGACCGGCCGCGACAACCTCAACAAGCCAAAGATGTGGTTTGCCGAGAACACCAACGAAGACCGCATCGAGGGTTCAATCTCCGAAGTCATGCGCGGCACTGATGTGTTCGTCGGTGTGAGCGCTGCCGGGTTGCTTCAGCCCGCCGACGTCCGGTCGATGAACGCCGACCCCATCATCTTTGCCATGGCCAACCCCGATCCCGAGATCCGACCCGAAGACGCCGACGGCCTCGCGGCGGTCATGGCCACCGGTCGCAGCGACTACCCCAACCAGATCAACAACGTGCTGGCCTTCCCGGGAATCTTCCGGGGCGCTCTCGACGCCGGCGCTACCGACATCACCGAGAACATGAAGCTGGCCGCGGCCTTTGCAATCGCCGAGGCCATTCCCGACGACGAGCTCAACCCCGAGTACATCATCCCGTCAGTCTTCAACCGCGAGATTGTGGAGCACGTTGCTCCGGCTGTGGCGGCAGCGGCGCAAGCCGACGGCGTTTGCCGCTAGCCGCTTACCGTCAACACGGTTCGTAGGCCGTTTGCGGCCCGCACGTTTTTGATGCCCTCGTTGGCGTCGGCCAAATCGAAGCGGTGACTAATCATCGATTCAAGGTCGAGCAGGCCTTGACGCCACATACCCACCAGCTTGGGAATGTCGCGCTGCGGATGACAGTGGCCCAACAGCGAGCCGATAATCGATTTACCGTGGGTCACCAGAGCGGCTGGCATGAACTCGGCTGACGCAAGAGTCGCGTCGACGCCCACGATCACTGCGGCTCCGCCCACTCGGGTGCTCTCGAGACAGGTGGCCACCAGCGCCGAAACGCCCGCAGCTTCGAACGAGTAGTCGACACCAACACCATTGGTGAGTTCCATCACCCGAGCTTGCAGGTCGTCGGCGGATGGATCGATGGCATGGGTTGCGCCGAAGTGGATGGCGGCATCGCGTCGCTCAGCCACGGGATCCGACACCACGATTTTCGACGCGCCAGCAATTCGGGCGCCCTGCACGACCGCGGCGCCGATACCGCCAAGCCCGGTGACCAGGACGGTGTCGCCCGCATCGACCTTGGCCGAGTGGAGGACAGCACCAACGCCGGTCTGAATAGCACAACCGATTACACAGGCAATATCGAGTGGCGTGTCGGGGTCGAGCTTCACGGCTCCGGCCTCGCGGACCACGGTGTGCTCGCCGAACCCCGCTACGCCAAGGCCTCGCTTCACCGGTTGACCATTGCGCGACAGCGGCGTGGTGCCATCGGGGCGAACGCCGCTCGAGAACATCTGAGCGTCCTTGCAGGCCGTGGCTTCGCCCCGCACGCACCAGTAGCAGTTGCCGCAGGGGGCCAATGGGGTAAGGAGCACCTTGTCGCCGACGGCGAGCGTGGTGACGCTCTCGCCAATTGCTTCGACCGTTCCGGCCGCCTCGTGCCCAAGCACCGAAACGTCGCCTGACCCCGCCATAAGGTCGATCAGCGAAAGGTCGGAATGGCAGATCCCGCAGTTGGCAACCTTCACCAACACCTCGTCGGCCCGCGGTTCCTCAACCACTAGGTCGTCGATAAACACCACATCAGGACTCAGACCCTCATACAAAGCAGCACGCATGGGCACTTCCTACCAACCTGACAACCCCCAAACCAAATACGGTGTTGTGCGGCCTAGATGCGGCGGAGTTTGCCGGCTGGGGCGTCGCCCTTGGTTTGTGGTCGCTCGTCGAGGACCTTTACTGCTGCTTCGAGGTCGGCCACGGTGATCTCGGTGACCGCATTCTTGTCGAGACCGGCCACATTGCCGGTGGAAAGGCGCACCGCCTGGCGGTTAAGCGCCTGCTCGAACAGGTTGCGGGCATACCGAGCGTTACCGAACGCTTCGTTGCGTGTGGCCCGACGGAAGATCTTCTCGAGGGCTTTTTCGCAGCCTGGCGCCAAGTGAAAGTCAAGATCCTCGGCGATCTTGGCGGTGATTTGCACCAGCTCTGAAGTGCTGTAGTCGGGAAAGGTAATTTCACGAGCGAACCGCGACCGCAAGCCCGGGTTCGACAGCAAGAACTTCTCCATAAGCCGGGGGTAACCGGCGACCACTACGACCAACTTGTCGCGGTTGTCTTCCATCCGTTTGATGAGCGTCTCGATAGCCTCGGCGCCAAAGTCGTTGGTCTGAATACCGGGAGGAGACAGCGCGTAGGCCTCGTCGATAAACAACACACCACCGTGCGCCCGCTTGGCCGCCTTGTTCGTCTTCGACGCAGTGTGGCCGACGTATTTCCCGACCAGACCAGCCCGATCGACCTCGACCAAGTGACCCTTTTCGAGCAGGCCTATCGAGCCGTACATCTCGGCGAGGAGCCGGGCCACGGTGGTCTTGCCGGTGCCGGGATTTCCCTTAAACACCAGATGCCGACTGGTAGCGATGTCGTCGAGTCCGTGCTCGCGGCGTCGATCCTGAACCTGCAAGAAGGCAATCTGGGTCGCTACCTGCTCTTTGACCGAGTCGAGCCCAACGAGCGAGTCGAGTTCGGCCTGCACATCTTCGAGCGACCGGGGCGGTGCCAGCTTGTCGCCCAAGGTTGTCGGCAACTTTTCGTCAAAGCCTCGATCGGCGGCGCGTTGACGCACCTTCTTTGTCGTCTTCCCGGCAAGTTTGCCAGCTTTGACGATGTTTTTGCGCAGTCGTTCGCGGGGGGCCACACCTTTGAAGCTAGCGGAATTTAGTTGATCTGCCCCACCACACTCATGGGCGTGAACAACACAAGCAAGCGGCCCTCGGCCACCATCGCGGCGCGGTACTCGTCCCAATCCGAATGTGGCTCGCCCGCAACCTTCTCGAAGTACGCCACCAGAGCGTCTGCAGTTGCGTCACGCGGGTCGGCAGCGGGCTCCATCAGCTCGACCGTGCCATCGAAAGAAAGGTACGACCACGACGACCGGTCGGTCAGATGCAGCACCACACGATTGTCGCGACGCATGTTGGCCGTCTTCGCGCGACTGGCCGTAACCGAGATGGCAAATACGCCGTCATCCAGCGAATAGCTGATGTCCGATGACTGTGGCCGACCGTCTCGTCGAATCGTTATGAGTACGCCATCGGTTCGCTGCGATGCCCACGGAAGAGCGGTTTGAAGATCCATACCGGCACCCTAGGGCGCGTGCTCTAGCTTGCGGGCGCGAAACCTTCGACAATGGCCGCCAACTCGACCGGCTTGTCGCCCTGCACCGAATGGCCAGCGCCCTCGACTCGCTCGATCACCGCATCGCTTCGACGACGAAGCAGTTCGGTCTCGTCGCCGTCATCGACCACGGATCCCTTGGCCATACCTCGCACCAGCATGATTGGCATCTGGGTGGCCTCGATGGCGTCCCAGAGCACGGTGACATCAAGCGGTTCGTCGGGCGAATCCTTCAGCAACTCGGCGCCACGGTGTCGGGCATATCGCCACACCCAGCTGCCGTCAGGCCGCTGTTCGGCGTTGTGCAGAATTCCACGCCGCAACGACGATTCGGAGCGGGTGGGGTTGAACTCCATCGTGCGAGCAAGCAGCTCCTCGAAGCTTGGGAAGTTTTCGGGGCCGTTCACGAAGGCGTGAATCGCCTTGGCCTTTTCGGACGTAACACCGGGCGTGATATCGACCAAGATCAGCTTGGCCACCAGCTCGGGAGCAGCAGCGGCAACGGCGGTAGCGGTGAGCCCGCCAAGCGACATGCCCACCACAACCTTCGCCTTTGGTGCCAGCGCTCGAATTGCAGCAACCACATCGTCGGCGTTGCGCATGAGGTTACGGGCGCCCTCGGCAGGTCCATCGGAGTGGCCGTGGCCGGGAAGATCGATGGCCACAAGCGGTCGGCCAAGCGCCATCGCGAAGGTGTCCCAGGTGTGCGCGTTCTGAGCGCCACCATGCAACAGGACCAGCTGGGGCTCGTCGGTTCCCCACACCAAGGCGCTGAGCTGCCGCCCATCGCCGATATCAACCGATTCACGGCGGACGGTCGGCGGACCGTCGTAGGTCAACCCGTAGTCTTCGGCATTTCCCGCGAACATCGAGAACTCGTCGTAGTCGACTCGTTCGATCACTTCGGTTGTCTCGCCTGTCGCATCTGACTCGCTGGCGCGGTCGTCGGTCATCGAGCGCCTCGCACCAAACGGCCCGGCCGAGCGCCCGTATCGACGCCGTTCTCACGGGTCACTTCGCCAGCCACGATGGTGTAGTCGTAACCGGTGGCTTCCTGGAGCAAGCGTCGTCCACCCGCTGGGAGATCGAACGCCAGGCGTGGACCGCCAAGCCGCAGGTTCTCGAAATCGATAATGTTGATATCGCCCCGCTTGCCGACCTCGAGAGAACCCCGGTCGCCAAGGCCATACAGCGTGGCGGTATCGAGCGTCTGCTTCTTCACAACCCATTCGAGGTCGAGCTGCTCGCCACGACTGCGATCGCGGGCCCAATGGGTAAGCATGTAGGTAGGGATCGACGCGTCGCAGATCATGCCGCAGTGAGCCCCACCGTCGGAAAGCCCACTTACCGATTGCGGATGGGTGAGCATTTCTCGAATCGCATCGTGGTTGCCGTCGACGTAGTTGAATGCAGGCAACATGAGCATGGCCCGTCCGCCCTCTTCGAGGAGGAGGTCGTAAAGCAGATCGAACGGATCACGGCCGAGCGCTTCGGCACGGGCCGCAACCGACGACTCCGGAAGCGGTTCATAATCGGGCTCTTCGCCTAACGGAAACAGCTGTCCGATGGCCATCGCGATGAACGCTCCGATGCCATCGAATTGGATCTTCGGGTCCGACGGCAGATCTTCCTCGGCAAGAATTTTGGCCTTTACATCGGGCTTTGCAAGCTCGGCCACCATGTCATCGAACGGAAGCTCGGTGAGCTCGACATAGGTAGGTCGCTTCTTGAACGGATGATGGGTTTGGAAACCAATCAGCAGACCAAAGGGGCGGGCCGCAACCTGCGGATAACACTGCGCGCCTTCATCGCAGGCGGCCAGTGACTCGGCCATGAGCTCGCGCCACTGGTTCGGGTCGGCGCCCACCTGAAGCATCGCAAACGTGACGGGACGACCGATCTCGGCCGACAGCTTCCGCATCCAGGCCATCTCTTCGGTGGCCTTCACCACGTCCTGGCCGTCGACCCCAGCGGGGGCAAGCTCGAACACGCCGGTGCCAGCATCGGCCAACGCCTGACCAAGGCCGTACAGCTCGTCTTCGGCGGCGAAGGTTCCGGGCACGGGCTCACCGTCCATCGCCTTGTGACTCAAGACTCGAGAGGTCGAAACGCCAAGCGCTCCTGCCTCGATACCTTCCTGCACGATGGCCCGCATCTCTTCGATCTCTTCGGGGCTTGCCGGTTCGTTGGCGGCGCCACGATCGCCCATGACGTATCCCCGCACGGCACCGTGGGGCACCTGGGTTCCGACATCGATCGACAGCTGGCGACGGTCGAGAGCATCGAGGTACTCGGGGAAGGTCTCCCACTCCCACTTCATACCCTCGGTCAGCGCAGTGCCCGGGATGTCTTCGACCCCTTCCATGAGCTGAATCAGCCATTCTTCGCGGCCGGGTCGGACCGGGGCAAACCCCACGCCGCAATTGCCCATGACCACCGTGGTTACACCATGGCCAGCCGACGGGTTGAGCTCGTCATCCCAGGTGACCTGGCCGTCATAGTGGGTGTGGCAGTCGACGAAACCGGGCGTCACGAGCCGACCAGTAGCATCGATAGTGCGGGTGGCATCGCCCCCGAGATTTTCGCCGATCGCGACGATGACTCCGTCGGTGATGGCCACGTCGGCGATTACGGCCGGCGCACCAGTGCCGTCGACAACCTTGCCACCAGTAATGAGTAGATCGAACATGGTTGGACCCCCTAGGTAAGACTGTCTCCTACCGTAGGGCGAAATCGCTGTCTTTCCAGAATTTCAGCGATCCGGGAATCTCAGCCCACCGATTCTCCGTACATTTCGCCGAGTTCGTCAGCGATGAGTTCGAGTCGCTCACCATCGGGGCCTGTGAAGTAGATCGAGGTGTCGTGGTCGAGGTCGATCGTGACACCCGCATCGGCAAGTTTCGTCTTGAGATAGGCATGCTTCTCAGGCGACACCGAGATTGCCAGGTGGTGCATCGAGCCGAGCACCTCGGCGTAGGGCCCGAGGTCAAGACCCGGGAAATCAAAGAACGCCAGCAAGTTGCCGTTGCCGATGTCGAAGAAAAAATGCGTAGAGCCCTGGTAGTCGCGGTTCTCGAACAGTTCGGTGAGCGGGAACTCGAGCACATCCTGGTAGAACGCGATTGTTCGCTCGACGTCGCTCGAAAGCAGCGCGAGGTGGTGCACGCCCTGCGCGGTGGAGGGTGGTCGGTCTTCGCGAAGATGAGCGTCGCGCAACTTCTGCCATTCATCTCGGCGATCGATGTCGGCGCCATGTTTTGGTGTGTTGGTCATGAACTCTTCCTCGGAAAAGACCGGCAATTGGTAGGAACTTAGTGGCCTTCGGTTATGCAGCGGGTACCGCCTGGATCTCAAGATCGTTTTGCGCTCCTACTTTGTGCCCAGGCCAGTCGTGCGGCACGGCGTCCTGCTAAACCATTCGCCATGACTGCAATCGATATCGGCCAAGTACGGGCCGACACCCCCGGTGTCAACCATGTCAACCACCTTCTTGCCTGCGGGTCGGCGCTCATGCCACAACAGGTCATCGACGCGCTCGCCGATCACCATCGTCTCGAAGGCCAGATCGGCGGCTACGAAGCGCACGCCGAACGACTCGAGAGTCTTGAAGGCGTGTACGACTCTGTTGCTCGTCTCGTCAACGCCTCACCAACCGAAATCGCCCTCGTCGAAAACGCAACGGTTGGCTGGGCCCATGCGTTCTATGCCCTCGATTTTGAGCCCGGCGACCGCATTCTCACCTGCGAGGCCGAGTACGCCGCCAACTATGTGGCCTACCTGCAACGGGCCAAACGCGACGGAATCGTGATCGATGTAATTCCGTCCGATGAAGCCGGGGCCATCGACCTCGATGCCATGCGTTCGATGATCGACACCGACGTGAAGCTGGTGTCGATCACCTGGATCCCCACCAATGGAGGCTTGGTAAACCCGGCCGCCGAAGTAGGCGCCATCGCCAAAGAACACGGTATCACCTATCTCGTCGATGCCTGCCAAGCCGCGGGCCAAACACCAATCGATGTCGACGAACTGCAGTGCGATTTCCTGTCGGCAACAGGACGCAAGTTCCTTCGAGGTCCCCGAGGAACCGGCTTTCTGTATGTCCGCCAATCGCACCTCGACGCCGGAATCGAGCCAGCGATCATCGATCACTACGGCGCCGACTGGGTTGCCGACGACCGGTACGAACTTCGGCCCGATGCTCGTCGGTTCGAAACCTGGGAGAACTCGTACGCACTTCGGGCCGGTCTGGGGGTGGCGGTCGACTACGCACTCGATATCGGCCTTCCCGCCATCCAGGACCGAGCATGGGGGCTGGCCGACTTATTGCGCGCCAAGATCGATGAGCTACCAGGCTCGACCTTGTTCGATATCGGCCATACAAAATGCGCCATCGTCACCTTCACCCTCGATGGCCACGACCCCTACGCACTCGCTGCTGGGTTGCGCGAGCAAAAGATCAACATCGGGGCGTCCGATCCCGAAACGACCCGCCTCGACACGGCGGCTCGGCAACTCCCCGCTCTCAACCGCGCCGCTCCGCATTACTTCACTACCGAGGACGAAATCGATCAACTGGTCGCCGCCCTCGCCAAGCTGTAGCTGGCTACATACTGAAGGTTCGGGGCCAGTCGTCTGCTCGGACCATGGCGTCGGTTCCACCATCGATAAACACCAGCGACCCGGCCATGAAGTCGGCCGCATCGCCCAGCATCGTTTCGATCCACGCTGCGATCTGATCGGGACTCCCGAAATCGCCGGTGGGCACGGGGAAGCTCTTGATCATTGGGCCGAAGTTCTCGTCGTCGAGGCCGCCCTGAAGCAACGGCGTGAGTGTGGCGCCAGGAGCAACTGCGTTTAGCCGGATGCCGGCTCCTGCCCATTCGGCCGTGGGCGCATGACGTCGAACGTATCGGGCCACTGCGGTCTTCGAGCCGGCGTAGGCCAACCCTTCGCCGAAGGTTTCGAACGCATCGATCTGCGCATGCACCGACTCGGCATCCATGTCGAGGAACGCATCGATGAGTTCGTCCGGTGTGTTTGGACTCGTGGTGGTGGAGTTCGACGACACCGCAACGACCTTGGCGATGCCCTCGCTAGCCGCAAGTGCGTCGCGCAACCCGGTGAGGAAGACTTCGGTGCCAAACCAGTTCACGTCGGCGATGAGGTGCGCATCGACCGGCGGGCCAAGACCTGCCGAGGTGACAAGTCCGTCAATTACTCCGCCGGTGGCTTCCAAGACTGCAGCTAGCGCAGCCGATCGACCGTCGGCAGTAGAAAGGTCGGCGGTTACCTCGGCGTCGCGCAGGTCAACGCCGATCACCGTGTGCCCGTCGGCCTCAACCCGAGTTCGGGTAGCCGCTCCGATCCCCGAAGCCGACCCCGTAATGACAATCGTTCCCATGCGCCGAACCTAACCGCTCCAAACCCCACCCCTAGAATCCCCCGGTGTCAGACGTGGTGTCAGACGTGGTGTCAGACGTGGTGTCAGACGTGGTGTCAGACGTGGTGTCAGACGTGGTGTCAGACGAGGTGTCAGACGAGGTGTCAGACGAGGTGTCAGACCAAGTGCCAGACTAAATAACGCTCTGGGTGGCGAGTTGCGCGCGCTGCTTTGCGAAAACGGCTTTGTAGCAACGAACTCTGGCGGGGGCGGTCGGACTTGGTGTCAGACGAGGGGTCAGACGAAAGAATGCAGCCGAGGGGTCAGACGCAAGAACGGTCGACGAGAGAATGTTGACGAAAGAACGGTCGACGAGTCGGATGAAGGAGTGTTGACGAAAGAATGTCCGACCTGCGCCGGTGGGGTGGTGTGGCTAGCGGAGGGGTTCTGGGATGAAGTTGCCGTGGGCTTCTATGAGGGCGTCGACCATGGCCCAGATCTGATCGAGGTCGAGCTCGGCGGCAGTATGCGGATCGAGCATCGCGGCGTGATACACGTGATCGCGATTGCCGGTTAGCGCAGCCTCGACGGTCAACGATTGCACATTGATGTTGGTCTGCATAAGCGCTGCGAGTTGGGGCGGAATGGCACCGATCGACGTTGGCTGCACACCCTGAGTATCGACCAAACACGGCACCTCGACGATGCAATCGTCGGGCAGGTTGGTGATGATGCCGTTGTTGGGAACATTGCCGTAAATGACCCGAGGTTCGTTGGTCTCCATGCTGTGAATGATGCCCGAGCCGTACTCTGCGCTTGGGGTTACCGAAATCTCGGCGTCAGGATCTTCAAGTTCGGCCCGAAGCTCTTCCCACTGCCCAATCTGGCGCTCGCAGCGCCGGGGGTACTCGTCGAGTGGAACACCGAATTTGTCGAGCAGGTCGGGGCGTCCCTCTTTGATGAACCACGGCGTGTATTCGCTGAAATGTTCGGAAGATTCGGTGACGAAGTAGCCGAGGCGCTTAAACATCTCGTACCGAACGGCATCGGACAGACCCTCGATACCGCCGTCGGTGCGGTTTGCGTCGCCGCGGAGTGGAGCAGGCTGATCGGCTAGCTCGGCAATGGCCGGGTACAGGTCGACCATGCCATCGGGGGTGCGCTGCTCGAAGTCGAGATAGAACGCCATGTGGTTGATGCCTGCGCATTTGTACCGCAGCTCATCGGCCGGGACACCAAGGTCGCCAGCCAGTTGCTCGGCGGTGTGTTGCACGCTGTGGCACAGACCCACCGTGGGCACCGTGCTGGCCTTGGCCACGGCCCAGCAGAGCATCGACATGGGGTTCACATAGTTGAGGAGGGTGGCACCGTTGGAGACCTCTTCGATGTCGGCGCAGACGTCGAGCAGCACGGGAATGGTGCGAAGCCCACGCATGATTCCGCCGATGCCAAGGGTGTCGGCGATGGTCTGCTCGAGGCCGAACTGCTTGGGAATCTCGAAGTCGACCACCGTGGCGGGCTCGTAGCCGCCCACCTGAAACATGGTGATGACATAGTCGGCGCCGTCGAGCGCCGCTCGACGATCGGTGGTCGATTCAATAACCGGCTTTGCGCCGACAGCGGCAGCAGTCTTATGCGCCACGATCTCGGAGGTATCGAGACGAACCTGGTCGATGTCGTGCAGCGCGATCGTCGAACCCGCAAGCTCGGGCAAACTCAGAATGTCGCCGAGCAGGTTCTTTGCAAAAACGGTGCTTCCCGCACCGACAAACGTAATCTTGGCCATCCGATCAATGTACCGGCTTGTGCCACCATTCGACAGGGCAGAACAGGGCGGATTAGGGCAGAAACGCACCTCACAGCCGAGTACGCCTTAGCCGTTTGGCCCCGATCCGGGAGCGACGAACTGGGCGAAGGTCTCGTCGCCCAGACGAGCCTTGATCGCGGCCTCAAGGTCGGGGGCTCGACGAAGCGTGTGCCCGCCGTCGACCGCAATCTGTTGTCCGGTGACCCACCGGCTTTCCGAGCTGGCAAGCCACACCGCAGCATCGCCGATGTCTTCGGGATCGCCGACGAAACCCAACGGCATTTGCCGCACGTAGTCGTCGATGACGTGTGGCATGTGCTGGAACATCATCGACGTGGCCTCGGACTCGACCACGCCCGGCCGGATCGAGTTCACCCGAATCCCGAACCCGCCCAACTCGTCGGCTGCGCTGCGCACCATCATGTCGAGCGCCGCCTTACTGGCTCCATAGGCCGCACGGAATCGGCCACCCAAGGCTCCGGCTATCGACGAGATGGCGATAATCGACCCGCCGTCTTCGCGCATGCGCAGGCCCGCCGACTTCATGGTGTTGAACGCGCCGACCACGTTGATATCGAGCACGTTGCGCAGCGTTTCGGCCTCCATCATCAGGAATGGCCCGCCGGTTCCCATGCCGGCGTTTGCCACGACGACCTGCAGGCGCCCGTCGGCATTCGAGGCCGTGTCGGCTGCCGCCTCGACGGCGTCGGGGTCGGTGACGTCGCAACCAACGGTGCGGAACTCGGCGTTGGGGAGTTCGGCGCCAAGCACACTGGCCGCTTCATCGAGCACTTCCACCCGTCGACCGGCGAGGGTGACGGTGGCGCCAGCCTCGGCGAGGCGCCGGGCAATTCCGAGACCGATTCCGGTACCGCCGCCAGTTACCAACGCGTGAGCACCATCGAGCTTGTTGTTTTCCATCCCCAACAATCGCACTGTCGTATCCGTCAAAGAAATTTCAGAGGGCTGTCGATTTTCCCGACCATCGTTCGTCACCATCAAAACACAAGCGTTGCTGCCAAACCGGTGGCAAACTTCGAACCGAAAGTGGGACCAAATGGCAAAGAAACACGAGAACTCAAACGTCTGGCCGCTCATCGAAGCCCAACGCCATGCCGTGGCCGATCTGCTCGATGGACTGACCGATGATCAATGGGCAACGCCAAACACGTGCGGTGCCTGGACGGTGCGAGAAGTCGCCGCCCACCTCACCATGGGATGGAATGTTTCGATGCCCAAGTTCATGCTGGGGATGATTCGCCACCGAGGATTCGACAACTTCAATCTCGCCGCAGGCAAGAAGCTGGCCGAGCGACCAGCGGCTGAGATAGTGGCCGACCTGCGAGCCAACGCAGCCCATCGGTTCGTGCCGCCTGGCGCTGGCCCAGAAGCGCCACTCACCGACCTGGTGATTCATGGTGCAGAGCTGCGTGAGGCACTGGGCATGGAGCCGGCCACCGTCAGCGACGCTACTTCGGTGGTACTCGACGGTCTTGCGGTGCCGCAGAAGGGCGCCCCGTTTCCGCTCAAGGACGCCTCCGGTCTGCAGTTCGCCGCCACCGACCATGCATGGACGTCAGGCTCGGGTGCACGTGTCGAGGGCCCGAGCCACCAGCTCATGCTGGCCCTTAGTGGGCGACTCGACGCAATCGATCAGCTGTCGGGCGATGGCGTGGAGCTTCTGCGGGAACGGTCCCGCTAGACCCGGAATTTCCGGCGACGGGACGTGCCGACCAACACGGCCCCGATCAGCAGGAACACGATTGCGGTGCCGACCAACGGCAGCGTCTCGCTACCGGTGAATGCAATCGCAACCTTCTCGAGAAGGTTGCGAGGTGCGGCACCGGTTGCGCCGTTCGTTACCAGTTGTGGTCCGTCGGCCATCTGAAGCGTGGCGGTGTTCTCGATCTTGTCGTCGGTGTTGGTGACCTTGGTGACCACCGTGATCTCTGCGATGCCTTCGAAGCCCGGCTCGATTTCGCAGTCGACCGTTGCGCCCGACGTGGTGCAGGCGGCATCGGTGCTGTTCACCGACAACAGCTCCTGATTGTTCGGGACGGTGTCTTCGATGAAGATCGTTTCGGTGGTGGGTTCACCAGTGTTCTCGACTTCGATCGTCCAGGTCACATCGTCGCCGACCTGCGTGACCTCGTTCTCGGCCTTCTTGCGAATGTCGAGGTCGACATCGGGGGTCTCGACAACAAACTCAACCGTGCCAGAGATGGGTGCGGAGGTGTCGGAGTCAGCATCGACGGTGTTGGATTGCTGGCCGGCAGCATCGTTGGTTGGCGTTGCGGTGATCTGAATGGTCCAGGCTTCGCCAACGGCCAGTTGGTCGGCGGCGCACGAAACCACGTTGTCAACAATCGAGCAGTTCGCGGAGTCGACTGCCACGTCAACAAAGCCGTCAGCGACGGCGTCGGTGATGGTCGGGTTCGGGGCGGCCGAAGGTCCGTTATTGGTGACAACGATCTCCCAGGTGATCGGCTCACCCACCACCAATTCGACGTTTGCTACATCGGTGACGACGGACTTGGCGACGACCAGCTCCGACCGCGCCGCGCTGGCAACCTCGTCGACACTCTCCACCGGCTCGCTGCTGTCGGAGGTAGCGGTAGCGGCGTTGCGAACCGTGGCTCCTTCGCCGAATGCTTGGTCGACCAGCGCAGTGAACGCGAAGGTCATCGATGTCCCTGCTACCAGCGTGGGTACCGAGCAGGTGATTGTGCCGGCGGCCTCGACGCATTCGCTCGAATGCAGCGAGTCAAGGGTAAGCCCCGGCGCCAAGGTGTCGGCGATCACCACGTTGTCGGCATCGGAGAAGCCAAGGTTCTCGACCGTGATTTCGTAATCGATGGTTTGACCGGCCACGACATCCTCGGTCAACGACACCTTGGTAAGCGCCAGCTCGGTGTCGCGAGCCACGGGCACGTCGACCGAACTCTCGTTGCCCGTCGGGTCGGGATCGGCGGTTGCTGACGAGACACCAGCGGTGTTGACCAGCAGGTCACCGTCGGCGAGGCCGCTATCGACGGCGACCGTGATTGGGAACACCACAGTGTCTCCGGCAGCAACCGAAGCCGAGGCACAGGTGATAGAACCAGCCGGTGCAGGTGGACCGTCGACCACACACGCCGGGCTGCTGGTTACGTACGCAAGGCCAGCAGGAAGCACGTCGGACACGACCACATCAACGGCCGTGGAAGGTCCGGCGTTGGTGACCCGAAGTTCAAACTCGGCAGTGGAGCCAGCGATAACCGGGTCGGTTCGCAGAACCTTCTCGAGCGTCAGGTCGGCGACTGGGGCAGTATCGGTGTCGGAGGTCGACGCGTTGTCGTCGGGGTTCGGGTCGGGAGTATCTGAGCCGACAGACGCACTGTTGGTGAGCGGTCCAGTGAAGCCACCATCGATGTCAACGATGATCTCATAGGTAACCGAATCGCCTGCGGCGATTGACCCCTCGGTACAGCTGACCACGCCGCCCGCGGCCGAGCATCCACTCGATACCGAGACCAGCGTGACGCCGGCGGGGAGCGTGTCGGTGACGACGGTGTTGACGGCAATCGATGGTCCATCGTTGGTGGCCACGAGGGTCCAAGTGATCTGCTCACCGGGCGTAGCGGGGTCGGGGGCAGCCGTCTTTTCGAGTCGAAGGTCGGCGGCGAAGGACACGTCAGTGATGTCGACATCGTCGTTGTTGGACGGGTCGGGGTCGGCGCTGTCGGAGTCGACCACGACGTTGTTGGATGCCTGGGTACCGGCCAAATCGTCGACATACACCGTGAGGGTGAAGGTGACGGTTTGGCCAGCGGTAACCGTTCCGAGATCGCACTCAAGAGCGCTACCCGTGGCGCCAAGGGCAGTACATGCAGCAATGGTGTCAGACACGAGTGTCAGCCCGGCGGGGAGCACGTCGGTGACAACAACATTGTCGGCATCGGACAGACCGTTGTTGGTGACCTCAATCACGTAGTCCTGTGTGGTTCCGGCAACGACCTCGGTGTCGGAGGTCTTGGAGATCACCAGATCGGATTCGCGGATGGCGGTGGTGCCTTCGGTGTCAGACACCGGGGCGCTCGAGTCACTTTCGGCCGTTGCGAAGTTGAGAAGGGTCTGGCCATCGGCGACCGACGAGTCGACCTGTGCGGTAACGAGCACGGCCACGGTTTCGCCGTTGGCGACGTTGGCGTACGTACACGACACGGTGTTCGACGCCGTGGTGCAGTTGGTGGTGTCGTCGACCGACAACAGCGTGAACTCGGCAGCGAGCGGGTCGGTGATGGTGACGTTAGCAGCGTCGGACGGTCCGTTGTTGGAGACCATTATGACCCACTGCACGGTGCCACCGGCGACGACCGGGTCAGTCACATCGGACTTCGCAATACTGAGCTCTGAATCGCGTTCGACGGGCACGTCGTCGCTGCTGCTGTTGTCGGAGGGATCAGGATCGTTGGTGTCCGAACCGATGGTGGCGCTGTTGGTGAGCACGTCGGCGGCAGCGACCGACGACGCAACGTCAACCGTGATGACCAGCGAGTCGGTCGTGGAGGCACCCACGACGCCCAGGTTGCAGGTGATGGTCGAACCGGCGGCCGAACAGCGAGGGTCGGAGTTGGCGGCGTCGAAGGTTGCGCCGGGCGGCAGGGTGTCGGTGATGACTACGTTGTCGGCGGCGGCGTCGCCACTGTTGGCCACGGCAAGGTCCCAACTGACCGACTCGCCAGCAACCGCGAACCCGTCGGCATCTTTCACGATGGAAAGGTCGGCTTCGTTCACCACATCGACCGAGTGGGTGTCGTTGTCGTTGCTTGGATCGGGGTCGGTTTCGTCGGCGTTGATGCCGACAGCGTTGGTGATGGTGGTGTTGTTGGCCATCGACGGCGGGATGTCGACCACAATGTTGAACGCAAAGCTCGACCCGGCGGTCACGACCGGATACGTGCACGTGACGACTCCGGCCGCCTCGCTACATGCGGCATCAGATAGGGCCGGGTCGAAGATAACGCCAGGGGGAAGGATGTCGGAGACGACCACATTGGTGGCGCTCGATGGGCCGGCGTTGGCCACAGCGATGCTGTAGATCAAACGTTGGCCGCCCGAGATTTCGGTGACTGCGGTGCTCTTGTCGATCGACAGATCGGCAGCCTTCTCGACATCGGTGGTTTCGATGTCGGAGTTGTTGGATGGGTCGGGATCGGGCGTGTCGCTGTCGACCATTGCGGTGTTCGACAACTGCGAACCGTCGCCCGCTGATTCGTCGACCAGGGCTTGAATGGTGACCACGTAGGTATCGCCGTCGGCAAGTACCGGGTTGGTGCAGGTGACGGTCTGTCCGGCGACGGTGCAGTCGCCGGTTGGGGCTGTGGCCACCGCAGTGAGGTTGCTGGGCAACGTGTCAGAAACGACCACGTTGAGCGCATTGGATGAGCCGTTGTTGGTGGTGGTGAGGGTGTAGGTAACCAGTTCGCCGGCCACGACCGGGTCGGGGCTCGAGGTCTTGTCGAACGCCAGATCGGCCTGGGGAGTCAGATCGGTGGTGACTGTGCTGTCGTCGTTACTTGGGTCTGGGTCGGGGATATCGGATGTGGCTGATGCCGTGTTGGCAACGGTGCCCAGCATGGCCGAATCGAGGTTGCCGACGATGGTGTAGGTGGCCTGTGCCCCAGCGGCAAGCGAAGCTGACGTACAGGTGACGGTTCCGCCAGCCTCGGTACATTCGGGCGATGCCGACACGAAGGTAACGCCCAGCGACAGCACATCGGTGGTGACCACGTTGGTGGCGATCGACGGCCCAGCATTGGTAACCACGATGGTCCAGGTGATGTCTTCGCCCGGAACGGCGGGGTCGGGCGATGCGGTCTTCGTCACGCCCAAGTCGGCCTCGAAGGTAATGTCGACCGAGTCACTGGCGTCGTCGTTGCCAGGGTTCGGATCGTCGCTGTCGGAGTCGACGACCACCTGGTTCACCGTAGGGTTCGCAGCGGCGTCGGAAATAGCAACAACGATGTCGAAGGACACCGCACCCTGGTCGGCGATGGTTCCGAGACCGCAGGTGACGACGCCGCCGACTGCCGAGCAGGCGCCGATGCTGTCGGATACAAAGGTGATGCCAGCGGGCAGCGCATCGGTAACCACCACATTGTCTGCGTCGGATGGACCGTCGTTCGTGACTTCAACCGTGTAAGTCTGGTTGGTTCCGGCAATGGCTTCGCCATCGGATGTCTTGGTGATGGAAAGGTCGGACTGCCGGTCGATGGTGGTGTCTTCCGTGTCAGAAACCGGGTCGCTCGAGTCGCTGTCGGCGGTTGCGGTGTTCTGCAACGTGGCAGCGTCGACAAGTGCCGGGTCGACATCGGCAGTGATCACGATGACCTCAGATGACCCGGCGGGAACGGTCGGGAAGAGACAGTTCACGGTGTTGCCGGTTGCCGAGCAATGAGTGGTGTCGTCGACGGCCGCAAAGGTAAAGCCGGCAGGGAGGGCATCGACGATGGTGAGGTTGTCGGCGTCAGATGATCCGGCGTTAGAGACGGTGATCGACCATTGGGCAGAACCGCCAGCTACCACCGGGTCGGCAAGGTCGGCCTTCACAATGCTCACGTCGGAGTCACGGGTGACGGGAACGTCATCGGTACTGGTGTTGTCGGTGGGGTCGGGGTCGTCGGTGTCCGAGCTGATGCCGGCCGAGTTGACCAGCGTGGTGAGGTCGGCAACCGACGACGCGACATCGACATTGATCGTGAACGTATCGGTGGTACCTGCGGCAAATACGGGGACCGTGCACGTCACCGTTGAACCGGCGGCCGAGCACCGGGGGTCCGAGCCCACTGGGTTGAATGTGGTGCCGACAGGGAGGGTGTCGGTGACGACCATATTGATGGCGTCGGCCGGGCCGGCGTTGGCCACGTTGAGATCCCAGGCAATCGATTCACCCGCAACGACCGATCCGTTGGCGTCCTTCACGATCGACACGTCGGCCTGGTTGTCGGCGGTGATCTGGTCGTTGTCGGTGTCGTTCGTAGCGTTCGGGTCGTCTTCGTCTGCTGCCACCGATGCGCTGTTGGTAAGCGTGGTGCCATCGGCGAGGTCGGCGGGAAGGTCGACCGCAATCACGAAGGTGAAGTCGCTGGCGGCGGCAAGCGAGGTAAAGGTGCAGGTGACTACACCGCCGGCGGCCGAACAGCTGGTGTCGGAGAGTCCGGAGTTGAACACCACGCCTGCGGGCAGGGTGTCGGTGACGATGATGTTGGTTGCGCTCGATGGGCCGGCGTTGGCGACATCGATGTTGTAGAGCAGCGTTTCGCCAGCCGAAATCGCACCCACGGCAGCCCCTTTGGCTATCGAGAGGTCAGCCGATTTCGCTACATCGGTTTCGTCGGTTGCGGTGTCGTTGGAGCTGTCGGGATCGGCGGTATCGGAGGAAACGTTTGCGGTGTTTGTAAGCGTCGAGCCATCGCCTGCGTCAGGCGAGACGGTTGCATTGATCGTGATGGTCTCGGTGCCGCCATCAGCGATGGTGCCGGGAGAACAGGTAACGATCGATCCGGTGAACGAGCAGTATGTGGGCGCAACCGAATCGATGGTTAGGTCGGCGGGGACGGTGTCGGTGATGACCACGTTCTGCGCATCGGAGGGGCCAGCGTTGGCTACCTCGATCGTGTAGCTGATGGTTTCACCGGCAATGACTTCGCCAACGCCCGAAGCCTTCGTGATCGAAAGGTCAGCCTCGGTCAAGATGGTCACGTCGGCCGAGGCGTCGTTGTTGGTGGTGTTGGTTTCGTCGCTGGTCGTTGAGGTGGTGGCGCTGTTGGTGAGCGTCGAACCATCGACTGCCGAGGCCGCAATGCTGCCGGTGACGGTGACGGTCATCGGCGTTCCCGGAGCAAGGTCGGGGTGGTAACAGCTGATACCGCTGCCGGTCGAGGAACACGAACCAATGTCCGACGTAACCGACGTGGCAGTAATTCCGCTTGGCATGGTGTCGAGCACCGATACGGCGGCAGCATTCGATGGTCCGGAGTTCTCCACAACGATCGTGTACGTAACGTTGGTACCGGCCATACCATCGGTGGGCGTCACCGACTTCGCAATGGTGAGATCGGTTTGGCGAAGCACGTCGGTGTCGACCGAATCACCGTTGTTGGTCGGGTCCGGATCGCTGGCGTCCGAAGAGATCGAAACGTCGTTGCTCAACACGGTCCCCGCACTCTCGGCGGCCGGGATGGCAACCGTAACCGTGAATCTGGTGGCGCCCCCTGCTGGCAGCGAGGCGATCGAGCATGTCACCACGCCTGCCACTTCGGTACAGCCGGGCGCCGAGACGAAGGTGACGCCGGCAGGCAGGGTGTCGGTGATGACCACGTTGGGCGCATCCGACGGACCGTCATTGGCAACATCGATGGTGTAGACGAGGTTGTTGCCGGCCACCGCGGTGGCTGCGGCCGTCTTTGCCACCGAAAGGTCCGACACCGGGACCAACAACGTGGTGTCAGAGTCTTCGTCATTCGATGGGTTGGGGTCGTCGATGTCCGACGACGCTGACGCCGTGTTGGTGACCGAACCGGTCAGCGAGGAATCGATGTCGACAACAACAGTGAAGGTCACCGATGCGCCCGGAGCAAGAGAGGGCGCCGTGCAACCAACGCCGGCCGTACAGGTGGCCGAACTGCCGGTTGGGTTGAAGGTGAGTCCGGTGGGGAGCGCGTCGGCAACTTCAACGTTTTGGGCGGTAGATGGCCCGGCGTTGGTGACGGTGATGTCGTAGGAGTGGGTGGTTCCGGGGACAAAGGTGGCATCGTTGGACACCTTGAGAACAGAAAGGTCGGCCTGGGCAATGACGTCGATGTCGGAGCTGGTGTCGTCGTTGCCCGCTACCGGATCGAGTTCAGTGCCCGATACGTCGGCGTTGTTGGTGTAGGTGCCAACGGCGGTTGCGGCGTCGACATCGGCCACGATCGTGAACGTATAGCTCTCGCCGGTGAGGAGTGGCGTGGGCACGGTACACGACACGCCGCCAGCGCATCCGGCCGAGCTTGCTGCGGCATCGAAGGTGAATCCAGCAGGGAGAGTGTCGGCAACGACCACGCCGGTGGCCTCGGACGGTCCGTTGTTGGTAACCGTCACCTGGAAGGTGGCGGCTTCGCCAGCAATAACACTTGGCGTCACGGTGGTCTTTGCCACACTCAGGTCGGCTTCACGCTCGACGTCGGTATCGACCTGATCATCGTTGTTGCCGGGGTTTGGGTCTTTGGTGTCGGTGCTGGCCAGAGCGGTGTTGGTGGCCAGGCCTCCATCGGGAAGAGTCTCGGCCAGATCCACCACAATCTCGACCGCAAAGGTCGCGCCCGGAGCAAGCACTGCCTGCGAGCAGGCAACGTTCGATGCAGTGGCCGTACAGGTTCCCGTGCCGCTGGTTACGGTGTGGGAGCTGTAGCTGGCGCCGGTCGGCAGGGCGTCGGTGAGTTGAACGTTCTGCGCATCAGAGGGGCCATTGTTGGTGACCTGCACGACATAGGTAATCGATGTTCCGGCGATGATCGTTGCCGGGCCGGTCTTGTCGACCGACAGGTCGGCCTCGGTTTCGATGGTGGTGATTTCGGTGATTGCGATGGGTAGCGATGCATCGCCGTCAGCCGAGGCATTGTTGGTGAGCGCGGTTCCATCGGTGAGCGATGGATCGGTGCTGACCGTGATGTCGTAGCTCGACGAGGCTCCCGGTACGAGGGTGCCAACTGCACAGGTCACCACCCCGGCAGCGTGCGAACAGCCCGTCGAGGCAGACACAAAGGTCATCCCTGCCGGCAGCGTGTCGGTGATGACGATGTTGTCGTCAACCGACGGGCCGATGTTCTTCACGTTGACCGTGTAGGTCACGTCTTCACCGGCGATGACCGGATCGACATCGTCGACCTTGGTGAGCTCGAGCTCGGCCGATCGCTCGGTAGGTGTATCAACCACCGTGATGTTGTTGGTGAGGGCCGGGTCGTTCTCGTTGCCGGCAATGGTCGCTTCGTTTCGGAGCGCCGCGCCGTCGACGATTGATGGGTCGGTATCGACAACGATGGTCACCACACCATTGGCACCGTTGGCTACTGCGCCGACGTTACAGGTAACCGTTGCTCCTGCCGCCGAACAGATTGCGTCGGAAAGGCCAGCGTTGAAGGTGGTGCCGGGCGGCAGCGTGTCGGTGATGACAACTCCCGTGGCGTCGGAGTCACCGCTATTGAAGTACTCAAGGGTGTAGCTGATGGTGGATCCGGCGATGGCCAGCGCAGTGTTGTCGTCTTTGCGAATCGACAGATCGGCCTCTCGAACGATGGTGGTGTCGACCGAGTCGTCGTCATTTCCTGGGACCGGGTCATCGGTATCGCTGCTCGTGCTCACCTCGTTGGTAACGACGGTGCCGTCGCCGACCGACGAGTCGATGTCGAACACCACGGTGAACGAGGCAGTGTCGCCGGCGGCAACCGTACCGGCGGCACAGCTGATGGTTCCTGCACTCAGTGTGCAGCCTGACGAACTGGCAAGCGTGTTGAAGGTAAACCCGGCGTTGGGCACCGGATCGGTAGCGATGGCGTTGACCGCGTCCGATGGCCCGAGGTTCTCGATTTCGAAGGTGTAGGTGACCTGATCGCCGGCAACCGCAGTGGCTGGGCCACTCTTGGCAACGACCAGATCGGCAAGTTGGCGCACCACCGTGTCGGTGGTGTCTATGTCGTTTGAGGGGTCCGGGTCAGGGTCGGTGCTACTTACTCCGGCCTTGTTGGAAAGCGTGGTCCCGTCAGGGGTCGACGACGGAACGGCAACGATGATCGTGACGGTCGAACTGGCGCCAAGCGCAAGGCTCGGCCAGGTACACGTGACCGTCGAAGTACAAGTGCCACCCAAGTCGGCAACCGCCGATACGAACGTGGTGCCAGCTGGCAGCGGATCATCGAGTTGCACGTTGAGCGCATCAGAAGGACCGAGGTTGGACACCTCGATCGTGTAGGTCAGGTCGGTTCCTGACGCAACCGTGGCGGGTGCCGTCTTTTCTACCGAGAGATCTGCTGCGCGGCCGAGCGATGTGACCTCTTTGGTCGAGTTGTTGGTGGTGTCGTGCTCGTGGGTGTCGGAGGCAACCGATGCCAGGTTGGTGAGCGAGCTACCGGTTACGCCGGGGTCGACGGCCACAGTTACCACAACACTCGCCGACGCGCCCGAGGCGATGTTGCCGGCGTTACAGGTGAGCGTGAGGCCAGCCGCAGTACATCCGGCTCCGGATACGAACGTCACACCGGCGGGCAGGTTGTCGGTGATGACCACGTTGTCAGCGGTCGAAGGACCTGCGTTGTCGACGGTCAACGTATAGTCGATGTCATCGCCAGCGTTGACAGGGTCGACGGCGTCAGCTTTGGTGATCGACAGATCCACCAGGGGTTCGATGTCGTGTTCGACCGGATTGGTCGTTGCACTGAATGGTTCGTTGATGAATCGGGCGATGAAGTCGACGCTCGCAGTGTTACTAACCGTCATGAACGCTGACGTGTCGTCGACCTGCACTTGGAACGACACCTCGTGCACCTGTCCACCCTGGGTGAGCGGCAGAACAGTGCCACCCGACGTCGGCGTGGCACCATCGCCCACATAGAACGTCACCGAGTTCGAGCCCGCGTCAAAGAACGCGTTGTCGTCGCCGGGCGCATCGGTCATGGGCCCGGTCGACGTCGAGTCCTGCAAGATCGTGAGACTGCCGGGCACAAAGGTGGTACCGGCGGGTACTGCGTCGGTGATGGTCACGGCATCGGCCGGGTCCTCACCGGTGTTGTCGAAGGTCATCCGGTACTCGATGATGTCGCCCGGATGCGGAAGCTCGCCATTGAGATCGGTGCCGGTCTTCTCGAGGTTCGACGTGAGGTTCGGGACGAAGATCTCGATGGCAGTGGTGATGACATTGATGCCGTACACATCGCCGGTCGATCGGAATCGCAGATTCGCCGAAGTTGCGTTGGGCGGAATCAACCCGCTGGCGTCGATGATGTCGGCGTCGAAGCCCAGCTGGTTGGAGTAGCTCGGATTGGCCAACGTGTTCGCGGGGGTCCCGAGAATCGAGATCGACGAGTTCTGCACGTTGTTGGC
>CALJDK010000148.1 GCA_938023735.1 uncultured Acidimicrobiales bacterium
GAACGAGCGCCCCGAGACACCAAAACGACCGAGGCATCTTATGGTTGAGCAGGTGATGAGTACCTCTGGCCGCCTTCGACAACCCGCAATCATCGTTGCGCTTTCCTTGGCGTTGCTTCTCGCCGCATGCGGAGGCGACTCTGGCGTTGTTCCGGGCGACGCGCCTGACGAGTTCGACGACGCGGTAGAGCTTGCCGAGTCGCTCGATCGGGGCCGAACCGGCGGCGACACCGTACGCGAAGACATGTGGGGCCTTACCGCCGCCTACTGCACCAACATCAACGCACCGTCGATCGAACCGCAGAGCCAACAGGTCATTGCGATCTTGGCGTTTGTGGAATCCAACGTGTGCCCGACGCGCTCCAACTCGTACTGGCAAGAGGCGTTTCTCGAACTCGAGTCAGCCTCATAGACCGGTACCTGTCGACCAGTCGACCAAACGGCGGTTAGGCATCGGCGTCTGCCGGAAGGACGATCGGGCAAGCCACGACCTGCGTCGAAGCTCCATCGACTACCTCGAGGTACGACACGAAAGCGCCGAAGTTTCCTTGGGACCGAACCGGGCTCGACGTAACGGTTCGACCAAAGGTTCCCGACCGACCGGCGAACGCATCGAATCGATCAACAAACACCCACGACTCGACGCCGGAACCCGACGGGGCATACTCGATGGTTAGGTCCGACCCGTCCACATCGGGAATCCACGAACACTCGGCGGCAGGGGCCTCGAGGGTTGCTGTTGGAATCGAATCGACGACGACACAGGTGTCGGTCTGCGGTGCCCGATTGGCGAAGGTGGTGGTGATGGTTCCCGTCGTGGGCAGATTGCTGGGATCGACCGACCAAACTCGTTGCTCCAACGTGTTCGTGGACTGGAAGATCGAGTTGCCGGCAATCACGATGTCAGACGACTGCGCATCGGGTAGCTCGTTCCATCGAACTTCGACGGTCACGTTCGAGTCGGGGAACCATTGGAACGTGCAATCTGGTCCGGTGGGATCAGGCGGCTCAGTGCCGCCGCCAGCGAGCGCACTACCGCACGGAACTGCTCCGGTGTAGGAACCGTCGGCACGCTGACCCGATACCCAAACCGACACGCTGACCCCTGTCGGGGCCAAGACCAAATCGCCGAGCGTGTTCGAGCGGTCGTAGCGGGCGATTCCCGGACTTGTCGACAGTACGTACCGGTAGACGTAACGAACCGCTCCGTCGACGGCGCTCCACGATGCCATTACGCCACCGTCAGCCGAAGCAACGGTGCACGTTGGACCAGACGTCGGAATTCCCTCGCCACCCACGGCCGAGCCGCAGGCTATTGCGGGCGAGTACGACCCATCGGCAAGAACCGCCGAGACAAAGACCTGTGCGGTCGTCCCGTTTGGAACCGGAACAACGGCCGACGTGTTGGTGGTGCGGTTGTAGCGGTTGGGTTGGCCGGTGATCTCGCGTCGCCAGACATAGGACACCGCTCCATCGATTGCATCCCAGGTGGCTTCAACCCCGCCTTGCGCCGACGCGATCGAGCAGGTCGGGTTGTTCGTCGGTCCCGGGTCTCCTCCAGTTGCCGACCCGCAATCCGCTGCCGCTGTGTAGCCCGTTCCTGTAATGAACGCACCAACGAAGATCGTCGCGGTGCCATCGACAGCGATGAAGTCGTTGGTGTCTTGGGTGTTGCCGTATCGCGGCGGGTTGCCGGCCGTCTCGATGCGGTACACATAGCGTTCGACCGCGATCGGCAGCGGGTTCCAGCTCACGTTGATGCCGCCCTCGGCACTTGCGACGGCACATCCGGTGATCTGCGGAGCCCCTTGAGCGCTCGCCGGTGTGACTGCCAGGACTGACCCGGCCAGAATCACCGAGAGAAGTGCGACCACGAGCCTGACTCGGTGACCGCCGCGGGTGGTTGATGGTGTTGCCATGACATTCGCTCCCGTCGTGTTGGCCAAAACGTAACCTAACCAGCTCTTTCGAACACAATTCGATATATTTCACTCCATCTTGGGACTACCAGAAGTAGTCCGGGTCGGCGCCCGCTGCGAGTAGGCGTGCATCGATGCGGCGGCTGAGTTCGGCGAGGCGATGGGTTGGAACCGACGGATAGAGGTGGTGTTCGAGGTGAAAGTTGAGCCCCAGCGTTAGGGCCGAAATCAGTCGACCTCGAATCGTTTTGGTGCCACAGAGCCCGCTGGCCCCAACGTTTCCGTGAAGCCACGTGATCGACACAAAGGGAAAGAGCCAACTGCCCAGCACCGCTGCTGCAACAAAGACGCCGAATACCGGTTCGCGCCAACCAAACACAACGGCAAAGACGATCGCCGAAAGGCTCGTTGTCGCCTCGACTGCGATGCGTCGCCGGATAGCCGGACGATGCCGCCATGCCCAGCACGCCAAATTGTGCCGGTACAGCGGCACCGCAGCGATGAGGCGCCATGGTGCGAGCCCCTCGACGTACGCCTCGGGGTCGTCGGCATGGCCGACTCGGCGGTGGTGCACGAGGTGCGTTGCCTGCAAGCTATGCCCGCTTTCTAGCGACAACATCCCTATGAGCGAGAGCCACCTACGGTTCCACGGTTCGGAAAGTCCGAGGTTTCGGTGGATCAAATCGTGCAGAACACTGATGGCCGAGACGTACACACCCAAGATCGCCACGAGTGCCGGTAGCCACTTCCCGGCTGATGCCAACGCCACATAGAGGCCGAGTAACACGATGGGCCGAAGAAGCAGCCAGGTCTGCCGGCGCCTCGACAGCACCCGAAGGTCGGCCCCAACCTCGCCAAGCACCGGCAGACCAAGCGAGGTCGGTCGGGTGAGACTTCCGTGTTGAGCCTTTGGCCCCCCCGAGCGCTCCGGGAGCAGATCATCACGATCCAGCGGGTGCGAAAATAGTTTGAGCATATGCTCAATGTATTTGAGCGTATGCTCAATTGTCAAGAGGCGCTCCGGAACGAAAGAACCGCAGCGGCCAAAGGCCACTGCGGTTCTGACTCCAGGGTGCTAGCGAACTGAAATCAGCCCCTGGAATAGAGCGGTCTGCCGACTCGAAATCGGACCTATCCGCTCTATTCCCTGGAACCGTCTTTCGACTAATAGCGGTAGTGGTCTGGCTTGTAGGGGCCATCCTTGGGGATACCGAGGTAGTCGGCTTGGTCCTGGCTGAGTTCGGTGAGGCGAACGCCAAGTGCATCGAGATGCAGACGGGCGACCTTCTCGTCGAGAAGCTTCGGCAACACGATGACCTCTTTGCCGTAGGACTCAGCGTTGGCGTGCAGTTCCATCTGCGCCAGCACCTGGTTGGTAAAGCTGGCGCTCATTACGAAGCTTGGGTGGCCGGTGGCGTTTCCAAGGTTCAGTAGACGACCCTCGGAAAGCACGATGACCGAGTGGCCGTCGGGGAACACGTACTCGTCGACCTGGGGCTTGATGTTGACATGCTGAAC
>CALJDK010000149.1 GCA_938023735.1 uncultured Acidimicrobiales bacterium
ATCGGTTGTGGTTGGTGACTTGAGCGACCTGGCCGACGGCGAAATGCGATGCTTCGAAGATGTTGGCGACTACGGCATCATCGTTTGCCGCTATCAGGGTGAGTTGTATGCGCTTGAAGACAACTGCTCGCATGCCGACACGCCGCTGAGCGAAGGTCGGTTCCGGGGCGCCAAGGTCACCTGCCCGTTGCATGGGGCCCAGTTCGACGTGCGAGACGGCACCCATGGTGGTCCACCGGCATTCGAAGGGGTGGCCTGCTACCAGGTTGCCGAGACTAGCGATGGTGTCATCGTCACTCTCGGCGGCGCCGATGAGGGAAAAGGCGATGGTTTCGGCGAGGTCGGTGGGCGGTTCCGGACCCGCTAAGCCCTAGTCGAATCTTTCCGAACCGGTTCGGGAATCGCGGAGCGTTGAGAATCTTCGTGAGAATTGATCGTTTGGTATGTTGTCGCCATGACGACGCTGCCAACGACCACATCAGAAATCACTGCTGACTGGCTTACCGAAGTTCTCCATGAATCGGGCACGCTGCCCGCTGGAGCCACGGTTTCTGCCGTCGACATCGACCCTGCAGCGGCGGGCGTTGGTTTTATGGGCGAGGTCGGAAAGCTCAACCTCACCTACGCCGGTGATGCTGGGTCGTCTCCGGCCACCATGATGGCCAAGTTCCCCACCCAGTCGCCCGAGATCAAAGCGATGATGCGCCCCACCCGGGTCTACGAGCGCGAGCACCAGTTCTACGCACAGCTGGCGTCGGAAACTCCCGTGCGCACGCCCGAGATCTACCACGTCACGTGCAACACCTCCGACGACGAAAGTGTCGACGAAGAGTACTTGCTGCTTATGGAGGACTTGGGCGATCTCACCCTTGGCGACCAACTCGCTTCGGTATCGGTCGACCAAGCCCGGGCGGCGCTTGCCGGTTTGGCGGCTCATCATGCGCGGTTCTGGAATGGTGCTGGTCTCGAGAACGCCTCGTACATTCCGGTCATAAACGGGCCGCTCAACAAGTCGGGTCAACCGATCTACGACGCTTCGCTTCCCGGTTTCAAAGAAGTCTTTGCCAGCGCCTTGCGGCCCGAGATGGTTCCCTACGCCGAGGTATACGGGAAGAACCACCCGCTGCTTCTCGATCTGTTCGGCGCAATGCCTCACACGCTTGTGCACTTTGACTATCGCGCCGACAACCTCTTTTTTGAAGACGACGGCACAGTTGTGGTCATCGACTGGCAGTCGATCAGCCAGGGTGGTGGCGCAGCCGATGTTGCCTACTTCCTCTCTCAGAACCTCTCGGTCGAAGACCGTCGGGCGCACGAGGACGAACTGTTGCGCGGCTACCACGACGCCCTCGGCGCAGCCGGGGTAACCGGCTACGAGTACGACCAGTTCTTCCAGGACTACCGAGTCGGCATCATCTACGGATGGATCATTCCGGTGTTCGCCGTCGGCACGCTCGACTCGTCGTCAGAGCGAGCCATGGCCCTTTGGACCGCGGTCATCGAACGCGTGCAAGCCGCCATCTTCGACCATAAGGCCTACGAGTTCCTCGAGCTGTAGCCAATCAGAAAGCACTGTGACCTGCGTGTCCATTCTTGAAGACTTTGCCCTCACTGGAAAGCGTGCTGTTGTTACTGGCGGCGGAAAGGGTATTGGCCGGGGAATCGCGCTGGGGTTGGCCGAGGCTGGCGCCGATGTAATGGTTAGCGCTCGATCCTCCGACCAGATCGACGCGGTTGCTGCTGAGATTTCGGCCTTGGGTCGTCGAGGTTTCGCTCATACCGCCGACGTCACCGAGGAGGGGGCGCTTGCGGCGCTCGGAGCCGCAGCTGTCGCTGAACTTGGTGGGATCGACATTTGGGTCAATAACGCCGGGGGCCTTCCCGACGCAACGGCTCGCTACCTTACCCGCACGCCCGACGATCGTTGGGACGGTCAGCTCGACCTCAATCTCAAAGCGGTCTGGAAGGGTTGTGTGGTGGCGGCTTCGCACCTCGGCGACGACGGAACCATCATCAACATTTCGTCCAACAGCGCCAACGGCCCGCAGCTCAAGAACGGCCCATACGGTGCGGCCAAGGCAGCGGTGAACTCGCTGACTCGAACGCTCTCGGTGGAGCTTGCGCCGAAAGTGCGAGTCAATGCGGTTTCGCCCGGCCCAGTGCTCACCGACAACTTCATCGAAAGCGTTGGCTACGAGGGCGAGCGCAAAGAAATGATCGACAAGACCATGCGAATCCCCTTGGGACGTATTGGCAGCGACCGCGACATTGCCCACGCTGTGGTGTTCCTCGCATCGCCGGCCGCCTCCTGGGTGACCGGCCAGATTCTGCACGTTACCGGAGGTATGTAATGACTGAAGCACAGATCCCTGCCCAGATTGGCGACATCACCGTCGACTATCTCAATAGCCGCCTCGGCGACGACTTTGGAACCATCACCGACGTCTCGATCGCCGAGATTGGTGCCGGGGTGGGCATTCTCGGCGAAGTGGGACGAGCGACCCTTACCTACGCCGATGGCCAAACCGGTCCAGCGACGCTCATCGCGAAGTGTCAATCGATGTTTCCCGACAACATCGTGCTGTGCCAGATGATGGGCTTCTACGTTCGCGAGATCAGCTTCTACAACGAGCTTGCGGCGTCCCTCGATATCCGCACTCCCAAGTGTTACGCC
>CALJDK010000150.1 GCA_938023735.1 uncultured Acidimicrobiales bacterium
GCAACTACCACGTCGTCGTGAGCCCCGAGGATCCACGGCACGCCAACTGGCTCGACACCGGTGGCCGAATGACTGGTGTGTTCTTACTTCGTTACGACGGGGTCGAGGGCGATGTTCCCACCGACCAACATCCAACCACCAGCGTGGTGAAGGCGGCCGAACTCGAGGCATACATTCCAGGTTTCCAGGTGGTCGATGCCAATGGTCGCTCAGTGGCCCGCGCCGCTCGCCGGCGGCACCTGCAGATTCGCACCAACCGCTAGAAAGCAGAGCGGCGCTACGGCTCGATTAGGGCTGCAGTAGCGAACCCTGTCAACCCGGCAAACAGGCTCCGTACCAGGTCGGCATCGCCGCCGATCTCGGCCCGGTCGAGAGCTGCGGGGTCGTCGATTGCGGCGATCATGGTGGCCCGGTCGATTCGTAGCGACGCAACCGCATCATCATCGGTGATGTCGGGTCGGTGGTGAATGGCGGATCGGCCAAGGCCAAGTACGTGGTGTTCGTCGAGGTCGGTGATGTGCACGTTGATGGTGACCGGGCCGGCGGTAAAGACCGAGGGGTCGAACCGCACGCCGATGATGTCGAACAGGTGCGACGCCTGCATGGCGTGGCTCATGTCGCGCATCGGCGCTCGGCCCCAGTCGGGCGAACCTTCGCGGAGCTCTTTGGCGCCCATCAGATAGGCGTTACGCCAGGTCGAGGACTCTGATTGATATCCGAGTTGTTCGAGCGCGTCGGCCTGTAGGTTACGGGCTGCCTGGTTGGTCGGGTCGGCAAAGACAACATGGTTGACCACTTGGGCAACCCACCGGTACTCGCCGCGGTTGAAGTAGTCGGTGGCTTTGCGAAGCACTTCGTCGGCACCGCCCATGAACTCGACATAGTGCTGGCCCGACTCGACGGGTGGGAGCGGATCGAGGTTGGCGGGGTTGCCGTCGAACCAGCCGAGGTAGCGGTTGTACACCGACCTCACGTTGTGTGAGACCGTGCCGTAGTAGCCCTGCACGTGCGATTCGGTAAATTCGTCAGGAAGCGCAAGTTCGGCGGCGATTTCGGTGGGCACATGCCCCTGGTTCGCGAGCCGCATGGTTTGGTCGTGCATCCACCGGTACGCATCGCGCTGCATGGTGAGAAAGCCGCGCACATCGTCTTGGCCAAAGCGTGGCCAATGATGGCTGGCGAAGCACACGTCGCTGGTGTCACCCCACAGTTCCATCGCTTCCTGGATGTACTTGCTCCACGCCAGCGCGTTGCGAACCTGTGCGCCGCGCAGCGGATACAGGTTGTGCATGGTGTGGGTGCAGTTCTCGGCCATGCACAGCATTCGCTTGTCGGGGAAGTGGAAGTTCATCTCGGCCGGTGCTTCCGCGTCGGGCGTGTTCTGGAACACCACCCTGATACCGCTGAGCACAAGTTCTGCGCCGGTCGTGCTGATGGTTTCGGTCGGGGCCAGCAGGTCCGGCTGGGCGAATCCCAGGGTCGATCCCAACCCACAGTCGACATGGCCGAGCGGTCCCGGCGGCAGAAGCGGCCCGAACTGATAGGCCGATCGGCGACCCATGATCGGCCCGGCAATCACAAACTCGCCCACGACCTCTTCGAGAAAGCCTTCGGGGGCCACGATGCGCACATCGCCTTTGTCGACGGCCTCCTGGCTCGTGACGCCGAAGATGCCGCCGAAGTGGTCGACGTGGCTGTGGGTGTAGATCACCGAGGTGACCGGACGTTCGCCCAGCGTGCGGTTGATGAGGTCGAGCGAGGCCGCGGCGGCCGGAGCGTTGGTGAGCGGATCGATGACCAGCCAACCCCCATCGGTGCCAGCCATGAACGTGATGTTGGCCAGATCGTAACCTCGCACCTGCCACACGTCCTGGCCCACTTCGAAGAGGCCGTGTTTGTGGTTGAGTTGCGCTTGACGCCAAAGACCGGGGTGGACCGAGTCGGGGGCGTCGGACTCGTTGACGAAGTTGTGGCGGTCGGAGTCGAAGACCACATGGGCATCACCGAGCGTCACTTGCGGTGCTTCCAGCTGCGCGATGAGTCCTCGTGATGCTCGTTCGAAATCGCCCGGATCGTCAAAGGAAATCATGGCGGCCGAAGCGGCGGTATTTGCTGCGGTGGTGAATTCGGAGGGGGGTTTGGGGCTAGTCATTGCGGTGCATCTTTACAGGGATGAGCTGCCGAGTGAAAGGATGCATCCATGGACATCGCAATTCTTCTGTATGACCAGTTCACCGCCACCGACTGTGTGGGTCCCTACGACGTGTTGCAGCTCATGCCCAACACGACGGTGACCTTCGTTGGCGCCGAGGCCCGACCGTACCGAACCGACATGGGGCAGATGGCCATCATCGCCGATAGGGAAATCTCCGATGTTCCCAAACCCGACATGGTGCTCATTCCCGGCGGTATCGGCACCGTCGCCGCAATGGGCGATGACGCGGTCGTCGATTGGGTTCGGTCGGCGAGCGAGACGGCCACGTACGTCACGTCGGTGTGCACGGGGTCGCTGTTGCTTGGCGCAGCCGGGGTGCTCGAAGGTCTCACCGCAACGACCCATTGGGGTGCGAAGGACATGCTGGAACCCCTCGGGGCAACCTATGTGGCTGAGCGGTTTGTCGACCATGGCCGAATCATCACGGCCGCAGGCGTATCGGCGGGAATCGACATGGCCCTTCATCTGGCGGCTCAGATCCATGGCGACGATGTGGCCAAGATGATTCAGCTCGCAATCGAGTACGACCCGCATCCGCCGTTCGATGCGGGCACACCCGACAAGGCAGGTCCGGAGCTTTCCGCTGCCGTCAACCAGCTGTTTGCCAGACAGCTCACCGACTAGCTGAGGCGACTGAGAGGCTAGGATTCGGCGATGGAACCAGAACTCGAAGTCTCCCGCGATTTTTCTGCTTCACCGGAGCAGGTGTTTGCCGCAATCACCGACATTTCCCGAATGGGCGAGTGGTCGCCCGAGACCTATCACTGCGAATGGCAGGAAGGTTTCGACCAGGCGGCGCAAGGGGCGATGTATACCGGCCACAACCGCAACGGCGACAACGAGTGGACCACCGAATCGCGCATTACCGAACTGGTGCCGAACGAGCGGTTTGTCTTTGACTGCATGGTTAACGACTTCGTGTTCGCTCGGTGGGGGTATGCCATCGAGGCCACCGATTCGGGTTGTCGAGTGACCGAGATGTGGCAGGACCTTCGCCCCGACTTTGCGGTCGAGGCCAGCAAGGCAATTTCGGGCGTCGAAGATCGAACCGCTCACAACCGAGCTGGCATGGAAAGCACTCTCGAGCGTCTCGCTGCTGCGGTCGAGTAAGTCGGGCTAGTGGGCGGCCCGGCGTCGCTGGGCGTCTTCACGAAGCTTGGCCAACCAGTCGTCGGTAACCCGGTCTTCGAGAATCTCGATGATCTCATCGTCGGGTCCGCGCACGTAGGTGGTGAGGTGCATCCGCAGGTCGGTCGGCGCCGTGTTTGCGGTGAGTCCGGCATCGACGATGCGGCGATGTAGCTCTTCGACGTCGTCGCACACCAGCGCAAAGTGGGTAACGCCATGGTCGGCGGGCCGGTAGTCGTGGGGGAGCGGTCGGCCCACTGGGTTGTCCCACTGCCACAGCTCCAACATGGTGTCGCCGGCCATCAGCCAACACACCCGACCGCCAGCGTCGCCCATACCGACCACAGCGTCGAGCGACGGGTTGGGGGTGATAGCGCTATCAAAAACCAGGTCGAGGCCAAGCAGGTCGATATAGAACTCGAGCGATCGGTCCATATCGGCAACGCTGACGGCGGTGTGGTGAATACGCGAGATCTGCATACGCCGACCGTACCGACTGGTCGTTGAACGGGACAAGACTCGAGAAAGATCTGCGACTTGTCAAGACATTCGTTAGCAGTGTCGATGTTGGATGAGGCAGCCCATCGTCTCGAGTCCCCGAGCGTTCTAGCGGCTGAGAGCGGAGCTCTAAAGATGCAGCGGAAATCTAACCAGTGGTCACCTGTTAAGCGATTCACGCGACTTCGGCGGGGTACGGCTGTCCTAGCGGGAGCACTCGTGATGTTTTCGACCTCACCAGTAGCCGCCCAGGATGCACCTGAGTGTGACGGACTCACAGCCACCCACGTGATTGTTGACGAAGAGGGGTGGATCGAGACAGGGCCCGGAGACGACGTCGTGGTGGTTCGCGGAGACGACATGTATCTCGATACCCAGGGAGGCAATGATGTGGTCTGCGCCGATGGAGAACCGCGATCGGTTCGGCTCGGCGATGGCAACGACCGATTCTTTGGTACTTCCCTCGGCGGACCCGACAATCGCTCGAACATGCAGGTCGACGGTGGCGCTGGTACCGACAGGATCGAGATCTTCTCCGGTACCGCCAGGGGTGGATACGGAAGTGATTTGATGATTTCGGCATCTGATGTTGCCACGGTCGGTGGAGGTGAGGACGACGACCTCGTTCGTGTTCTTGCCGGCGGATCCGGGGATGGAGGTCCGGGCAACGACAGAGTGATCGGCTCGAAGAAGGGTGATTACCTATCTGGCGGGTCGGGGGATGATTTGATTGTCGGCGGTCCTGGCGACGACGTCCTCAGGGGCGACGACGGACAAGACAAACTGGTTGGCGGGCCTGGTGCTGATGATCTGAAGGGTGGCTTTGGAAGCGATGTTCTTCGCGGAGGGCAAGGACCCGACACCCTTATCGAGGACGCCTCGGATGCCCACGAGCGCTACACCGACGACATCGTCTATGGCGGTTCGGGCAACGACACGATCATCATGAAGGATCGCGGGTCAGATGTTCGCGGTGGTAAGGGCCATGACTCGATCGAAATTATGAATGATACGAAGCACCGGATTGTTGCCCGTGGCGGACCTGGCGCCGACACGATGAATGCCTTGGGTGTGAACGTCGATCTTCATGGTGAAGGAGGGCCAGATAAGGTTTCGGCCGACTTCTACGGCGACGGGAAACCGTCGGCGATGCCAGCGGTCCTTAGTGGCGGGGCTGGCCACGATTTGATTGTGCACAACAGCATGATCATGCCCCTCCTGGTTCTGGGCGGAGCTGGAGACGACACGATCTTGCCTCGGAGTTGGGGCAGTCTCGGCATCACCATCCGTGGAGGCGACGGCAACGACGTCATTCTCGGTACAGAAGGCGACGATGAGATTTCCAGCGGGAACGGAAAGGACTTCGTCGACGCCCGAAGCGGAAATGACACCGTCGTAAATAAAGGCGATCGAGACTCGATCGCCGGCGGCTACGGGGACGACTACATCGACTCCCGAAAAGGGTCGTGCCAAAGCAATGCTGGTGCCTTTGGGCTCGTCAGGTGGACCCGGGACAACCGCGACGTCATCATGTTCGGCGAGCCCGATTCGGGTGACACGGTCGTCGGGTGCGACGGCGTTTTCGAGGTGCCCGGTCTCTACTACTTCAGCGGCACGTTCATTACCGAGGAGACGGACCTGTTCTACCGCGAGCACAAGTACGAGGTGCCCGACGAGTACCGCTAGATCTGGCTACGTCACCCTCCGGTGCTGAGCGGTGGAGAGCTACTCGAAAAGCTGCTCCATGCGTGCGAGAACAACGGTGCCCGGGCCACCGTCCCACGAAGCCGTGAGGCCGAGTTTGGGCTGCTGCCCAACAACGGGTAGCCGATGTGTTGAGAGTTGGAAGCCATCGTTGCGGTACGTCGGTGCCGCCGTCGTAGCGTCGTCCGACTCGAATCCATCGACGGGCACTCGTTCGAGCGACCAGCCGCCACCCTGAATCCTCACGTTGGTGGGGGCGATGTACCAGCGGCCATCGTTCATGACCATGCCGAGGGCTTCGCCTTGGCCAGTTAGCGCTGCCGCGGCGAGCATCACGATGAACGTCTCGTCCTGTAACCCGTCATAGACCCAGCGGTCTCCAAGTGCTGAGTGGCGGGTCGTGCCAACCAGCCCCGACTCATCGCTGGCGAGCGGCGCGTCGCGGTAGGTGAGCGGCACATGGACCAGCGTGTCGCCTGACATCACCAGATGGGCTTCCATGCCAACGCTTCCTTCAGGGTCATCGAATCGGTAGGCCCCGATGACCTCAACGTCAGCGTCGGGGTCTGGGCACCAAGGTTGGCGGGGCAACCATGCTGCGATGAGTTCGGCCTTGCTGGGGGTGACAGTGGCCTTGTGGTAGAGCGCCATAGGGAGCCACCGTAGTGGAGTGCTTCCAGATACCGGGTCCACGGTGGCGCTCAAGAGTCCGTAGTCTGATCCCTTGAGCTGGATTCGCCTCAAGGGCATCTCGAAGTCCTACGAACGCACCACCATCTTCCGCGACGTCAACTTCAAGTTGACGGCTGGCGACAAGGTTGGGCTTGTTGGCCAGAACGGTGCGGGTAAGACCACGCTGCTGCGGATGATCTTGGGCCAGGAGGTGCCCGATGAGGGAACGGTCGATATCACCGACGACATCTCCATTGGCTACTTCTCGCAGTTCTCCGAACTCGACAGCGACAAGAGTGTGTTGGAGGAACTCGAGGCACTCTTTCCCGAGGTCGCCCGGCTCGAAGCCGAGATGGAGGAGGTAAACGCAGGGTTCGGTAACGACCCCGATGAGTCCGAGATGACGAGCCTTCTTGAGCGTCAGGCCGAGCTGCTGGAACAGCAAGAACGTGCCGGTACCTGGACCTATGAACGCGATATCGACACCGTGCTCACCAAGTTGGGTTTCAGCGCCGAGCATCGAATGCTGCCCATCGGGCAGCTGTCGGGTGGTTGGCGAAACCGGGCAGCGTTGGCCACCGTGGTGATCCAAGCGCCACAGATTCTTCTCATGGACGAGCCCACCAACTACCTCGATATCGAAGGTCTCCGCTGGCTCGAGAACTGGTTTGCGAAGTTCGACGGCGCACTGATGGTGATTTCGCACGATCGACAATTCCTCGATGCCGTGTGCAACCGAATCGTCGACGTCGAGAACAACCGCCTGTACGAGTACGAGGGCAGCTTCGCCGACTACATCCAGAAGAAGCAGATGGCCATTAAGTCGTTGCAGCGAGAGTTTGCCCACGAGGCCGAACTGTTGGCGTTCGAACAGGAGGCCATCAACAACCGCAAGCAACTGGCGAAGAACCCCAGCAAGTCCCTGCGTCGAAAGCTCGCCAACATCAAACGAAGTGGCAAACCCCGCCCGGTCGACCAGATCGTCACCGAGATCTACGGCGGGCTGCATGTAAAGGACGAGCTATGCAAGGTGCTCGATGTGGGCAAGTCGTTCGGCGACGAGCAGTTGTTCGACGGACTGCATTTTGAGATCCGCCGGGGCGACCGCATCGCCATCCTGGGCCCCAACGGTTCGGGCAAGACAACGCTCATCAACGCGCTGGCGGGCGAGGAGCCAATCTCCTCGGGCGAGATCCGCTGGACCAAAGGCACCAACTACGTTTCGTTCAACCAGGTTGTCGAGGCGTTAGATCTGAGCGACACGGTTGCTCACGCGGTGAGCGCCATGCCCGACAGTCTTGCGTTCCACGCCACGAAGAAGTCGGTCAATCGGTTCCTCGGGTTGTTCCAGTTCTCCGAGATGGAGCGCACCCAGAAGATCGGCAGCTTGTCGGGCGGCGAGCGCGCCCGGGTGGCGTTGGCTCAGTGCCTGCTATCGGGCGCAGCGGTCATCATTCTCGATGAACCCACCAACCATCTCGACATGCAAAGTACGCAGGTGATGGAGCGGGCGCTCGCTCATTTCCCCGGTGCCGTGCTGGTAGTGAGCCACGACCGGTTCTTCATCGACAAGGTGGCCAACCGGGTGCTGCGCTTCGACGGCGAAGGCAACATCGGCGAGCTCGAAGCTGCGATCTAGCGGTAGCGATCTAGAGAACTGGTCTAGTTGACGCTGAAGTCCGTCTTATCGGCAGTGCTGCGATTGCCCTGATTATCGATGGCGGTTGCGGTGACCCGGTAGCTTCCCGGCGGCAATTGCAGCAGGTACGACCAGTTCAGGGATGCGGCCGGCGTGCTTGGCACCACGAAAGCGGCTCGAGTTGCCTTCCAAGAGAAGTCGGGTTGTAGCCAGAGGCCAGTGCCGGTGTTGCGGAACGCCAGCTCAATTTTGTCGACTCGGCTGTTGTCGCTTGCCGTACCTTTGACCGCGAAAACCTGGCCGACGTTCTGGTTCGCGTTGGGTCGCGCGATCGTGACGGTTGGTGTGCCGACGTTGTTGGTTGTTCCGCCAGTCACGGTGAAGTGGGTTTTGACGATGGGCGTGCTGCGGTTCTTGGCCAGGTCCTGCACCCACACGTAGATGCGGTAGTCGCCAGGCGGGAGGTTGGGCGTGTAGGACCACGTGCTCGATGCGGCGCCGGGCGCATCGATACCGATGGGGTGGCGTTGGCGGTTCTGGCCGAACGAGCCGTCGGTTCGGGCCCAGCCTTTTCCGTTTCGGCTGCGGATGGTGGCGAAGACTTTGCGAAGTCCCCGATCGTCGCTCGCGATACCCGAAATTGTGATGGACGATCCGCTGGCACCGGGGGCCGGTGCTTGAATGGAGAGTTGCGGTGGAACCCGGTCGGGCCCGGGTGCCAGAACAAGAGGCGGGCCACCGTCGAGTCGAGCGTGGCGTCCGATCTCGAGGTCGCCCAGCTTGGTGTTGTCTTGACCGACCAACAGGCCGCCGTCGATTACTTCGAGCGAGCACACACATTCCAGAGCGTTCGCGCCCGGGTTCCACGGGAACGATTTCCCTGTCAGTGGGCTCAGGGCTCCGATCTGTCCACGAGGCACGAGGTCATTCACTACCTGGGCGAGGTGACTGGACAGGTTGAGCTCGTAGCTGAAGTTAGGTGCGCCGGGGTAGGGGTTGGGTGACCCGGGCGCTTCTTGATAGCGGAAGTGGCCGCCGGTGTAGACCACGTCGTTACTGATGGCCACCGAGTAGACGCTGTCGAAGTGACGTGAGATCCAGTCGGGTTGCATCGCTGCGCCGCCCTCGATCGGCCACTTGATGGCGGTGTCGCACACCGGTGGACCGTCGTGGCCCTTGCCGACCACGACGAAGTAGGAGCCATCAGGAGAGATATCGGCATCGCGAAGGGCAAGAAAGCCGTCGGCGCATCGCTGGTAGAAATCGTGGTACAGGTTGGTCTGCCAGGGCTTCACCGACCCTTGCGGAGTGGTGATGTCAATAAGGGCAACTCCCGCCCGTTCCTTGCCTTGTACATAGGTGGCGGTATGCACCACCAGAAGGGTGGTGAGGTCGGGGGTGACGTCGAGCTCCTTCACCGAGAACTGCCCGTTGGCTCCCAACCCGACCGACAGGGGCATGTTGAACTTTCCAATGACTTTGCCGGTGGTTGCGTTCACTGCGGCCAGCTTGGACCGCGACACACCGTTCACTTTGAGGAAGGTTCCACCGATGTACACCCGGCTGTTTGCGGCGACTAGGCCGTTGACCTCGGCGGTAGTGTCGGCAATAAACGCGGCGTCGAGAACGCCGCTAGCGTTGAGCTTCGCTACCCGTGCTCGGGGTTGGCCGTTCACGTTTCTGAAGGCCCCGCCGATGAACAGGCTGGTGCCGTCTTCGCCTGGTGCGAGTTCGCGGATTCGGCCATCGACGTTGGGTCGGAAGTTGTGGCGGAACGCTCCGGTGTTTGCGTCGTAGGCAAAGATATTGGCCTGCTGATGAACGGTTCCGGTGGTGTCTCTGACCTGGTTGAACTGGCCGGCAACAACGATCATGTTGTTCCACTCGACCATTTCCCACACCGTGCCGTCGAGGACTTGAGGCACATCGGTGCGCGGAACTTCGTCGACCAATACTCCCTGAGCCTGGGCAGCGGTCGAAGTCGATGGCGACAGCATCGCGAAAGCGACGAACAAAACCCCTAAAACCGCGGCGAGGATCGCGGCATACGCGCTGCGGCGAAGAAGCGAACGACGGTGCATCTCCAGTGCATCGGCACATTTGGACAAAAAGTGGAGTACTTGTGCCTGTCTAGGTTGTCGCCGCCGTACCGCCATAGATTGCGTGCTTGGCGTGGCGTGTTCGAAAGGCCCTATGACTGCAATGATCTCGACGACAGACGTCGTCAAACACTTCACCGTGAAGGACACGGTGGTAAAGGCTGTCGATGGCGTTGATATCTCGGTGGCCGAGGGTGAAGTACTTGGGCTTCTTGGCCCGAACGGGGCCGGCAAGACCACGCTGGTGAAGATCATCGCAACGCTGCTGGAGCCCGATTCGGGAACCGCTCAGGTAGGTGGGTTCGATGTTAGCGACGTGCACAAGGTTCGCCCGCTCATCGGCCTTGCCGGACAGTTCGCTGCGGTCGACGATGTGCTCACCGGGCGCGAGAATCTGGAGATCGTCGGCGAGCTGTACCAGTTGAGTCGCAAGGACGCCGCGGCGCGGGCGTCCGAGGTTCTCGAGCGGTTGTCGCTGAGCGACGCCGGCGACCGTTTGGTTCGCACCTACTCGGGCGGTATGCGCCGCCGCCTCGACTTGGGCGCCAGCTTGGTCGGTAACCCTACGGTTCTGATTCTCGACGAACCCACGACCGGCCTCGACCCCCGTACCCGAATCGAGCTGTGGGATTTCCTCCGCGAGTTGGTTGCCGGTGGAACCACCGTGCTGCTCACCACCCAGTATTTGGAAGAGGCGGACGAGTTGGCCGACCGAATCGCTGTTATCGACAGCGGCAAGATCATCGCCAAGGGCACCGCCGACGAGCTGAAAGAACGCCTCGGTGGCGACGTGTTGTTTGCGGCACCGGTCGACCGGTCACAGATCGACGACGTCGTCCGAATCATTGGTGCGTTGGGTACCAGCGATCCGTGGGTCGATCAACGGACGGGCGAAGTTTCCACGCCGGTTCCTGATCGAATCGAAGCGCTTCTCGCCGCAGGGCGGCGGCTCGAAGACGAGGGGATAGTGCTTCGAGATCTTGGCGTAAAACGGCCGACCCTGGACGAGGTGTTCCTTGCTCTCACCGGGCATGCCGCCGAAGAGAGCGATTCTGGCGACGACCAGGCAGGAGCATCGGCATGATCGGGCAACTCTTTCGCGATACCAAAACAATGACCCGGCGCAACCTGCTCCGGATGTCGCGCCAGCCCGAGGTGATCGTGTTTTCGCTCATCTCGCCGGTGATGTTTGTTCTGCTCTTCAACTACGTATTCGGTGGCTCGATCAACATTCCAGGCGTCAAGTACATCAGCTTCCTGATTCCGGGAATCCTCGTTCAGACGGCGCTGTTCGGTGGCGGCAACACGGCCATTGGGTTGGCTGAAGATCTTGCCGGTGGAGCAATCGACCGCTTCCGTTCCTTGCCGATGGTTCCTGCCGCAGTGCTCACCGGCCGCACGTTGGCCGATGCCGCCCGGTCGATCGTGACCACCCTGGTCATTTTCACGATTGGGTTCATCCTCGGATTCCGTTCGCCCAACGGACTTGGCTGGTTCTTTGCGTCGTTTGCGCTGGTGCTGGTGTTTACCTGGGCGATGACCTGGCCATTCGCCTACATGGGTCTCAAGATCAAGTCGGTCGAGGCCGTGCAGGCCGCCAGTTTTATCCCGGCGTTTCCGCTTACGTTCGCGGCCTCAACGTTTGCGCCGGTAGAGAACATGCCCAACTGGCTCCAGGTGTTTGCCGAGAATCAACCGGTGACCAAGGCGGTCGACACAATCCGCGCAATGACCCAGGGCGGCGACATTGCCGGTCCGCTCATCAGCACGCTTTTGTGGAGCCTCGGAACCGTCATCGTGTTTGGCTTCCTTTCGGTGCGCGAGTATCGGCGGGTGTAGTCAGTCAATGTGGCGCTGCTTTCGACATCAGGCCCAGAGGTTCGTAGGGTCGGCCTATGAAATTTGGACTCGCCTTTGCCAGTTCCGTTGCGTTCAATGGCCCCGACACTCTCGAGTTGTGTCACGTTGCCGAAGAAGCCGGATTCGAGTCGTTGTGGGGCGGTGAGCATGTGGTGCTGCCAGTTTCGATCGAATCGTCGTACCCCTACAGCAAAGACGGCAAGATCCCAGCCGAGAACGACACGCCCATTCCCGATCCGCTGATCTGGTTGGCGTTTGCTGCCGCCGCAACGTCGAAGTTGCGGCTGGGAACGTGCATCCTCATCGTGCCGCAGCGCAACCCACTTGTTCTGGCGAAGGAGTTAGCCACGCTCGACCGCATCTCGGGCGGCCGCCTCGAGCTCGGTTTGGGTGTTGGTTGGCTCGAAGAAGAGTTTGTGGCGTTGGGTATTCCGTGGGAGCGGCGCGGGAAACGCAACGACGAGTACATCGAAGCCATGCAGGCGCTATGGGCCGGGCCGGCGGCCGAATACCACGGCGAGTTCGTCGACTTCGACCCGGTCACGTGCAGCCCCCGCCCAGTGCAGGACAACATTCCGATTCTGGTGGGCGGCGACTCCGATGTTGCCATCCGTCGGGCGGTCCGGATGGCCGACGGCTACTTCCCCGGAGAGGGCAACAACGAACGGCTCGCTGGTCTGGTGGCTCGCCTCCACGAGAAGGCCGAGGCGAGTGATCGCGACCCGGCATCGATCGAGATCAACGCCATGTTTGGCGATTTCGCCAACGATCCGTTACAGGGCGTCGAAGCCAAGATCGAAGCGGGTGCGGGCCGCATCATGATTCCGGCGTTCGCTTTTGCCGGGCCCGGTGGACTTGATCGTCTCGCACAGTTCGGCGAGAACGTGATCGGTCAGATCAACAGCTAGCGCTGCCCCGAAGACAGGCTGTTCACTCGCCGGTGAAGTTGGGCTCTCGCCGTTCGGCCATCGCTCGGTTGCCTTCGATGAAGTCGGCGGTGGCGCGCAGCCATTCTTGTTCGACCGCCTCATGTGCGGTGGCGGCCTCGACCCGGTCGGCCAAGTCGCCGCGTAGCGTCGTGCGAATACTGCGCACCGCCAACGGAGCAGAGATGGCGATCTCCCGGGCCATTTCATGGGCCGTGTCATGCAGTGCGCTGAGGTCGACGAGTTTGTCGGCCAGCCCCAGTTGCACCGCTTCATCGCCCTTCACCCGCCGCCCTGTGTAGAGAAGGTCGGCGGTGGCCTGTTGTCCGACGAGAGCGGGAAGCGTGACGGTAAGCCCGAACCCTTGATGGAACCCGAGGCGGGCGAAGTTGGCGCTGAATCTGGCCTCGGGTGCCGCCACGCGGAAGTCCGCAGAGAGGGCAAGTCCAAGCCCGCCGCCGATCGCTGCTCCTTGAATGGCAGCGACGACCGGTGTCTGCGTGCGAAAGATTCGCACCGCAGCGGCGTACAGATCTTTGGTGGTGTAGCTCCGCGAGCTTGCGGCGAAGTCTGCGCCAGCGCAGAAGTGTTTGCCCTCGGCACGGAGCACCGCAGCTCGGCACGAGCTTTCGGCGTCGAGTCGTTCAAGAGCGTCGGCGACACCGCCGATCTGCTCGAGTGAAAAGAAATTGTTGGGCGGGTTGGTGAGTTCAATGGTGGCGACGAAGTCGGTGCCAATCGATGCGGTAACCGCCGCGTTTTCGAAGATCGGTTCGGTCATGATGACGAGCCTCCAACATCGCGGAACGGCATTCCCCGATCGACCGATGGTTCCTTTGGGAGCCCGAGCATGTTCTCTCCGAGAATGTTGTGTTGGATCTCGTCGGTGCCACCGGCGATTGACTGTGCGGGTGTCGACACCAGTACTTCGGCGACGACCTCATCGTTAGGCTCGGGGCCATCGCGCAACATGCCTCGCGCCCCGGCGATGGTGGAATGCACGTGGTTGGATCGCCGTGCCACCTCCGAAAGTGCAAGCTTGCCAATGGACCCTTCCGACCCTGGCGGGCGTCCTAGCTCGCGGGCGGCCTTTGCTCGCCCAGCTGTCCACTCGGATGCCTGCTGGAAGCTGGTGAGTTCCATCATTGCTTGACGGAGCACCGGGTCGTTGATCTTGCCCCGGGCCTTGGCCTGCGGAGTTACCAGATCGGGTCGGCCCATACGTTGCGGATACCACTCGTAGGTTTTGAGGTACTCCACCGCTTCGGCCTGCGCTTCGTCGATGACTCGGCCGGACGCAGCAGGGGAGAGGTCGGCGTTGCGTTGACTCGAGAACGACCGCTCGTGGGCCAAGGTTCCCCGGGCCACCTTCCAGCCGTCGCCTTCACCCGCCACCATGTTCTCGTGCGGCACGCGGGCGTCGGACAGAAACACCTCGTTGAACGAGTTGTGGTAGTTCATTTGCTCGATGGGGCGTACCTCGACACCCGGCTGGAGCATCTCGATGAGGAAGTACGAAAGACCGCTGTGTTTGGAGACGCCCCAGTCGGTGCGGGCCACAAGGATGGCCATATCGGCGTGGTCGGCGCTGGTGTTCCACACCTTTTGTCCGTTGATAATCCACTCATCGCCATCGCGGATTGCCGTGGCTTTGAGCCCGGCCAGGTCCGAGCCGGCGCCGGGCTCGGAGAACAGCTGACACCACGCCAGCTCGCCGGTAAGGGTGCTGCGCAGATACTTGGTTTTCAGTTGGTCCGACGCATGGTCGTACATGGTGGGCGCAGCCAGTCCGAATCCGGCACCGAGCGGCACGGCCACGCCGCCAGCCTTGCGGATAGCAGAGTGGGCAACCCGATCGGCCCACGCCGGAAGGTCGCGTCCGAACCAGTTCGACGACCACGACGGCACGGCCCAACCCGAGTCGACCAGCAGGTCGCGCCAGGCCAACAGCGAGAGCGACGGGTCCCAAGCGCTGTGGAACCAGTCGGTCACCTGTTGATGCACGGTTGCTTCGCTGAGGTTGGATTGGCCAGGCTCGTTCACGTCCGTAAGTTAGCGACCCGAGGCTGGAACGACGAACGTGACTACCCGGCTGACTCGGCGTGCCGGAGAATCAGCAACCAGGTGAGCACGGCCGACACGGCAAGCAGGATGAGTGATTCAAGCCCCGCCTTGGCCAGCGAAATGTTGTCCATCGATGCCCAGATTCTGGTAGCGAGGGTGTCGAAGCCATTGGGTCGAAGAAACAGGGTGGCGGGCAGCTCTTTCATGGTCGAAAGCAGGACCAACCCCATCGCCGCCAAGAGTCCGGGCGTAATGATGGGCAACTCGATGCTGAGGAAACGGCGCAGTCGGCCGGCGCCGAGGACCCGCGCCGCATCTTCGACGCCGTCGGGAAGGGCGCCTACGGCAACCTCGGAGGTTCGGGCCGCTTGAGCGCCGAAATGCAGAATGTAGGCAACGATGAGAAGCGGCAGGGTTTGGTAGAAGCGGAACAGGGCATCGGAGTTGACCACCCAGAACACAAACGAGATGGCCAGAACCAGGCCTGGCATTGCGAAGCCGCTGATAACGACGCTCGACGCGAGCCGGCTAGGGCGTCCGGGATGGCGCGCCGAGTAGTAGGCGAAGGGAAGGACCACCAGCACGGTAAGTATGGCGGCGACGATACTCACCAGCACCGTGTTGCCGATTGCGCTGGCCAGCCCGTCGGTCGAAATAAGGAGCGAGCCGCTGGTGCGGTCGGACTGAATGCCTCGAAGCGCCCAGAACCCGAGCGAAACGATTGGGCCCACAAGAGCGAAGGCGAAGAACACGCCGAGAACGGCCAGTACTGGCCAACGCGAGGTGCGGAGGCGGATTGGAAGCGCCACTCGTTGCGCCGAGTCGGCAAAGACAAGCTGACGAGAAAGCTGGCGACCCTCAAACCACACCACGGCCAGCGCAACCACGGCAAGCAGCAGGCTAAGCGCCATCACCAGGGCTTGGTCAGCAAAGGCGTTGGAGTAGATCACCCGAGTGAGCGTGTCGTACCGAAGCAGCTGGACGGCTCCGAAATCGGAGATGGTGTAGAGGAACACCAGGCTCGCTCCGGCCGAAATCGAAGTGCGAAGCTGCGGCGCGACGACCGTGGTGAAAACACCGATTGGCGACCGTCCGAGCAACCGGGCTGATTCTTCGAGCGATGCCGGTAGACGACGAAGTCGGGCCGCAACCGGAAGAAACACATACGGGTAGGTGAATAGGGTAAGAACCAGCACTGCGGCCCAGAAGCCGGCGAGCTCGGGTACTTCGATTCCCAGTTGACTAACCGCTTGTTCGAGAACGCCGCCGCTGGCAAACGCGCTGATGAGGGCCGTGGCCCCGACGAACGAGGGGAACACCAGCGGCAGCGGCGCAAGAAGTCGCCACACTCGGGCGCCCGGCACATCGGTGCGGATGGTCACCCAGGCCAGCCCGGTCCCAACCACGGCGCTGAGTGTTGCGACCGTTGTTCCCAGCAGCAGCGATCGCCAAAAGGGCCCCCACGTGCGAGAGCTGGTGAGGATGTTGCCGTAGTCGGCCCCAAGTCGGACGTTGCGGTAGATGACGAATAGCAGGGGTCCGGCAAAGCAGATGGTGAGTACGGCTACCACCAGAACCAGGATCTTCGGGGGCGCGGCCCGCCGCGCCGTGCGGGGCACGGAAGCGACACCAGTGGGCGTACCGGGCAGCGCCGTCGAGGTCACTCGATAATGCCGCTGTCTTCGATGAGCTTTTGCGTGCCGGTGAGGCCGTCGGCGAGTTCGTTGAGGTCGACGGTCACGCTGGCCAGATCGGCGAGAGGGGCAAGGCCTTCGGGGGCGTTGACTCCGGCGATGAGCGGGTACTCTTTCTCGCCGTTGGCGGAGAGGGTTTGGGCGTCTGCAGACAAGAGGAAGTCGATGAGCTGCTGTGCTTCGCCGGCGTTGTCGGACGAGCCAATGACGGCTGCAGCCGAGGTGATAAGCATCGAGCCGATATCGCCCGCAGCGAAGATGTGGTTCGCGGCCGGCAGGCTGGGGTCCTCTTCGAGGAATTCGAGCAGGTAGTAGTGGTTGACGAGGCCCATCTCGACCTCGCCCCGGGTGACCGCGTCGACGATGGGACCGTTCTTGGGGTAGTTGGGTGTGTTGTTGCTAGCCATCGCGGCCAGCCAGTCGGCGGTGGTGTCGTCGCCCAGGCTGCCTCGCATGCCGGTGACGAAGTCCTGGAAGGATCCGTTGCTCGGTGCGACGGCGACGCGGCCGGCAAACTCGGGCTTGGTGAGGTCGAGAACCGAGTCGGGGAGTTCTGATGGGTCAACAAGGTCGGTGTTGTACACAAGCACCCGAACCCGGCCGGTAATGCCCACCCAGTTGCCGGTGGAGGCTTGGTAAGCGCCATCTACCTTGCTGAGGGTGTCGGCCGGTAGCTCGGCCAGTAGGCCTTGCTGGTCGAGGAACCCAACGGCGCCGGGGCTTTGACCGATATACACATCGGCGGGAGACCGGTCGCCTTCGGTATCAATCTGCAGCGCCATGTCGGCAGAGTTTCCGTAGCGGACATCAATCGTGATGCCGGTTTCTTCTTCGAACGCGTCGAGCACCGGCTGGATAAGGTCTTCGCCTCGTCCCGAGTACACGGTGATCGTGCCCGACGCATCGTCGGCGGAGTCCGACGACCCGCAGGCGGCAGCGAGGAGTGCGACTCCCAGCAAGATCGACAGGTTCGACAAGATCGACCGGATCGAACGACCCGGAAGGGCTGCTTTAAGCGTCATGTTCGATGACTGTAAGGTATGCCTTACAGTCATCGCAAGGGCCGCTGTGGGATTCGGGGTGTGACATGTGTCGGTCCTTCCCCGGGGGGACTAGACCGAAGCGATCGGGGCCCCACCAAAGCCCACGCCGAATCGCTCGCACCAGATCTCGACCGTGTTGAACACGTCGAGGTCGACATCGGTCGGAATCTCGTAGTTCTGGCTACCGATGTTGCCCTTCAGGTCGCCGAGGCTTACGAAGTCGCCGTTTTCGGCTCGCAAATACACCTTGAGGTCGGGTCCGTTGCTCGACTCGAAGTCTTCAAAGCGGAGGAAGCGTTGTTCGGTGCCGTCATTGAGCACATCGGCGCGGCCACTGATGTCATAGCTCGAGCGGCCGAGAAACTGGCCGGTGTACAGGGTGACGATTTCGCCGGGCATCATCTCCTCGTTGCTCTCGGTGAGCTCCTTCTCGGCCTCGACCATCGCTTCCTGAAACTCGTCGGTGGTAACGACCTCTTCTTGTTCTTCGATCGATGCCATGAAGACTGGGCCGGCCTCGTCGACCTCATCGTCAAGGAAAGCGGTTTGGATTCCGAAGAAGCCAAATGCCAACCAGGCGCCGACGGCCACAAGGACCAGCGCTATCGCTGCGAGTAGTGGTTTGTTCTTGGTGAAAGTCATAGAAGCGAAACCCCTGCCTATCGTGCAAACAATCCGTCTTTCACAGGAACTTATCGGCAGGTCGGCACGTTTCCTTTGGCGTTTTCTGAGCGAACTGGCAGCGGGTAGAAGCGAGCCAAAGCAGGCGACGGCTCGGGCCTACGCGATCAAAACGATGCCGTCCTTGACGGCTGGTGCACCCTCGGCATTCAGCACGTCAAAGGCCACCGCGTGTCCCTCGCCGTAAGCGGTGGGCGGCCAGACACGAACGGTCATGGTCGACGGCAGCAACACCATCGCGGCGAATCGGCACACGATCCGTCGAACTCGCTCGGGCTTGTTTTCGCAATGCAAGGCCACGACCGCAGAGACACCATGGGCAAGGTTGGCGGTTCCGTGCAGGATGATGTCGGGCAGTCCCGACGCCAACGCCACCGCCTTGTCGGTGTGAATCGGGTTCCAGAT
>CALJDK010000151.1 GCA_938023735.1 uncultured Acidimicrobiales bacterium
GTGGTCGGAGAGGCACGCCATTGGAAGTAGGGAGGTCATCTCTGCCTTAGTTGAAGAAGCTTGGTTGTTCGAGCAGAAGACGTTTGAGGGCAAGAGAGTGGAGTTGTTCCGGAATGCGTTTGCCCGCAGGGCCCCAACCAACACACCTAACTCATATTTTCTGACTTGGTAGCTCAAAAACACATTCGCCGGCTGGCGAATGGTGCAGACCACTGCGGAGCCAGCGGGTGGGAGCAACCCCCACGAAGTGGGGGGCGGTAGCCGGCCGGAGGCGAAGTCGTGGAGCGCTCGAACCCGCAACGGTCACCCAACCCAAGCGATACCGGGGTGACCATATGGGAGGGGTCTCGGGGAGGTACCGAACCTTCGTGCACCACCTGGGGCGGTGAAACCCCGAAGCCCGTTATCGCCGCCCTTCGGGCGACCCACTGTCAAATGTCCACCGTTGTTGAGACCGGCAGCGTTGAATCGACCCTTTTGCTGGTAGCGACAGGACCAAAGAACGGCAGCGGCTCCGCCGCTGAAGCTTTTAACGAACAAGGTCAGAGGTGTTCGAGGGAGATGATTTCGCCGAGGCATTGCTTGCTGGCGTTGATGGAGATCGGCTGTTCCCGGCGACGGCCCGTTAGCGGCTGAGTCCTGGTGGGTCGATCTGGCGGGGTGGTCGTGTCCGTTCTCTGTCTTTACGCAACGCAGCGGCTTGTTCTTTTATGAGTTGGTCGAGTTCTGCTCGGGGTTTGGGTGCCGGGTAGGGCGTGTCGGGTCCGAGGCTGTTGAGCCGGTCGGTTAAGGAGGTCGCGGTTTGGATGGCCGTGTCGATCCGATCAACATACGTTTTGGAAGAGCGGAACCCGGCTACTGCTTGGACTTGGCTGTCGACGAGCTCGCCGATCGTGGCGATCGCTGTTTCTCGTTGCGGTTCAAGAACCGCAATCACCCGAGTCCGTATCTGGGTTTCGACATGATCTTGGTCGTAGTGGCCGTGTCGGATGGTCGGGTCGAGCTGGCGGAGTTGGTCAACGATTTGGCGGTGTTCGGTGATGGTGGTGTCGAGCAGAGACAAGAAGTCAGCGGCCCGTTCACCTCCCCGGGCCCGGGTCTTGACCTCAAGGTCAACAATCTGGTTGATCTTGACCACGGCTGCTTCCCGGCGGGGCTCAAGAATCGCCACAGCCTCCTGGGCAAGAGTCGGATCGTTGGCGGCGTAGTTGAGGGTCAGTGTTTGCTTCTCGGCGGTTAGTTGTTCGATCTGTTTCGGGGCATCGGCGATAAACGTTTTTCGCTGCTCGATGCCGGCCAGAATGCCTTCGGCTCGGGTGATGTCTCGGGTGAGCAGGTCGTAACGCTCTTGGAGCTTTAACGCTGTCTTGTGGTTGCCGTCTTGGACGAGCCGTTTGATCTGGGGCGCCAGAATGTCGGCTTCTTGCCGGTTTTCGGTCAGGTTCTGCACGTCATGATCCTGGGAATACCGGCCAACCCAATCCTGAGCGATAACAACCCGTTGCGACAACGACTCGATCTGGTCACCCAACCCGGCAAGCTGCTCCCGACGAACAACCACCGAACCCGACAACGAGGGGGGAGAGGGGAGTGGCCTGTCGAGGTCGGAGGTGTTTTGTTCGAGGGTGTGGGCGGTGGCGAGGGTGTTCGACGTGCGGCGTCCGATTCCGGTTTTGAGTCGGTCGATTGCTTCGTGTCCGAGGCCGTTGGGGGTCGATACGATTGCTTGGTTGCGTTGTTCGCCTCGGGTGAGCGGCACATAAATACTGTCGCGCTGCAAGACGTCGTTGTCGTAGTAGACGGAGATGGCTTTGGTGATGGTGAGCCCTTGAGCGGCCATCGACGTTTGCGCGTACCCCAACTCGACGTGGTCTTTGACGTAGGCGGCAGGGAGCACTATCCGGTTCCCGTCCTCAGCCACCGCCGCCACGCCGTTTGTAGTGTTGCCGGTAATGGTCCAGTTGTCGCGGTTACGGACCCGTTCACCCCGATGGGTCGTAATGGTCGAGTCGTTGCGGCGAGTCACGATCCGGTCCCCAACATGCAACGTTTCGCCGTGACGGGTTTTCGGTTTGAGGGCCGGTCCGAGACGGCCAGCGCTGGCTAGGCGTTGCTGTATTTCGGTGTTGAGGGCGACGGCGTTGGCGATGGTTGGGGTGTATAGGCCGACCTGGTGACCGTCGCCCAGGTGGTCCATGTACTGTTCGACAGCGGTGCGGGTGATGGTGTCCCCGGTGGTGGCGGTGATGCGGCCATGCTCAGCGTAAAGGTCAATGATGCTGGCGTTCCCGGCCCGTATCTGTAGTGACCCGGCGCCTTCCCATGCCTGGTCGAACCGGAACACCTCATCGAGTTCCACGACCCGCCCCGCTGGCAGAGTATGGGTGAGGTGTTCGAAGATGCCGCCACGCCCAACAGCAGAAAACTGTTCATAGTCGCCGACGAGTACGAGGCGTGCGTTGTGTTGGTCGGCGATTTGGGTGAGCTGGTCGAAGTCGTTGGTGGTGACCATCCCGGCCTCATCAACAACGATCGTTGCCCCCGCCTCGAGCCGGTACGGTTCGGCCGGGCCGTTGTCACGTTGGGTGTGCTCCAGGAGGAACCGGGCCAACGTATCGGCCGCCAACCCAGTCGAATCACCCAACTGGCTCGCCGCTTTCGCTGATGGCGCTAACGCCAACACCTGATGGCCGCCAGCAATGAGGTGGTCGGTTCCGGTGCGGATCGCGGTTGTTTTACCAGCACCCGCCGGCCCTACCACAGCAACAATCTGGCCGGTGCCGCCGATCTGTTCGGCTGCTTCGAGCTGCCCGGCACTCAACGAAGGCGCCTTGTCTTTTGTTGTCGTGTTGCGGAGGCGTTCCGCGAGCCCGGCCCGAGTGGAGGGTCGGGTGGCGGCGGTGTCGAAGTAGTCGAGGATTCGTTGTTCTTGTTCAAGCACGTGGGTGGGGGAGTAGACCCGCAACGCCGGCTCAACGCTTATGTCGGAGAGATGCCGGACATTGGTTTGGCCGAGGACCTCGTCAACGGCTGCGGTGATGTGGTTGGTGAGTTCGGCGGCGCTGCCGCCGTACCCGGCCGGCAGGTTCCGGCTGATCGCGGCAGTCAGGTCAGCCCGAGTGAACGTGTTCTGGCCTTTCAACCGTCCGCCCTCAACCCCGTCGGATAGCTCCGCCAACGCGGCTTGTTTGGCATGTCGAAGATGTACTTCCGAAAGCCGTCGTCCTCGACGGTTCCGGCGGACCTGCGCCCGATCTGGAAACTCGATCGTGCGTTCCAGGGTGGAGAGCTCATGTGTCCACTGGTCGACGAGTTCATGCAGGGGCTGTTCGGCGGGTTTTGAGGGCCGGCATCGTTTCGCTGCGGACCGCTCAATCCGATGCAGTTCCCGAGGCTGGGGCGCTCGGCCATGCTCGGCGGTGAATGCTTCGGTGTCGGCGGCGATCTGAGCAGTGATCGATAGCCGTGGTGTCCCGTCAGAATCAACCAACCCGGTGCCGTGGGTACGTTTCGAAAACGCCTCACAAGCTTCGTCGGGAACACCGACGAGTTTGGCGTCATAAAGGCCCCGCTGCTCGCCCCAGTCATAGCCGAGGCGGGTGGTTAGTTCGGTTTGCATCCCGGCATGAAACAACCCAGCGAAGCCTCGGCCGCCTTTCATCAGGTCGGTGCCCCGCAACGCCCGCCAGTTCCCGGTCTGATAATCCTGCACCTTCGCCGAGATCACCACATGGCAATGCAACGCCGGATCCCCATCGCGTGACGTCATCTCCGGAATCATCGCCGCCGTCAACCCCGCTACTGGAACGTTCACGCCTTTGACTCGGGTGTACGCATCAGCCTGCACCTTGGCCATCACGGCCTCGACCGAAGCCATCATTGCTTCGACAACCTCATCAGCCTTACCAACCTCGCCGGCCACGTGATGTGCCGCCCACGCCACCGACACGTCCTTTGGCACCGTGAACGTCACATCATACGCCCGCACCGAACCCGTCGACCCCGGCACCCGCTCACCAAACTCATCGAGTTTCACATTGTTGAACACCCGCCCCAGCTGTGACCCATCAACCGGCGACACCCCATCAATCAACGCCGCTATCTGTTTCGCCTCCGGCGACCCCTCCAGACCATGCACCTGGCGGCCGTCGCCCCACCATTTCGCTGCGATGTTTGACCCGTCGTAATACTCGCCAGCCCTGCCCGACTGCAGCGCCGCGATCTCGGCCCGCCTGTCGTAATACCGGCCCACACCGCCACCAGGCGCCCCCCCACCAGCGCCCTGAATCTTCGTCGCCCTAACCGCCACAACACACCCCAGCCCGCACCAAAACCACAACCCCCGCTACCCCCAAACAGTCGCTGCGCTCAACCACACCCAAAACCCTACCCCCAAACCACTGTTTTATAAAGTCAGATCCAATTCTGCCCCAGAATGAAGGGAAAGAAGCTCGAATGGGCGGACATGGGCTGTGAATTGATCAAATGGACAGTTTCGAATGATGTGCTAGACAGGGCCCTTCTCGGTCTGAACCTTTGGGAGTTTGAGTGTTGTCACGGCGGAAATCTCGTCCAGTTTTTGTTGTTGTAACGATGGTTGTCGTTGCGTTGATCGCTTCACTTTTGGCTTCGCCAGCAGTCGCTGATGTTGGCCCGCAACCTGCTACGCCGCAGCCGGGTACCAATGGCGGTGGGACCACACCGAGTGGTGCTGGTGATCAGGTGCTGTTCATTTCGACGAGTGATGTAGCGACCTATGGTCCGAACTCGGTCGAGAACGGGACCTTCATCGACGCTTCGTACGTTTCGAGGCTCCGGGACCTGGGCTATGACGTGAAGGTACGTCAGGCCAACATCTTGGATTCGGGCAGTTTGCGAGACATGGACTTGGTGGTTGTTTCACCCCATGTCCTGACAACCGATCTACAGCAGTGGCTGAAGATGGCGTCGGTGCCGGTACTGGTCATGAAGCCTGCAGTGGTTCGCAACCTCGGCCTTCTGGGTCCCGCTGCATCTTCGTATGAAACCGCTAGCGAGCTTGTGCTTGTTGATCAAAGTCACCCAATCTCGGCAGCACTGGCTGACGCACCAGAGTTCTCTGGGGCGACGTTCGAGATTGACACGCAACGAAACGTGACGTTCATGGGTGGTAGTTCCATCGAGCCGGGAAATGATCAGCAGGTAATCGCTTCGACATCGAATGGGATTCCGGCATTGTTCGCTTACGACATCGGCGCAGTGATGGACAACGGAATCGCCCAAGGCTGCCGAGTCGCTTTCCCAGTCGATAAGCAGGCTATGGCTAATCTGAGTTGGGAAGCATGGCTTCTCTTTGATGGAGCAGTCTCATGGCTTCGGTCAGCTGATTGCACGCCTGACTCGAATGAGCCCGGTATGCCCGGCCGCAAAATAAGCACCGGATCATTCATCGCCGGGAACAGCCCAACTTGCAACGTGCCCGCTTCTCCGTCTCCTGACGGGCCGGACTCAAAACGGTGGATCGACGACATCGAGATCCAGAACCTCGCACCCAACGACGACATCTACTACGTAGCTGGCCAATTCGGAGTCATCGCCTGCCGTATCGTCAACGGATCGTCGAGCCAGCTCTGGTCAAATACCTTCGACGGCCGCCCGGTTCATGATCTCGAACTCGACCTTGATGGCGGCTGGCTCTATGTCGGCGGTAAAGCCAACACCAAAGGCATCCCAGGTTTCAGGAGCCGCCGAAATGTTGAACGAATCGCGCTCGCCAACAACCCCAACGGTGACTTCGACGACGACTTCGATCTCGCTTTCAACACCGGTGCGGTCCGATCGATTGCTGTAGCGAACAACGGCAACACCTTGTACATCGGTGGAACTTTCACCCAGGTGAAGGCCAGCAACGGCGACTTTGATCGAAGGAGCCTCACTAAGGTCACGTTGAACGGTGCGAATGTCAATGTTGTTCAATCCTTTGATGCGGAGATTAAGTCGCTCGAGGCGGGCGACCCCGACTCGAAGTTCACCAATGTGATCGACATTGCGCTGACTCCTGGCGAAGGTGCTCTGTACATCGGGGGTCAGTTCACTCATGTTGGTGGAGACCAGCCAGCCAACGAGCGAGACAGCATCGCCAGGGTGAAAGCCAACAGTGACGTGCAGCCGTTTGCTCCTCAACTTGAAGACCCCAACGACGGGTTCGCTCAAATCGAAGAGATCCATTACGTCAACGACAGTAACGGGGCGCGAATCATTGCCTGTGGGGACTGGTGGTCAACCGAAGGCCAAGGCCAACTCGTCGATGACGGCGCAAACAATCGACGAAGCCAGTACAACGTCGGCAAGTTTTTCACTTGGTCCGGGAACTCAGTAAAGATCGCTGGCCGAGTCTGGGGGCCATACACCGACGGCGGTGTGATGACCTGCACCCCCGACCCTGTCAACAAGCTTCTCTACATCGGCGGCCACTACGACTACGTCAACGACGCCACCGACTACCCCGGCGGCCTCTTCAACCAGAAACTCTCCGCCGTTAACCTCGACACTGGACTCCTTATCGCCCGTTGGGACACCAACACCGACTCCGTCCGAGGAGTCGACGCCGCCGCTATTAATAGCCAAGGCACCTACACCGCCGGTGGGGCCTTCACCCAAAGCGGCACCAACGACCTCTTCACGCCGGGTCTCGTTCAATACGACCTCATCGGCCCTGACAGTCGACGAGCCGAATCTACGAATGCCTTCGTCGACCCGCCGCCGGCAGCAGTTGGTGGGCTTGTCGGTTCCGTCTCAGGTGGTAAACAAGACGATGGTGGCGGCCTGATCGAGTTCCTCGATTGGACGGTGATGCTGAATTGGTACGAAGTGCCAGCCGCAACTCACTATCAGATTTGGCGAACTCGCTTGATCGATTCGGATGGGAATCCGATTAACACCCCAATGCCCGAACTCGTCGGCACGGTAACAGCGAACCCTCTCGCTCCAACAGCGATTTACTCCTTTGAAGACGATCTTGACTTCCTCGGCGACGAAGACGAATACCGGGCAATCATTGCTGTCAGGCCATTCAATGGGTATGCCGGTGGACCCACAGCCTCCGTGCTCACCTCGACAGACAGCGCCGATCCGGGAGCACCGAACCAGGGTTTGGTAGCGGCCCCGATAAAGGTGCGGAACGGTCGTTTGATAGCAGCACTGCTTGTGCTGCAGCTACTGCTTTCAACAGGCGGATACGACCAGGGGCCGCCTTACTTCGGAGGCCCTTATGACGACCGCGAAGTCTGTCCACCCGAGAGCAAAAACCCTGGTATGCCGCTACCAGACTTCACCGCAGAACGAATGGGAAAGATCCAAGCGGTACACCTATATGGCACGGCGCCGGTCATCCTTGACGATCTTGGGGCTCCAACGGCTGGCAAGTATCCGAATTACAGCATCTTTGATGACGCGATCGATGAGAACAAGCTTCTAGACATGCTACGAATTGCATATTGCTGGAGTGACGGCAAGGTTAACGAGGAGACTGACAACATGGAATACGACTGGAGGCCCGATAGTGGGACGTTCAACGGCGACCCCTTCGGCACCACCTACTACGACGCCGGCGGTGTGCTTGCCTCCAAAGCTTCTAACGGAGTCCGGTTCGTTGTGAAACCGGGTGGCTACGCTGGTCAAGCTTGGACAGCGCACCCTATTCCATAGGGCTCCTCGACGGCTATCCTCACCGAAATGGTCAGCCAGCATCCAGCACGCGTGCGGGTCACCTATGAAATGCACGACCCTGACGGTTGGAGTCGTCGCGGTGGCTGGGAGCGACTCCAGAAGGTCAATGCCGAGAGAGCTGCCGCGAAAGGTGAGGAATACGCGCCCGTTAGCTGGGACGAGTATCTCCGCACCGATTCAGATTCGGATGTGCGCGAGCATGGTATGGTCGGTGCCGTTCTGATTTCGAGCGAGGATGGTGTTACTTACACCGATCACGTGAATCTGATCGTTGGAGTCAGCGGTTACGTGACAGGCGCTCGACGGTGGGCCGCTGGGGATCACGAACCCATACGCTTCGGTGGAGGTGACACAGTTCTTGAATTCCGCCGAGATGGAGAGGCGTTCTCGATCTGGAGGCGCACTCCGAGACGTCACGATGGCGCCTTCTTTTGTCTCGTGGACGGATTTAGTGTTGACAGTTTCTGCGAGCAGGTCGATGGCTTGTGGGTGACTCTCCTTGACGACCTGAAGTTGAGTTACCCATGGGTGAACGAGAACCCAGGCTTTCAGCGATGGTTTGACGAAGTCGCACCCCCGGGTGAACAGCGCCATCAGTCCTGATCCAGATGGTGTCCCGACACCGGCATATCTGGCAGCCCTACGCTATCGCACCAAACGAATCAGTTGCTGCTATGAGCGGGGTTAGGTCAGGTCGTCGACCTCAGCTGTGGCTGCGCCCGCTGCAACGATGGCGATGGCGTTGTGGCAATCGGCCTTGCTTACGTATGTCTCGCTGTGCGCCAGTGTCTCACCGTTTTTGTCTGCCACTATGCGCCAGTAGTACGGCTGGTCAGGGTTGTTGGACTTACGGATCTCGAATTTCATCGCCTTCTCCGAGTGGTGGTCGTCGTCGTAGTGATTTTCACCTTGACAGGGATAGTCGTTGTGCGGCCGTTGGCGCGTCGAACTCGAACTCTTTGAGTGGCAGTTCGAGTAGATGTTCGTCGTGTACTCATCGCTTGCCTCGTTTCGGTGCTCGCTGTGACAGTGCGGACGCCGCAGCGGTCTTAGACGCCTTACTGGTTCGGCCATCTCGCAGCACCTTTGATGCTGCTCGCCCGGCTCGGGCACTTGTTTTTCGTGATTTAGCCATTGGGCCTCCTCGATCAGGAGAGTGGTCGTATCCACCCTCTCAGAGGGCTTGTAAGGACCGACCAAGCTGAATCGTCGCGGATTATTTCAAACGCTTAGTCGCTGGCCTCGATGACCGCACCACGATGCTTCTAGTGACGGCGGGTGGGGTGCGGGACCGTAGCTTTCGGGCGGCTGGCGTTCCTAACGATGAGCGACTGATCTTGTAGCTCATCGCGGCGGCTCGTTTCTTGCTGGTCATTTCTCTTACGTCCTCGTTTTCATGGTGATGCGAGATCGAGACATTTTCGTTCGGACTTGCCCGACTGTTGTGGGGTGTCCGGCCCCGGTGAGCATTTCTGCGATCTCTTCGTACGTGTAGCCCTCTTGGTGCAGTTCGAACATGACCCGGATCAAGGGATCGATTCCCTCGAATACCCGGTTGAGCTCGGCGCTAACGAATGGCGGGGTTTCAAGGCTGGCGTGGTGTGTGGCGTCTTCGCCGGTCAACTTGTCGTACGGGTCGAGTCGGAGCCTGCTCTGGCGCTCGGTGCGGTCCCAGCGTTCGAAGACGTCCGGGAGTTCCATGAGGCATCTCCCGATGAAGAAGGTCTTGATGCTCGCTCCCCCGTCGATTCGCCACCTTTTCGCCGGGTCCTTGTTCATCAAGGTCTTCGTTCGAAACTTCTGGATGGCCACAATCACTACCTCGGCCGCAAGTGCATGGGCTTCGTCACCGTGAAGGCGAAGATCATCTGGCACCTGGCCCAGGCCAGGCCATAGACGCCCTTGCCGTTCCTCTGCAACGACGCCATTCGATAAACCACCCCAGTGACTAACCAGCCGACTAGGACCGAGTAGGCATAGCTGGCAAGGGCTTCAGCGAATGTGCGCCATTCGGGAGTCGACGTGTCGAACCCTTGAAGTTGAAGCGTGAGCACGACGTCCTGGTCGGCCAGGCGTTGAAGCCGGTGGGCTTCGTCGGTTGCCTCTTTGGCGGCGAGTGCATCGATAAAGTCGTCTTCATGGAAACCATTTGGTTGAAACGCAAGCCTGTCAGGTTTTAGGGCGCGATCACCGAGCGGATCGTCGTCCTCGTCTGCATCGGTAAGTTTCATGGGGGTCTTCCGGGCGGGTGAAACCGACAAAGTCGGTTACTCCCTTATAAGGAAGTACCTCTGCGTATCCTCGCGAAGTTTTTGAAAAACTTTTGGGCAGCTCGTAAAGGTGACCAACCAACACAAAGTCGTATCGCAGTAAACGGCCATTTCTGTGCGATA
>CALJDK010000152.1 GCA_938023735.1 uncultured Acidimicrobiales bacterium
CAGACACGAGTGTCGCGGATTAGAGGTTGAGCTTGCAGGCGTCGGTCGAGCCGGGAAGACGGTGCCGGTTCTTCGCGATGAGCGCGTAGGTAGGCCCAGCGAGCCACGCCATTGCTGGCGAAGCAATCACTGCACCTGCAAGCGACCAGGGTTTGCCGCCAAATCGCAAGGCTTTCGCTATGCCGTAGTGGCCACGGTGCAACGAGCCGTCGGGATCAACCCAGTAGGCGGCTGTTGTGACGTTTTCTTCGGTGAGACCAAACTCATCGAGATCCAGCGACTGCCACGGAGCGACGACAACAGAGTCGTCAGACGCGACACCACCGGGCGCAGACATGACCCGCATCAACCAGCTCGCGCTTGAGGTGCAGAAACCGCAATCGCCGTCGTAGATGAGCACGCAACCCATGGTAGGTCGTGCCTGCTCAGACAGCGAGAGGATTCTTAGCTATTGCGACCCAAGTTTGGCTTGCGGCCGTGGTTGGCCTTGCTGCGACGAGCTTTGGCCTTCTTCTTCTGCGTACGCTTCGACATAAGGCTTCTACGTTAACGCCAAGACCTGCCCGTGCCGACATTGGGCCCAGAATCGCCGGCGATTCCTGCTAAAACATGCAGGTGCTAGTACTCGCTGCCGAACCGGCAACCGGATGGGCCCTTGCTGGCTACCTTCTGTTGTTGGTGGTAGCTGTCAGCATCCTGCCGCTGATGGCCTATGGGCTATACCGGTTCGGGTTCTGGTTCGTGACTTTCTGGTTCCATGACCGCCACCAACCGACTGATCCCGACGATTCTGCCTCATGACATTTGTCGGCCGCGGTGCCGGTGCCGATTTGAGCTGCTACTTTTCGCGCGGCGGTTCTCTGCCGTCCGTTTTCGAAGAGCCGGTCACCAGGCCGGCTTGAATGCCCTGGAGGGGTTCATGATTAAGAGACTGTGGCTGTTGCTAGCCATCCTTTCGTCCTTTGCGCTCGTCGCTGCTGCCTGCGGTAGCGATGCCGCCGATGTGGCAACCGATGTGGCTGACGCCGCAGAAGATGTCGTCGACGGCGACGAAGAAGAAGCCATGGAAGACGAAGAAGCCATGGAAGACGAAGAGGCCATGGAAGACGGCGAAACCAGCGTTGGCTTGGTCTACGACATTGGTGGCCGTGGCGATCTCTCGTTCAACGACAGCGCCGCCGCGGGCCTCGAGCAGGCAAAGGCTGACCTTGGCGTCGACTTCACCGAAGCATCACCCAACAACGACGGCTCCAACCGGGCCGAGCTGCTTCAGCTCGCCGCCGACGGCAACCCCATCGTTATCGGCGTTGGCTTCCTCTTCGCCGGTGACGCCGCAGCCGTTGCCGCCGAGAACCCCGACACCAACTTCGCCGTCATCGACGATGCCATGCTCGATTTCAGTCAGGACCCGCCGGTTCCCTTCGGCGACAACGTGGCTGGCCTCGTCTTCGCTGAAGAGCAGGGTTCCTACCTCGTCGGTGTTGCCGCCGCACTCAAGACCGAGTCCAACAAGCTTGGCTTCATCGGCGGCGTCTGCTGCTTCGGCCTCATCGAGAAGTTCGAAGCCGGTTTCCGTGCCGGTGCACTTTCGGTGAACCCCGACATCGAGATCGTCGCCGAGTACATCACCGACGCTCCCGACTTCGACGGCTTCAACCAGCCTGACCGCGCCAACGTCATCGCTACCACCATGTACGACGACGGTGCCGACATCATCTACCACGCTGCCGGTGGCGCCGGAAACGGCATGTTCCAGGCCGCCAAAGACTTCAGTGAAGACAACGGCAGCAAGGTTTGGGGTATCGGTGTGGACTCCGATCAGTTCAACACCATCGGTGAAGTCGATGCGAGCCTGCAGGAGTACGTGCTTACCTCGATGCTCAAGCGAGTCGACGTTGCCGTCTTTGAGATCCTCAAGGCCCAGGAGAGCGGCGCGTTCGCTGCCGGCCCGAACGTCTATGACCTTTCGGTCGACGGCGTTGGGTACTCCACCACCGGCGGATTCGTCGACGACATCGTCGACGAACTCGAAGCTGCGAAAGCAGCCATCGTTGCCGGCGACGTGACGGTGCCAACCGACCCCACCGAGGTCGGCGGCTGATTCAGCCTGCTTCCTTAGCGAAGCGTCCTTAGCAAACTCGCCCATCGTCGCCGGCCCTCTCGGGTCGGCGGCGATGGCCGTTTTGTGGAAGGCTCGCAGGGTGAATGGGGGACTATGCCTGCGGTAATTGAGCTGTCCGGGATCACCAAACGATTCCCTGGCGTTGTTGCTAACGACAACGTGAATCTCACGGTTGAATCCGGAGAAATTCACGCGATTTGTGGCGAGAACGGTGCCGGTAAGTCGACCCTGATGAAAATTCTCTACGGCATGCAACGAGCCGACGAAGGGACGATGAAGGTCGACGGAAATATCGTCACATTTGGCTCTCCAACCGATGCCATCGAGGCCGGCATCGGCATGGTTCATCAGCACTTCATGCTGGCCGACCAACTCACCGTCCTCGAAAACGTTGTGCTGGGCGCCGAACCGGTTCGAGCGGGTGGCGCCATCAACTTCAAAGAGGCGAAAGCACATCTCTCCGAGGTGGGCGCCGACTACGGCCTCACGATCGACCCCGACGACATGGTCGAGACCCTCGAAGTGGGCGAACGCCAGCGGGTCGAAATCATCAAGGTGCTCTATCGGGGCGCTCGAATCCTTATCCTCGACGAGCCCACCGCAGTTCTTGTCCCGCAAGAAGTCGAGGCGCTGTTCGACAACATGCGCGAGTTGAAGGCCGGTGGCGCAACCATTTTGTTCATCGACCACAAGCTCGATGAAGTCCTCGAGATCTCCGACAGCATCACGGTGCTTCGCCAAGGCAAGACCGTGGCCACACTCAAGAACGATGGGGTTACGGCACACGACCTTGCCGAACTCATGGTCGGAAGCGAATTGCCGACACCCGAGACAGCTGAAAGCACCGTCACCGACAAGGTCGCGCTTTCGCTCCGAGACGTTACGGTCGTCGATGACGACGGCCGATCGCTCATCGAAGACATCAACCTCACCATTCACAAGGGTGAGATTCTGGGTATCGCCGGGGTCGAAGGAAACGGTCAGGCCGAACTGGTGGACGCCATTGTTGGCACCGCCACGGTTCGTCGTGGCTCCGTCGAACTTCTCGGCACCGATATCACCTCGATGTCGGTGCGGAAACGACGCGAAGCTGGCATCGGGTACGTTCCCGAGGATCGCCACCATGAAGGGCTCATGCTTCAGGCCCCGCTGTGGGAGAACGCTGCGCTCGGGCATCAAACCCAGGAACCATACGGGTCGCGCTGGTTCATGAACCGAAACGGCGCCCGGGCCCAGACCGAACTCATTCGCGAACAGTTCGACGTCCGAACCCCAAATATCGATGTGGCCGCCCACGCCCTCTCGGGCGGGAACCAGCAGAAACTCATCATCGGACGCGAACTCACATCGAACCCATCGCTACTTCTTGCGGCGCATCCAACCCGAGGTATCGATGTCGGGGCCCAGGCTGCGGTTTGGGATCAAATTCGATCCGCTCGTGCCGCCGGACTCGCCACGCTGCTTATCTCTGCCGACCTCGACGAACTCATTGGCCTGTCCGACACCATCGTCGTGATGCTGCGGGGTCGCATGGTCGCGCGACTCTCGCCAAATGAGGTCACCCCTCGCGACCTGGGTGCCTATATGACCGGGGCGGCCAGCCAAAACAGCGATGGCCACAGTTCCCCCGATTCCAACAGTTCCACGGACTCTGCGAATGAGGTCACGTACTGATGCGCCGTCTTCTCTTCAGCGCGTCGGCTCCGGTCGGAGCGTTCATTCTGACCCTCATCATCTCGTCGATCACCCTGTGGGCCTTTGGGTCCAACCCGTTCTCGGCCTACGGCGACATGCTCGATCATGCGGCCAAGCTCGAAACCCAGGTAGACATTCTCAACCGGGCCACCCCGCTGTACCTGTCGGCGGTCGCAGCGGCAATTGGTTTCCGAATGAACCTGTTCAACATTGGTGTTGAGGGCCAGTACCTGTTTGCCTTCCTCATCGCCGCCCAGGTCGGGAGCCTGGTCTCGCTCCCCGGCATCCTGCATATCCCGCTCATCATGGTTACCGCCATGGCGGTTGGGGCCGCCTACGCCGGAATCGCCGGCGTCCTTCGGGTCACCCGCGGCGTGAACGAAGTGATCTCCACCATCATGCTCAACGCGATCGCCATCAGTGGGTTCATTGCGTGGCTCCAACGGCGTTGGCAGGCCGACCAGGAGCAATTTACCTCCACGACCCTCGGTACCGTCCCGATCGAAGAGTCGGGGTTGTTCCCCGATATCAACGGATTGCTCGAAATCTTCACTCGCGAGATCGGCCAGGGCAAAGAACTCACCGGCCTCCTCCTTGTGGCCGTTGCGGTTGGTTTCGCCTACCACTTCCTGCTCAACCACATGCGCTTCGGGTTCGACCTTCGCGCCAGCGGCCTCAACCCCTTCGCTGCACGAGCTGGCGGTATCCCTCCCAAACGGATGATCGTTGCCGCGATGTGCCTGTCGGGGGCGGTGGCAGGGCTTATCGGCATGGTCGAACTTGCCGAGGGCGCAAAGTTCCCGCCGGACCCCATCAAGGGCCTCGGATTTGCCGGCATCGCCGTTGCCCTGCTCGGACGTAACAACCCCTTTGCAATGGTCCTTTCCGCCTTGCTGTTTGCGTTTCTCGACGTGTCGGCCGGCATTTTGCAAAACACGCAGGCCGCCACCAAAGAGATCGTCAACATCATGCAGGGCATCGTGTTGCTTGCGGCTGTTATCGCCTACGGGGTTAGCCGCCGGGTCCAGGATCGCGAAGAAGCCCGGCTTACCGCCGAAGCACTCCAGCACGATGACAAGAATGACAAGAATGGCAAGATCGAGGCCACGACCTGATGGGCGTGCTCAAACGACTGCACGATCTGCCGGCCTGGGCTCGCTGGCCTCTCTACGCGCTGCTCGGCATCTTGCTCCTCACCATCGTGCAGAGCATCAGCGGCACCGAACGCCTCACCCAGGTCTCGACTTCGCGAGAAATGCTTCGCTGGGCGGTACCTATCTTCCTCGCCGGACTGGGGGGGTTGTTCAGCGAGCGAGCCGGCGTGGTCAATATCGGGCTCGAGGGCATGCTTATCCTCGGCATGTGGTTCGGGGCCTGGGGGTCCATCGAATACGGCCCGTGGTGGGGCTTAGTCATCGGCATGATCGGCGGCGGCCTCGGCGGCCTGCTGCACGCCATCGCCACGGTGAGCTTCCAGGTCGACCACATCATTTCGGGCGTAGCCATCAACATCTTGGCGCCGGCCATCACCCGCTATCTGTCCGATGAAATTTGGGCGTCTCCCACCACGTCGCCACGCACCACGTCGGTCGGCGATTGGGACGTGCCGTTCCTGGCCGGCGGAACCATCTTTGGCTGGGAGTCACCCGACGTACTCCTCGATATCGGCAAGGCCGAGTGGTGGTACGTCAGCGATGTCGCCAACCTGGCACGAGGCCTGCTGCGCGGCACCCACTGGGTCGCAATCGCCGCACTCGTGCTCGTTCCGGTGACCACCTGGATCATCTGGCGCACCCGCTTTGGTCTGCGCTTGCGGATCGCCGGCGAAAACCCGGCCGCCGGCGAAGCCCAAGGCATCAACATCGCCCGCTACAAGTACGTCGCCGTCACTATTTCCGGAGCACTCGCCGGCCTCGGCGGCGCCTTTATCTCGACCGAACTTTCCGGGCTCTTCCAAGGTGGCAACAGCGCAGGTCGAGGCTTTATTGGACTCGCTGCGCTCATCTTCGGAAACTGGAGACCCGGTGGTGTGCTGGCCGGCGCACTGTTGTTTGGCTACGTCTTTGGGCTCGACCTCAAAGATCTCGACGGCACCGCCAGCCACGCGCTGTTGCTGGTCAACACCATCGTGTTCGGGGCGGTGCTGGTGTGGGCGATTTCGAAACGTCGGCTCACCGATGCCGTACTGGCCGGCGTGCTTGGCTCGGGTGCCTTCATCTGGTGGCTGAGCGTCGATTCAGTTCCAAGCTGGTGGAGCAATATCCTTCCCTTCGTGTTGGTGCTCCTGGTGTTGTTGTTCTTTTCCCAGCGGCTTCGCATGCCCGCCAAACTCGGCGAACCCTACCGGAAAGGTTCGTAATGGCCCCCGGCATGATCACCGACGAGCAACTGGCCCGCTGGGAAGCCGACGGCTTTCTGGCTATCGAAGATTTCTACACACCCGATCAGTGCCTTGCCTTGCGCGAGCGAGCACTGCATCTCATCGAAGACTTCGATCCCAGCGACGCCGCTTCGGTGTTTTCCACCACCGAGCAAAGCCATGCGCAAGACGATTATTTCCTCACCTCCGGCGACAAGATTCGATTCTTTCTCGAAGACGGCGTACTCGACGATAGCGGCCGACTCGCGGTACCCAAGCACGAATCGGTCAACAAGCTCGGGCACGCCATGCACGATCTGGACCCCGTGTTCAACGAGTTCTCCCGCACCGATGCCCTTGCCGCTCTAGTCGACGAACTCGGATTCGCCGAACCGCAGCTGTTGCAATCGATGTACATTCTGAAGTCACCCCGTATCGGTGGCGAGGTGGTGTGGCACACCGACCACACCTTTCTGTGGACCGAGCCGCAATCGGTGGTCGGATTCTGGGTAGCAATCGATGACGCCACGCTCGACAACGGCTGCATGTGGGCCGTGCCAGGCGGACATCGCCTTCCGGTGAAGCGACGGTTCCGGCGCGAAGGCTCGGGCACCACCGACGACGTGTTCGACCCCGAGGACTACGACATCTCCCAGCGGGTTCCGCTCGAAGCCAAGCGCGGAACCCTCATCGCACTGCACGGCTCACTCCCCCACTGGAGCGGGCCGAACACCAGCGAGCACCCTCGCCACGCCTACACCGTGCACATCATCGATGGCGCCACCCACTATCTCGAGGACAACTGGCTCCAGCGCTCGCCAGCGCTACCGCTTCGCGGGTTCTCGTGATCCTGGCCAACGCGCCGAGCCTTGCCGACATCATCGCCGCGCCCAAGGTGCTCCTACACGATCACCTTGACGGCGGACTTCGTCCGGAAACCGTCATCGAATTGGCAGATCGGTACGGGTACGAGCTCCCGTTCGCCACAGCTGACCAAGCATCGGAGTGGTTCTTCTGTGGCGGCGACGACATTGGAAACCTGCCGCTCTACCTCGAGAAGTTCCGCCACACCATCGGTGTCATGCAACACGCCGATGCGCTTCACCAGGTGGCAAAGGAATGCGCCGAAGACGGCTTTCCGCCGCAACGCCACCTCGAGGCATTCCAGTACCTGCAACGCGAGAACTTTCACTTCACCATCCATGCTGGCGAAGGCTTCGGCCCTCGCTCGATCTGGAAAGCGTTGCAGTGGTGTGGCGCCGAGCGACTCGGCCACGGCTACCGCATCATCGAAGACATTCAATTCAATGATGGCGACGAGGCCCGACTGGGTTCGCTGGCCCAGTACATGGTCGACCGGCGTATCCCGCTCGAAGTCTGCCCGACCTCAAACGTTCACACCGAGGGTGCTGCCTCGAGCGCCGAGCACCCCATCGGCATGCTCGCTGCGTTGGGCTTTCGGGTCACCGTCAATACCGACAATCGACTCATGAGCCGTTGCTCCATGAGCTCAGAGTTTCATGCGCTGGTCACCCACCAGGGCTGGACGATGGACGACATCACCGCCGCAAGCATCAACGCCGCGAAAAGTGCCTTTCTCAGCTACGACGAACGCAACAACCTCATCGATCACATCCTCACCTCGTCAAGCTGATGAAGAGACCATCACCCAAGGCGCTCCGACGATTTCCGCACGGCTCGCAACGTTCTACGGTGATGGGCGTAAACGGGATGGTGGCTACCAGCCAACCATTGGCTACTCAGGCTGGGGTTAGCGTTCTGACCGCCGGAGGCAACGCCGTCGACGCGGCTATCGCTACCGCGGCGACTTTGACGGTGGTTGAACCGTGCTCCAACGGTCTTGGAAGCGACGGCTTTGCCCTTATCCATGACGGCACTTCGCTGCGCGGTTTCAATGGGTCGGGCCGTTGGCCGATGGCCAGCGATGCCGAACCATTCCGAGCGCAGGGGATGCACACGCTGCCGCAGTGGGGTTGGCCAGCCGTGACCGTGCCCGGAGCAATCGATATGTGGGCTCAGATGCACGAGCGGTTCGGCAAACTGCCGCTGCCACGAGTTCTTGAACCGGCCATCAGCTTTGCCGAGAACGGCTTTCCGGTTTCGCCCGTCGTAGCCATGCAATGGCTCGCGGCGGGAAAGCAGTACCTCGCAAATCCTGACCCCGCGGTTGCCGACTGGGGAACGGTCTTTGCTCCCGATGGCGTAGTGCCCGACGCGGGTCAACTTTGGCGAAGTGCTGGCCATACCAACTGCCTCAAGACGCTGGCCAGCAGCGGTTTGCGGGACTTCTACGAAGGCGAAATCGCTGAGGCAATCACCAGCTATTCGTCCGCGACTGGAGGCGCGCTAACAGCACAGGACCTGGCGAGTCACCGTGGCGAATGGGTCGACCCGATTTCGGTGAGTTACGGCGGTCATGAAATCTGGGAGATACCGCCGAACGGCCAAGGCATCGCCGCCCTAATCGCACTAGGCATCGTGGCGAATACCGAAGCGCCAAGCCACCCCCAGCTCAGCGTCGAAAGCTGGCACCAGCAGATCGAAGCGATGAAGCTGGCTTTCAGCGACTCCGACGCGTATGTGGGCGACCCGCAGCATGGACAGCTTCGGACCCAAGGCCTGCTCGAGCCGAGCTACCACGCCGAACGGGCAGCGCTCATTCGCGACATCGCCGGCAATCCAGACCGCGGAGAACCAGCTACAGGCGGCACGGTGTACCTCTGCACCGCCGACAGCTCGGGCCTGATGGTCAGCTTCATTCAATCGAACTATCACGGTTTTGGTAGCGGCGTCGTGGTGCCGAGTCATGGCGTATCACTTCAAAACCGTGGCGCCGGGTTTGTGCTGACACCCGGCCATCCCAACGAGGCTCATCCCGGGAAAAGGCCGAGGCACACCATCATCCCAAGCTTCATCACCCGAGATGGCGAGCCGGTTGGCCCCTTCGGCGTGATGGGTGGCGAAATGCAACCGCAGGGCCACCTGCAGGTCGCGACCGGACTCATCGACCATGGCCTCAGCCCGCAGGCAGCACTCGACGCACCCCGCTGGCAGGTCGACCGAGATTGGACCGTGCGAGTTGAGGCCGAGACGCCGCCCGGACTCATCGAAGGACTGCGCGAACGTGGGCACGTGGTTCGGATCGAGCCCCACCGCCTGTCGATGGGTCGAGGCCAAATCATCATGAGGCTCGACAACGGCGTCCTGGCGGGCGGATCAGAACCAAGAGCCGACGGCTGCGCAATAGCCCTCTAGCGCTCCTACTCCCACTCTTCGACGACTACTCTTCGACGAAGGTGTTTTCTGCGTCGCCGCTGAGGACGTGTTTCATGACTTTGCCGGTGGCGTTGCGGGGCATCGGCTCGGTGCGGATTTCGACGAACGCTGGCACCTTGAAGTAGGCCAGCTTCTCGGCAACGAACGCTTTGAGTGCCTCGGGTTCGACCGTTGCCCCCTCGTCGAGCACAACCACGGCCTTCACTTCCTGGCCCAACTCTCGATGGTCGACGCCAAACACCGCCACCTCGGCGACCTCTGGATGTTCCTCGAGCCGGTTCTCGATCTCGGCCGGATACACGTTCTCGCCACCCCGAATGATGAGGTCGCGCTTTCGCGATGCCATTCGCAGTTCGCCGTCGCGCATCTGCCCGTAGTCGCCGGTCTTTACCCAGCGGCCCGGCAGGAAGGTGTCGTCGTTGGCTTCGTCGTTGTTCCAGTACCCAAGCATCACCAGAGCGGATCGAACAACGATGTTTCCGTCGACACCATCAGGAACCTCGTTGCCATCGTCGTCGAGAATTTTCACGTCGATTCCCGGTAGCGGCGGGCCAACCGACGTCGGGTCGTCACGCAGCATCGAGTTCATGGCGTGCGACACCAGCGAGCCGGTTTCGGTGCTTCCGTAGCCGCTACCAAATGTTCCTGCGAGGTGCGGAAAGCGCTCTTCGGTGGCCCGAATGAGCTCGGGGGTGGTGGCCGACCCCCCGATCGACATAGCGCCGATCTGAGCGATATTGAAGTCTTCCAAATCGGGGTGGTCGAGCAGCCGGAAGATATGGGTGGCCGAACCCGACCAGTTCGAAATGCCTTCGGCCTTGGACAGCGCGATGACGTTGGCTGGGTCGAACCGGCCGGTGGTCCAAACCGTCTTGCCGCCCGCAGCGAGTTGCGTAGTAGCGGCAGAGAACATTCCCGACACGTGGAACAGCGGGAATACGACGAGCGTGGATCCACCTTCCATGCCCCGAGGGGTTGGGTCGACCATTCGCACCCGGGCGCCCAGCACAAACGCGGTCATGACGAATCCCAGAATGTTGCGATGACTCAGCAGCGCACCCTTTGGGCGGCCCGTAGTGCCGCTAGTGAACAACAGAACGGCAGGGTCGTCCTCGTCGATTTCGACCGTGGGCAGCTCGGTGGTTGGGTTCGCCAAGAGTTCGTCGAAATCTTCGCCGAACACGATGGTTGGTACGCCCGGGTCGGCGCCTTCAAGGCGATCGAGCCGACGGCGGTCGGCAAGAAGGAGCTTTGGTTCGGATTGCTCGAGTCCGTAACGAATCTCGTCGGCCGCCCACCACCCGTTCATGGCAACCGCGATTCCGCCCAAGCTCACCACGGCCCAATAGGCGGTGATCCAGCCCGGGTTATTGGCGCTCAAAATGGCTACCCGATCACCTTTGCCGATACCCCGCTCGCTCAGCGCCGCGGCGACCGTGGCAACCCGCTCGATGTTTTGGGCATAGGTGCAGCGTTCGCCCGTATCGAAGACGTAGTACTCCTTGTCGCCGTGGCCGGCCGACATTTCGAGGAGCGCCCGAAGCGACGGAGAACGGTTGACGAACACCGGTAGCTGCTCACCCAGTACGTCTTCGGTCTGCATTTCAAAGATGCCACCGGGCGACAACAACGCTTCGGTTGCCGCATCGAAGGACATGCCAGCTTGTTGTTCACTCATGCAGTTGCTGCTCCGTCTACCAGAATCGTTTCCCCGGTGATGTGGCCGGCATCGTCAGATGCCAGAAATGCCATCACGCCGGCGATAACGCTAGGCGCTTGCATCTCGGGATTCATCACCGACATCTGCCGCATAACCAGCTTCCAGTCGATGTCGTCGGGAAACTCGATTTCGGTGCTCAACCGCGAGTCGATACCGCCGGGAGCGACGGCGTTTACGCGAACTCCACGCGTGGCGTACTCGAGCGCCAGCGACTTCGTGAGCATGCGCACTGCGCCCTTGGTGGCCGAGTACACCACCGAATAGGCGAGGCCATCGAACGCGGTGGTCGACGCAGTGTTGACGATACATCCCTTCGACTCGACCAGATGCGGCAGCGCGGCCCGGCAGAAGTAGAAGGTGCCACCGATGTTGACGTCGATCATCAGTTTGAAATCTTCGGTGCTGTGTTCGTGGGTGTGTGACCACCGCTGAACACCGGCGATGTTGGCGAGCAGGTCGAGTCCACCGAACGCAGCCACATGGGCTGCAACCACCGAGTCAACGGCCTTGTCGTCGCGCACATCACCGGCCATGACCTCGACCCGGACACCCTCGGCCCGACATGCCTCGGCAACCGGCTCGAGTGCCGCAGCATCGATGTCGGTGAGAAGCAGGTCGATTCCTTCAGCGGCGAACCTGGCCGCAGTTGCGCCACCGATACTTCCCGATGCTCCCGTAACGAGCGCAGATTTTCCTTTGAGACCTTGCAACGTACGTTCCCCTGTTGTGCTGTGCCGAGTGTGCACTCAGCTCGGCAACGACGATACGCCCCCAGACCGGACTCTTCGAAACACAGATCTTCTAAACCCCAGATCTTCGAAAACCCAGATCTTCGAATCCGGGACGCTTGAAAGAACCGTCTTGGGTTTGCGCCGCCGAAACATCGGCAATAGCAAGAGTGGGTGCCAACCCTTTCTGAAGCAGATTCACGCGTCCTGGTAGCTGACGCTGGCGTACCGGTTTCGGCGTTCGTCACCGTCACCAGCACCGAAGAGCCCATCGACATCGACTTTCCCGTTGTCGCCAAACTTTGCGGCGATGCCATCGCCCACAAAAGCGAACGGGGGCTGGTCCGTCTCGGCATCAGCTCACCGGACGAACTGCAGGCAGCCGTCACCGAGCTCCTCGCAGCGGCCACGCCTGAGGACGGCGACGTCAGCGTGCTGGTGTCGACCATGATCGAGGGCCGCCGCGAACTCATCGCCGGGGTCACCATCGATCCGCAGTTTGGCACCACCATCATGTTGGGTTTCGGCGGCATCTTGGCCGAGGCGGTCGCCGACGTCACGTTCCGACTCGCCCCCATCACCGCCGTCGATGCCGGCGAGATGATCGACGAGCTGGCTTCGCAAAAACTCCTCGGTGAATTCCGGGGCGAACCGGCGGTCGATCGCGACCAACTCATCAGCCTCATGGTCGGGCTGAGCGAACTCGCTGCTGGCCGCGACGACATTGCGTCGATCGACCTCAATCCCCTCATCATCGCTGACGGCAAGCCCATCGCAGTCGACGCTCTCGTCGAAATCAGCACTACAAAAACCAGCGCTGCAACAATCAACACAGAGAAGGGGGCATAACGTGCCCGATCTCCGCCCCCTGTTCGAACCAAATGGCGTCATCGTCGCCGGCGCCAGTACCCATCCGGGCAAGTTCGGGTTTGTTTCGCTGCACAACATCCTCCGTTGTGGCTTCGAGGGCCAGGTCTTTGCCCTCGCCCGCGAAGAAGGCGAGATCCTCGGCGTACCGGTTCTCGATAGTCCCGACAAGATTCCTCACGGTGCCGCCGAGCTGTTGTTTATCTGCACCCCGTCAGCGGTCAACGAGCAGCTGCTTCGTGACTGCGCGGCGCGAGGCGTAAAGGCAGCGTTCTGTGCAGCTGGCGGCTACAGCGAGGCCGGCCCCGAAGGCACCGAAGCCGAACAGCGCCTGGTTGCCGTAGCCGACGAACTCGGCATTGTGCTCGCCGGCCCCAACGGTCAGGGAATCACCTCGCCACCCGCGCACCTGTGCGCACAAATCACCGCGCCGTACCCACCCGCCGGCTCCATCGCCATCGCCAGCCAGTCGGGCAACTTCGTGTCGTCGTTCAACAACTACGCCATCAACGCTGGCATCGGCGTCAGCCGTTCGGTGTCGGCTGGCAACGCCGCCTCCACCGGGGTGATCGACTACCTCGAGTGGTTCGCCGACGATCCGGCAACCGCAGTGAGCCTTATCTATGTCGAAGGCATCGAAGACGGCCGTGCGTTCTACGAGCGGGTCAAGCCGCTGGCGCTGAAGAAACCCATCGTGGTGCTCAAGGGTGGCGCAACCGAAGGCGGTCAGGCCGCGGCCGCGTCGCATACCGGTGCCCTCGCCAGCAACGACGCCATCTTCTCGGGTATGGCCCGCCAAGCCGGGATCGTCCGAGCGGCGACCGTCGAAGAAGCGTTCGAAGCGGCAGCAACGTTCGCAACGCAGCCACTGCCGAAGGGCCGCAACGTGGCGGTGCTCACCACCGCAGGCGGTTGGGGTGTTGTTACCGCCGATGCGCTCACGTCGGCGGCCAACCTCGATCTCGCTCCCCTCCCGGACGACCTTATGGCCGCGCTCGATGAGAAGCTGCCGCCCCGCTGGAGCAAAGGCAACCCCATCGATCTCGCGGGCGGCGAAACCCGCGACACCATCCCCGAGGTCATGGAGCTCGTAGCGCAGCACGACACGATCGACGCGGTCGTGTACCTCGGTGTCGGTATCCAATCGAACCAGGCCAGCCTCATGAAGGACGGCAAGTTCTATCCCGACCATGGGCTCGAACGCATTGTTAGCTATCACGAGCGCCAAGACGCTCGGTTCGCTACCGCGGCGGCCGAGCTCAGCGCATCCACGGGCAAACCGATTCTCACCGCCACCGAACTGGCCGTGGCGCAACCCAACAATCCAGGGGTAGCAGCCACCCGCGATAGCGGCCGCCTCTGCTATCCCACGTCGAACCGGGCGGTTACGGCACTCGACCACCTCGCCTGGTACGCCTCGTACCGGCAGCGCCACGGCGCCTAGGAGCCCCTATGACCACCCATGTCATCGAGCACCCCCTCGCCGCAGAGCGACTCACCCGACTCCGCGACAAGCTCACCGACCGGCCCGACTTTCGCCGAGCACTTCGCGACCTCTCGGGCTTCATCGCCTACGAAGCGCTTCGCGACATCGACATGAGTGTTGTCGACATCGACACTCCTGTGGCACCGACCAGCGGTGTCCGACTCACCGACCCTCCGCTCCTTGTTCCAGTGATGCGGGCGGGTCTCGGCATGCTTGACGCGGTGCACGAAATCATCCCAGAAGCCCGAGTGGGCTTCGTTGGTCTTCGCCGAGACGAGGTAACCCTGCTCCCCCACGCCTACGTGAACACCGTGCCTGAAGATCTCGGTGGGCGTCACGTAGTGGTGCTCGACCCAATGCTGGCCACCGGCGGATCGCTCATTCACACCTGCCAACTATTGCGGGAAGCCAACGCCGGAAAGCTCACGGTGCTTTGCGTACTCGCTGCCCCCGAGGGCATCACCGCCTTTGAAAAGGCCGACTTCGAAGCCGATCTTTACACGGCCTCGATCGATGAACGACTCAACGACGTCGGGTTCATCGTCCCCGGCCTAGGCGACGCCGGCGACCGTCAGTTCGGACTCAACTAGCTCTTTTGGTGGTCACGGCAGCGTTTGGGCCGTTTGTGGCGGGGTCAGATTCCTTCGGGCAGGGTGTCGAAGGTTCCTTCGTCGTTTGGGGGAAACGGCACTACTTCGGTGATTGCGTCGAGGTTGAGAGGGCCGTAGAGATGCGGGAACAACTCGTCGGTGCCGGTTCCTGGCTCGCGTACCACCTGACTGGTGAGTTTGGATTCGTCGATAACCAACAGCGACAAATCCGTGCGTCCGACGTACCAAATGTTGGCCGGCGTAAGCACCTGATCGCGGCTCGACAAATGGATAAACCCATCGGTTTCGAGACCAAGTTCGAAGACGCCAGCTTGCCGGGCAGCTTCGAACTCATCGGCGCCGATGATTCGTAGAAGAGACATGCGTGCATCTTGACAGAATTTCCGAAAAAAGATTGCTTTGTTGGTCAACCATTCGCCCTGCTGCAGCGTCTACAGGTACAAAGGGAACACAACCAACGCAATCTCGAAGAAAACACCAGCAGGGCGAACACGGTGAACGAGCCAGATCCGGCAGTAATCAGAGCAGCGGCAAAGGGCGACACTGCCGCGTTCTCTGAGCTGGTTCGGCTGTATCAAGAACCGGTTTGGCGCTACCTAACCCGCTACACCGGCGATCCTCATCTGGCCGAAGACATCGCCCAAGACACCTTCCTCAAGCTGCATCGTCGAATCGGTAGCTACAAGTTCCGATCGAAGTTCTCCACCTGGGTGTTCTCGATCGCGCGTAACACCGCCATCGATTCGCATCGCAGCAACGCTCGCCGCGACCGCCTCCCCGATGTCGCACCCCGACCAGCACCGCTGGGCGAGCCAGGCCTCGGCGTCGAAATCGACGAGGCAATTGCGTCGCTCAGCCCCAAGTTGCGCGAGTCGCTCCTTCTTGTTGAAGTCCTCGGGCTTCGGTACCGAGAGGTAGCCGAGATCCTCGACCTGCCCATCGGCACCGTGAAGAGCAGGGTCTTTCACGCACGCGCCGACCTCACCGAGTTTCTTTCCGACACTGTTCTTGCTGAGGACGGCGATGGCGGCTTCACTCCGCGAGTCGTAGGCGGTGCGTCGTGATCTGTCATGCCGTGCAGGAAGCACTCTCGGTCCGCTCCGACAACGAACTTCTCAGCGACCCGACGCTCAGCGACCAGGAGGTCGACGACCATCTCGCGACCTGCACCCACTGCCAAGCATTCGAGAAGGCCACCCGACGGTTTACGCAGGTACTGCGGGTCGATGCCGTCACCCAGGTACCCAACATTGCGGCCAACGTCCTTGCCGCACTCCCGGCCAAGACGCCTCGGGTAGCCCGTCGCCGGTTCGGCCAAGCAGCCGTCGTAGTCGCTGCGATGGGCGCTGCCGTTGCGGTTGGCGCAATTCAATCCGATGCTCCGAACCCCACCGAAGATCTCGCCTTGGTGCCCACCGTGGTGTCGACAACCGCGGCACCGGTACCTTCAACCGCTCCGCCGGTCTCGAAGGTCGTAGTCTGGTCGCCCAATTCGCTCTCGGCCGACGAGACCAGCCGCATCACCTCCAACGAAATCGTCACCAAGAGTTCGGTTGCCGGGCTTCGCTCTGTCGATGTGCTCACCGAGTCGAGCGAATCCAGCACCATCGAGGTGCTGTCATTCGACCCCGCCACCTATCCCGAATTCGTCAATGAGGCCTCAAGCAGTTCGCTCTCCTCCCTTGGCGCCGAAGAGACTGTGTTGAGCGAAACTGCCGCTCTCAACCGCAACCTCGGCACCGGAAGCCGCATCACGCTCGGTACCGGCGTTGAACTGCTCATCACCGCGGTGCTTCCCGATGCTGCAATGGCCGATGCCGATATTGCGGTGGTCAACGAAACTGCCGAAATGCTCGGAAGCTCATCGGACACCTTCATTCTTCTCGACGCACAGACCAACACCAGCGATCTTGAGTCGGTGCTTGAATGGACGGCCGATCCACAAGTGGTCGTTGTCACCCGAGCCGACGATGCCTCGCCCCGTATTGCGCCAAAGCTCCTCAGCAACATCGACCTTGCCGAAGACGAAGCCCCCGACCTCGAATGGCTCCGAGCCAACATCCGCCGAAGCGAGGTACCGCTCTTGGGCGAAATTCAGTGCCATCGAGACGTGATTCGGGCTCTTACCGGTGCCATGAACCGCCTCGAGGCACGCGGGCTCGACGTACTTATCGACCCCGACGCTTCGGTCGAGTGTTTCGACCGCCAGTCGAGCGCCGAGAATGGCGATCACTGGCACCACAACACCGGCTTGGCAATCGACATCAACATGGTCGACGACGCACCCGCCAATGTCGACCGTCGCCTCCGACACGTAATGGAGAAGTTTGGCTTCGATTGGGGCGGCGATTCGCTGATTCCTCAGCCATCGCACTTCGAATACATCGGGCCCTTCGTAAAGGGCACACCTCCTCCCGGAGAGGACGCCACTCCTCCTGGGAATTAACCGCTGGCTGATGGATCCCCAAACCCCTCCAGGGCGATCCTCAGCCAGCGGTAAAGTTTGGTTAGGGCGCAGCCAATTTTTCTAACATGGCGAACAGGCCTTCGAAGCCGGGGATTTTGTCGAGGCGTCGTTGGGCGTAGAAGAAACCGCCGATGAATACGGCGATACTCAAGACCGTTCCCACGAGGAACCGGATGAGCACGAAGCCCTCGACCGATGAGTTCAACAGCAGCCAAACATCCCAGATGCTGGTAAGCAGCTGGTAGGCACCCGCAAGGATCGTGAGATGCGACATCGTCGAGTGGTAGATCGGATGAGCCTGGGTTGCCTCGTCGAAGGGAAAAAGCATCGGGGCGAGCCGACCCAGAATTGGCTTGTTGACCACAACCGTCGCCAGGCAGAACAGGCCAATCGCCACCTTGCCGGCGATGCCGATACCGAAGTACACGTTCTCCGAGTCAAAGAGGATTCCCAGCCCACCACGGATCAAAAGGTAGGCAAGCAGCAGCGGCAAAAACTTGCCGATTGGCGACCCCCGCCGCTTGCGGGCCACCATCGACCGAACGCCCCAGATCGAGGCGCCGGCGATGGCCCAGCGCAACCCTCCGAAGCGGTTGAGTACAAGGAAAATGATGATGAGGCCAAGGCTGTCCCAGGTTTGGCTCGGATCAAGGGCAGCGGGCCGGTCGGAAACAGGTTTGTTTCCGTTGGTCGGTTCGGGCATTGCTTCCAGTCTGGTCCAACTTTGAACTGAAACCGACCTCTACCTGTCCAGTGTTCCAGTCAATGATCCGGTCAGAAATGCGCCAGCACAATCGCGACGTACACGTAGTGAATGGCCGCAGCGATGATAACCATCACATGCCAGATCTCGTGGTAGCCGAACACGTGCGGGTTGGGGTTTGGCCATTGAAAGCCCACCACCAACGCTCCGACCGAGTAGAACGCGGCTCCGACCAAGAGCAGGGTGAGGCCCAAGGCACCAGAGCTTTCGAGCAACGCTGGGCCCATGGGCAGGGCGGTCCAGCCAATGACGAGGTAGATCGTGTTGGTAACCCCTCGAGGGAGGCGAATCGAAAGCCAGATTGTGGCGAACCCCAGCAGCGCGCCAACCCAGTACACGCTGAGCAAAATGATGCGGCGACCGCCCTCGAGGCCGAGCAGTCCAATGGCCGTCGCTCCGGTGGCCATACAGAAGAAGATGCCCGAGTGGTCCCACTGAAAGAGACGTTCGAGCTTCTCGGGGTTGGACTCGGGTTGGTGAACCCGCGCACTGATGCCGAGCATCGCACTGATACCAATGGCAAAAACCGCCACAGCGAATGCGTTGAACCAGCTTCCGGCCAGAAGTACAGCAATGATGCCAATTGGTATCGAGGCGCGGAATGCCCAGGTGTGTGAGACCCCTCGCCACTTTGGCCGCGGGAGACCCAGCGTCCGCTGCACCGACGAGGAGTACTGCTCGAGCTCGTTGGCAGTGATCGTCATGCGACCCTCACGGCAACACCAGGTAGTTCGGTTCCGGCGGCAATCGATGCCAGCACTTCGACCGCCTCGGCGATGTTTGAGGTGCAACGTGAGAACAGTCGGGTGGCGTCGGTGGCCCACACCCCGCCAGCAGGCACCGTGAGTCGGCCCGCAGCGATCGCTGCCTCGAGTTCTTGGACAGCGATGTCGAGCACGTAGCCACACTGCATACCAACAACCACGTCAACATCGGCAGCAGAAATTTCGTCCCAGCTCACCCGACGCGAGGCCTCGCCGCGGGCCGAGATCACGTTGGCGGCACCTGCCAATTCGACCAGTTCGGGAACCCAGTGCCCACCAACAAACGGCGGGTCGGCCCACTCGAGGGTGAGCATCTTGGCTGGCGTTTCGGTTTTGACGACCGAGGAGATCCGGTCGCGAATCTGCGTCTTCAGCGCCGCCGCACGAGGGACGCTGCCAAACGCATCGGCAAGCGTGTCGATGTCGGCGTAGAGACCGTCGACCGAGGTGGCGTTAAGGGTGAGCAGTATTGATCCCTCGGGGAGCATGGCCAGCGCAGCCGGGCCCGACACGGCGCAGACATCGCAAATCTCCTGCGCAACGACGATCTCGGGCACGAGCTCGGCCAGCAACTCACGATCGGTCTGATACAGCGCATCGCCTGCGGCAAGGGCGGCACTGACAGCTGCATCGATGCTTCCCGGATCGTCGCCGCCTGCAACGCCGGCCGCGCCAACGCTGCTTGATGTGGCAACCGGAAGTCCTTGCGCCTGCGGGTGGTCGCACTCGTGCGATACCGCCACCAGTCCATCGCCCAGACCCAACGCCAAGAGAAGATCGGTAGCCGACGGCACCAAACTTGCCACCCGAACAACTGGTGGTGCGGCGGGCGCAACTTCGGCGAGCAGACGGTCGACCAGCAAGGTCAGTTCGGCGGCCGATACGTCGAACTCGGGCTGCTCGCCGCCAGCGGGATCGACCACTTCGTCTTCGGGCTCGGGGCCGATCTCAGCCAAACCGTAGGCGTCGACCCGTTGGGCCAGCGGTGACCCGGAGGCGCCGTCGGCTTCGAGAAGCGCTACCAGTCGAGGGAACAGACCCGCCCGGCTCCGGGCCCCGGGAAACTCGCGCTCGAGATACTTGAGGTGCCCGGGCTCCATCGCAACGATCAGCGCCGCATCGTCGACATCGCTGGCCACAAGTTGATGGGAGCGATGTTCGGGGTTGCTGTGGCCAACGCTGCTGAGCGCGTTGCGAGTGCGGGTGCTCATCGGCAACCCTTCGATCACATGGGTGCCGGCGCTACCGACTTCGAAGCGAACCCCAAGCGCTCTTGCTCGGTCGGCGAACATGGTGGCCGCCATTACCGAGCGAGCGGCGTTGCCCGTGCACAGAAACACGATTTTCTCTGGGCTGGGCTTCTCCGAGCTGAGTGTATCTGGGGGGTTCGAGCTCACCGGCTAAGCCTAGGAAACCAATGGGTTCGTACGCGAGTTGGGCCGACTGTCACGAGCCACTCCGTAGCCGTTCGCGTGGGACACGCACAAAGAACCCTTTGGCTTCGGCTGTCACGCTGCCGTCGCCGCCCTCAACCGCACATGTTGCGTTGATAAGAAGACGACGGCCTCGGTCGCTTTCGATGAAGCTTCGAAACACCAGCGGCGTATCGAGCGGTGTGCGCTGCGGGTACCGGATCTCAAGTACTCCAGTCATTGCCGGGTCTCCTTCAACGATCCGCTGCGTGTCGCCCAAGATCGCGTCGAAGAGTCCTGCTAGGTAACCGCCGTGCACCGTCATCGGCGGTCCCTCGTACAACCGGTTCACAGTGATGCGACCCACGAGCCCGCGGGTACCATCGTTTCGCTCTTCCTCGTACACCTCGAGGGGAACGGCGAGTGGACTCTTCGTTCCATGGAAGAGCGTGTGGTCTCGATAGTTCGACACCAGGCCCGATGCTGGCCCTACGGCACCGCTTGGGTTTTCGTACCAGCGAAGGCGTGGCTCGCCGTCGAGCCTAGCCGTAAGTAAGCGAACCGTTTCTGCCGCTTCTCGAAGAAGGCCGTCGGAGATTTCGGTTTCTTGCAGACGAAGGTTGAGCGCTCGAAGGGCTACCGCAAGGTCGTCGCCGGGGTCGGTTGCATGACTATCAGGTTCCACAGGCCTTCCAGTGTGGCCTGCTCTTGACCATCTCGCTGCTTTGGCGGCGGTGGTTAACGCTTGGACCGGATCTTCTTCTGGGTTTCGCACAGAGACGCCGTGTTTCGACCCTTGCCCCCGTGGCAATAGTCGGCGCCGGCACCACCGCGAAGGATGTCTCGGCCACCGCTGCCGAGCAACCTGTCGTTACCGTTGCCACCGTCGATGCGGTCATGGCCCGCTCCACCGTTGATGCGGTCATTGCCGTCCATGCCACAGATAAAGTCGCGTCCGCCGAGACCTTCGATGGCGTCGTTTCCGCCCAGACCAACAATGACATCGACACCGTTGGTGCCTCGCAGCACATCGTCGCCCGACGTACCGATAATCGTTGCTCTCCGGCCCTGGCACTTCACGACAGGCTGCGTGCTGCCGAGCAGGAGGCCTTGATTGCGCAGATACTCGAGCGCTAGCCGCTCGCCGGGCGCACCCAACGACTCCATCGGAACACCCTTGGCCTCGCCGACCGTCCCGCCCCACTGCCATCGTTCGTTGTGACCATAAACGATGCCGGTAACGCCAGCTTCAGCTGCTATCCGAGTGTCGGTGAGTATGTCCTGCGGAGTGACCGGGTTGCCGGGACCATGGATCCGGCACCCTTTCCAGGGTGGTTCGATTGCTTCGTAGCGAAGCTCGGCTGCGTACACCGGCTTCGTGCCGGCAAGTTTCACCAGAGTACTCAGCTCCTGCGATGCTTCCTTGGGCTTGGTGCAGTGCGAGGTTTGCGGGGCGAAGAAATCATGCCACGGCAGGTTCGAGAACCGTCGATGGTTCTCGGCGCCCGAAGGGGTGTGGTAGCCGATCGGCTGGGTCGAATCTGCCGACCGGATCCCACGAGCCATGTTGGTCCAAATGCGGCCATCCTCGAGATTGCAGAAGTTGTCGCCTCCGAGAAGCCATCGACTCAACGCCGGATGGTCACCGAACAGCTCGCCAACTTTTTCACCGAACGCCTCGGCGTTGTAGGCCTTCAGCGGCCCCTTATTGAGATTTTGGCAGGACCGATCGGGCCAGTGGCCGTGGACGTAGCCAACGCCCCAAGCCGGCGCAAGAACAACCTTGAGGCCTCGCGCCTCGGCCTCGTCAAGAATGAAGTTCATCCGCCTCTTGTGTTGGAAGTTGAAGCCGAAAAAGCCGTCCTCGTCCTGCCAGGCGGGGAACACGCCAAGCTCATAGGTGCTCTCCAACGCCCATCCGTCGAGGGGAAGGAACGACAACCAGGTGCCGGTAAAGCCCGATCGGTCGATGTGGTCGAGATAGCTAATGACCTCGGCGTCGGTGGCGCGAGTCGGCAGATCCCACGCCGTGTCGTAGAGCTCGACCTGGTCTCGGTGATCGCTCGCATCATGGTGAGCGCTTGCCGGAGTTGCGGTCTGAAGCAGCGCGGCAACAAGGGCAACCGCCACCAGCACAACCATCAGCACCGGGGTAATCGTTGTGGTTGAGTTACCTAGTCGAACAGTTGCAGTGCGGTGGGGGGCCGGCACAGTTGTGACCTTTTCGGGGTGGGAGGTTTAACAGGACTTCGTTGTATCTGTACCAGTTCCGCCGTGACATTCATCGTCACCCGGTCCGCCAAGCAGTTTGTCAGATCCCGCTCCACCCCGCAGAATATCGCGTCCTTTGCCGCCCGCAAGGCGATCGCGACCGTCCCCGGCGTCGAGGATGTCGTTGGCACCTCCACCGCTGAGCTTGTCGCGGCCCGCCTGGCCGAACAAACCGTCCTTGCCGCCGCCGCCCTTGAGTACATCGTTGCCGGACTCGCCGATGAGCCGGTCGGCGCCGGGGCCGCCGATAATCGTGTCGTTACCGGCGCCGCCGCAGATGAGATCGTCTCCGCCGAGACCCGTGATCGTGTCGTTTCCGCCCAAACCATGAATGATGTCGCGACCCGGGGTTCCCTTGATGACGTCGTCGCGGAACGTGCCCACGATGGTGGCATCTCGTCCCAGGCACTGAATCGTTCGAGGGGGCACGGTGGTGGTGGTGGTGGTGGTCGTCGTTGTGGTGGTGGTCGTCGTTGTTGTAGTGGTGGTCGTAGTCGTTGAGGTTGAAGTTGAGCTGGTGCTTGGTGGCGTTCCCAGGTGCGGACCAACGACATTCAGGAAAGCCTGTTCGCCGGGTGAACCAAGGGTGCCGAGGTAGTCGGTGCCCGGCTCCCACAGCCATCGGGTGTGGTGGCCAAACATCACGCCGGCTACTCCGGATCGCAACGCTGCCCGCACGTCGGCGTCGACGTGTTGGGCCTGCACCGGGTTTCCGGGGCCGTGCTCGGCGCAGCCTTCCCAATCGGGTTCGAACGCTTCGTAGCGCATCTCGGCGGCGTAGACCGGCTTGCCAAATGACTGGTTGGGGTCGTTGACGATTCCGGAAAGAACCTCTTCGAGCCGCTGGGCCGACATGCAGTGTCCGGTTTCGACGGCGAGGAAATCCATCCAGGGCTGGCTGGCGAACTCGGTGTAGCGGCCGCCGATTGGTGAGCTGTGGAACGTGATGGGCTGGGTTGCACCGCCATCGCGAATTCCCTGCGACAGGTTGGCCCAAATCTGGGGGTCTTCAACCGCGCAGAAGTTGTCGCCGCCCATGATCCAGTAGGCGATTGCCGGGTGGTTGGCGAAGTCAGCGGCAAGTTGTTGGCCATAGTCACGCGAGTTCGATACCCGGAGTGGACCTTGGTTCTCGTTCTGGCAGGCAATGCCGCCCGGCCAATCGCCGTGGAGGTAGCGAACGCCCCATGCGACAACGAACCCAACCTTAAGGCCTCGGTCGTTTGCCTGGTCGAGCATCCATTCGATGTCGTCGGCGTAGGGCTGGTTGAGGGTCCACTTGTCGTTGTTGGCGTCGAAGCTGGCCGACAGGTTGCCCTGCGGGTTGTCGAGGGTGAAGGCCAGACCGGTGGTGGTGAGATACGAGAACCAGAATCCGGTGAACCCGGCTTGGTCGATGTGATCGAGATACGTGATGATCTCGGATCGGCTGGCCCTGGCTCCGAGCTCCCAAGCGGTGTCGTAGCCAACAATGTTGGTTGGGACGTTGGGGTCGTGATGGGCCGCCGCCGGATCGGATCCGACAACGGGAACGAGGGGAACGAGGCCTGCGAGGAGCGCCGCAAGCGACAGCATGACGACAAAGAACATCGACGCCGGGGAAACACGAAGAGTCATGAAAACAAGTCCAAAGGGGCTGAAACGCATCAACACCCCAGTGTAGGACGCGACATGTACCTAGCGAAAGGGTTACGGCGGCATATTTCGGCGAAGACTGGACAGCGACTACCGGCCCGACAAGTCTCGTAGCATGGCTTCACTGACATCGGGTACCGATCTGATTTACGGCATGCAATTGCCCATTCAATCCCTCAGCAAAACGCTGCGGGTCGAGTGGGAAACCACGGCCACGGTGGGCGACTTGCGGGACATCGCAGTGGCCTGCGACGACAGTCCAATGTCGTTCATTGGCGTGTGCGATCACATCGCGATTCCCGACGACGAGTACTCGGCCAACATGTCGACCACTTGGTACGACACCGTGGCATCACTGGGCTACTTGTCGGCCGCCACGTCGCGCATCAATCTGCTCTCGGTCGTTCTCATCGCCGCCTACCGCCACCCACTCCTTACTGCAAAAGCCTTTGGCACCCTCGACCATCTCTCAAGCGGACGCACCATCCTCGGAGTCGGCGCTGGGCACGTCGAAAACGAGTTCAAGGCCCTCGGGGTCGACTTCAGCACCCGAGGAAAGCTGCTCGACGAAACCCTCGACGCGCTGCGGGGCGCGTACGACGGAGAGTTCGTCAGCTTCGACGGACCAACGATCTCCTATGCCGACGTCGGAGTCTCGCCCCAACCTGCCGCCGGGTCGCTTCCGATCTGGATCGGCGGATCGGGCAAGGCCGCATGGAAACGAACCGGCCGGCGAGGCGATGGCTATATCCCCATGGGCAACCCGCTCGACACGTACCCCGAAATTATCGCCACCATCAATGAGGCCGCGACAGAAGCCGGCCGACCCGATGCCACGTTCGATATCGGCTGGATGCCCGGCCTGTTCTACGTGGGTGAGCCCTCGTTCGACCCGGGGCCATGGGGCACCTCAGGCTCACCCGAAAAACTCGCCGACCTCATCGGCACCGCCCGCGACGCCGGCGTCAACACGCTGCACGTTCGTTTCGCCAACCAGTCCAAAGCAGAACTCATCGACCAGATCGCCGCATTCGGCGAAGAAGTGTGGCCACTCGTTTCATGATCGACCCCCACGCAGCACCCGAAACCAAGTACGCGTCGTACCCGTCGCTCAAGGACCGCACTGTCTTCATCACGGGCGGCGCCGACGGCATTGGCAGTGCACTGGTTCAAGAGTTCGCCGCCCAAGGCGCACGAGTAGCCTTCGTCGACCGGCAGGTCGACAAGGCCGCACAAACCATCGCCCGCTGCGGGGGTGCAACCCATACGCCGTTGTTCTACGAGATCGACCTGGTCGACATCGAGGGATTGCAGTCGTGCATCTCCTCGGCCCTCGACGAGCTCGGCTCGATCGAAGTACTCGTGAACAACGCGGCCGACGACAACCGACACACGTGGGACGAGATGACCCCCGAGTATTGGGACGACCGGCTCAACACTAACCTCCGCCACTACTTCTTCGCCATCCAAGCGGTGGTGCCCGGCATGATCGAAGCCGAGTCGGGCTCGATCGTCAACATTGGTTCGAGCAGCTACATGATGCAGGAAGATTTCTTCCCCGGGTACGCCATTGCAAAATCTGGAGTCGAAGGAATCACCCGCACCCTGGCCCGGACGTTCGGACCTCATGGCGTTCGGGTAAACACCGTGCTGCCCGGCTGGGTCGCCACCGAACGCCAACTCGAGAAGTGGTGGTCGCCCGAAGGCGAAGAGGGCACCCTCAACGACCAGGCCATCAAGCGACGCATCTACCCGAAAGAGTTCGCCCAGATGGTGCTGTTCCTCGCCGCCGACGACGGCGCCGCCTGCACCGCCCAAGAGTTCCTAGTCGACGCCGGCCGACGGTGACATCCCGGACCACATCGGCCCGAGGCAATGACTTCGCGTGGCAGCGCTCGGGCGACAGCGAGCTTCCGATGGTCTGGGGTCACGGACTCAACAGCAGTCGGGCGGGCGAGGAGCCCTTTGGCAGACTTCTATGAGGCCATCGCCCAAGCCATCGAGGCCGAGGGCCTGCAACAAATCGCCGACAGCGTGCCCAACCTGCCCGTACCCGACCCATTCAAAGGCATGGACGAGTGGCTCGACGCACGGATGACGGCAATCCTCGAAGACGACCCAGTACGGATAGCCGGACGGTTCCGCGGGGCCACCACTGCCAATCTTCCGGACCGTGAGCTGGTCGCCAGTATTGAAGCGCCAACCCTGATCCTGGTGTGGACCGGCGATCCTTCTGAAAATGCGCTTGAATTGCTCGAAGCAGCGAAAATTTCTCTTCGGGAGAAAATAGCGCCAGTAGTGTGATCGTGAGACAAATTTCACACTTTTCGTGGCAATTTGGTCAATTGAGCGCGACTTCTTGCCGATGCTGGGAGTCCACCTAGTGCAATACCGGGAACGACGGGGCCAACGATGATCCTGTCGGAACCGGGATGTATTTGGGACACGACACGAGAACGAGATGACCACACCCCCCCTAACCTCAGTTCACCAACAAAGCAACGGCGCTTTGGGCACACCGGCATTCAGCAATCACGCAACCAAGGGTGACGAATGCGGACTCTGCCACAAACGAGGCGCCGAAAAGCGACAGGGACGACTCGGGCGATACGCCCACACCTGCGACTCGTGTGAGTCAGCGCGCGGCAGTCATCTCGCCCAAGCCAGCTAACTTTCGGCTAGCTGAAATCAGCTAGCGGCCGACGAAGCTGCGCGCCACCCATTGACGGTGAAGCGCAGCGCTCCCCCACTCGGCCGACAACGCCCAAGCCCGCTTGAGCCACAGCTGCAGGTCGTACTCGACCGTGTATCCAATAGCTCCGTGGCACTGGAGGGAAAGCCGTGCGCAAAGATCGGCGGCGTCAGACGCCAGCACCTTGGCGGCCGAAACATCTCGCACCGCCTGGTCGGACGCAGCCGACATCGACCACGCCGCTTGATACACGAGCGGCCGGGCAAACTCAATGGCGAGACCCATGTTCGAGCAGTGATGCTTGACCGCCTGGTTCACGCCAACCGGCTTGCCGAACTGCTCACGTTCCTTCACGTACTCGACCGTCATGTCGAGCATCTGCTGAGCCAGGCCCACACACATTGCAGCCGTGGCCAATGCGCCTCGGGCAAAGGCGCGGTCAACCATCGCAGGATCGTCGCTGAGCAGGGTTACGGGCGACTGCGTCCATGCCATCGACGACATACGACGCGATTCGTCCATCGAGCTGACAGCTGACAGCTCGAACTCACCTGCCTGAAGAAGGTGAAGCTCATCGACCGAGCGAACGATGACTCCGTCGGCAGCTTCGGCGCCCAACACCATGCTGGTGGTTCCCGACGAGGGAATACCGGCGGAAAGAACGGTTTCGCCAGCTGCGCCGCTGGCCAACAGCGGATGGTCGGGCGAAACATCGGCCAACGTGGCCAAGCCAACCGCAGTGTGAGCTACCAAAGGTTCAGGCAGTGCGACTCGGCCGGCTTCTTCAAGCAACAGCACCAGGTCGAGTTCGTTCATACCCAAGCCACCAGACGACTCGGGTGCGGTGAGACCAACCACACCCATCTCGGCGAGTTTGGCCCACAACCCAGGCACCCGTCCGTCGGCCGACTCCCATGCCGAGCGGACCGCCTCGGGTGGACACTCATTGGCGAACAGGTCGCGCACGGCATCGCGGAACAGCAGTTGATCGTCGGTGAAGGTGAAGTCCATGTCGTCGAATACTCGCTATCGCCTCGGGAGGCCGAGCACCCGCTCGGCGATGATGTTGCGCTGCACCTCGTTGGTGCCGGCGTAGATCGGACCGGACAGCGCAAAGAGATAGCCGCTCATCCAGTCGGATGCCAGCTCGCCTCGTTCGCCCAACAGACGAAGCGCTGTGGCGTGCATCTCGACATCGAGCTCGCTCCAAAACACCTTCATGTAGCTAGCTTCGGAGCCCATGGTCCCTCCGGCCGCCAGCTCGCCCGCCTTCTGAAAGGTGCGCCAGCGATACGCCTGGGCTTTGATCCATGCGTCGGCGACTTCGGCAGCGAAGCTTGGATCGACATCAGGGTCGCCCGCGGTCTCCCGGTAAAGAGCGGCCAGCCGCTCGGCCACAGCCAGGAACCGCCCGGGTGCCCGAAGGTTGAGGCCACGTTCACTGCTGGCGGTGGCCATGGCAACCGCCCAGCCTTCGCCCTCGCCACCAAGGAGGTGGTCGGCCGAAACCCGACAATCGTCGAAGAACAGTTCGGCAAAGGCGGGTTCGCCATCGAGACGGCCAACCGGACGTCGCTCGAGTCCGGGCGCGTCGGCGGGAACCAGCAGATAGGAAAGACCCTTGTGGCGTTCGCTCTCGGGGTCGGTGCGAACAATGCAGAAGATCCAGTCGGCCCAGGCTCCACGTGAGCACCAAGTCTTCTGACCGTTGACGATGAAGTCGTCGCCGTCGCGCACCGCCGTGGTCTTAAGGCTGGCAAGGTCGGAGCCCGAGTTGGGTTCGCTCCAGCCTTGCGCCCAAATGTGCTCGCCCGACGCCATCTTGGGAAAGAAGAAGTCCTTCTGTTCCTGCGTGCCGAACTCGAACAGGGTCGGGCCCAGCAAGGTGATGCCGTTGGTGTTGACCCGACCGGGGGCGCCCGACAGGTAGTACTGCTCTTCAAAGATGAGCCACTCAATGATGCTGCAAGCTCGGCCGCCGTATTCGGTGGGCCAGTTTGGAACCGCCCAACCCGCGTCGAAGAGTTGTCGCTCCCACCCGCGGTGTTGCTCGAACCCAACCTGGGTGTCGAGCGGCTCCATATGTTCGGCGGGTTTGTTCTCTTCAAGCCACGTGCGTACCTCGTCGGCAAACGCCTGCTCGTCGGCGGAGAACGTAAGATCCATCAGTAGTTGGCCTTTACTCGGCGAAGGGCGGCTTCGGCTTCGGCCATCACCTGGCTGATCACCTCGGCGCTGGTGGGTAATTCGGCGATAACACCGACACCCTGGCCGGTTGGGAGAATGCCGACGTCGAGTTGTCCGTCGACCATGGTGGCCTTGGTGAGCATCGGAGCATTCGCTGCCATGGCCAACTGGCTCCACGACAGATTCTGGTTCTTCTTCATCGCCATGCCTTCCTTCAACAGGTCGGTCAGCGAAGTGTTGGTGAGCTTTCGGAACTTGAGCGCGTTGACCGCTGCTTTGGGCAACGCAAGAATGCCAGCACTCTCGAGCTGGTCGATCACTTCGGTGCGGACGACGCGCTGAGGCGCCCCATCGATCGCCGTGGTTACGACCGTGCCGTTGAGTTTGGTTTGTAGGTACACCTGCTTCACCGAATCGTCGACCTCGCTATCGCTGGTGAGCATGAAGCGAGTGCCCATCGCGATGCCAGCGGCTCCATAGGTGAGCGCAGCTGCGAGACCGCGACCATCGAAGAATCCGCCAGCGGCAATGACCGGAATGTCGACGGCGTCGAGAACCGAGGGAATCAGCAACGACGTGGGAACCACACCGGTATGGCCGCCGCCTTCGGCGCCCTGAGCGATGACCGCATCGACACCCCACTCGGCGACCTTCTCGGCGTGCCGAGGTGCGCCGATGGTGGGCATCACCACCACGCCAGCGTCCTTCAAGGTCTTCACCGTTGCCTCGCCGGGAGCTTGGGCAAAGCTGGCAACCTTCACACCCTCGGCGATGATGTGTTTGATGCGCTTGTCGATATCGAGCGCATCGGTGCGCATGTTCACGCCAAATGGCTTCTCGGTTGCCGCCTGCACTTCGGCGATGGCCTGGGCCATCTGATCGAAGGTCATAGTTGCCGACGCAATGATGCCCAACCCGCCGCCGTTTGCGGTAGCGGCCGTCAGTTTTGAGCCCGACACCCAACCCATGCCGGTCTGCACGATGGGGTAGTCGACTCCAAACAGTTCGGTGGCAGCGGTTTTCATCGTGTGATCCTCATCAGCCGAACTCGGCTTTGCGGGCGCCGTTGGGGTCGATCTGGGTACGAAGGATCTGAAGCTCTTCGGCCGTTGGCTGACGCGACTCGGGAACATCGTCGGGGATCACCAGCTCGAAGCCGGTGTTCTCGACCACCTGGTCGACCGTGACACCGGGGTGCAGCGACCGAAGCCGCATACGGTTGTCGTCGGTCTCAAAATCCATCGCACACAACGGGGTGACCACCCGAACGATGTGATGGAACCGGCTCGACTGCTCGCCGAGTTCGCGCATCCTGTCGTAACCCGGGCCCGACACCACATCGACCTTCGGCACAAACACCCGGGTGCTGTGATTAGGGATCCAGTAGCTGGTTTTGTTGTTGATGAGGTTGCCTGGAGCGCCGCGCATACCCAGCAGCTGGGCCTTGGGCTTGGAGTAATCGTCGCCGATGGCCGCAAAGTTCTGGTTGCCGTACATGTCCATCTGGCTGGCGCCCATCACCACGTGACGGCGACCCGACCACACCAGGTCAAAGATGGTGCGATACGGCATGTAAGTCTCGGGAACCGCTACTGCATCGGGCACGCCGACCGGCAGCAGTTCGGCCGACAGCACCGACACGCCGTCGGTGTACACCATGTCGGGTTCGAACGTTTCTCTGGCCAGCCGGCCAGCACACATAGGCACCGTGCCGATCGGGTTGCACAGGATCTCGCCGTTGCCTCGGAACGCTTCGGCAAGCGCGATGACCACTATTTCGTCGAGAGTCGCTTCACTCGTTGATTCAGCGCTCATGGTGCATCAACCTCCGCAAGGTAGGCCTCGTGGCTGGGCGCATCGAGGTACCTCGCCTTGAACGCTTCCCACGCATCTGGATCTTTGGCCGTTGCGGCATATTCCTTCTGGAACGCCTCATCACGGCCGTAGTCGGGTGGGCATTCGGTGAAGTGCGCTCCTCGCGGCGCCTCGATGACCCCGTTCACAAAGATGCGAGGAATCTTGATGGTGTGCACCGTGCCTTCCTTCAGGAAGTCTTCGGTGGGGATCACCTTCTCGCAGCTCATGAAGGTTTTCTCGGCGGCCATGGCAAACAGATCGTCGAAGTACAGGTCGGGGCCCAGGAACTGCCCGTTTCCGCCAGCGTCGGCTCGGTTCATGTGAATCAGTGCAACATCGAGGTTCATGGCGGGAATCGCTACCAACTCCTCGCCGTCGTCATAGGGCGAGGTAACCGTGCGGATCTCGGGGTTGTTGGTCAGCATGTCGGATCCCAAGCCAGCCCGGCAGGGGTAGAAAGGCACGCGGTGGGCTGCCGCGAGAAGACCCAGCTGAAACGCTCCTTCGTCGAGTTCGAGCACCTCGATGCCGCCCGCTTGGCGAGCCTGACGAAAGTGCGGCTCGAGCGGAATCGAATCGAGCGACACGAAGCCGTAGGCCAGCTTGCGGACCTTGCCCGACTTGGCCAGCAGACCGACATCGGGGCCGCCGTAGCTGACGATGGTGAGATCTTTGAGGTCGCTACGAAGCAGCGCCCGTACCAACGACATGGGTTTGCGGCGAGAACCCCAGCCGCCGATACCGATGGTCATCCCATCGGAGAGTTGTGCGATGACATCGTCTTCGCTCATGAGCTTGTTGGGCACGGGCAGCATCCTGTGAGTCGACGGCGCTAGAAACAACTTTCTGACGGTACGTCAGATTTGGCGTGCAGCACTAACTTGTTGAGCATGACATCTGTTTCAGATCAGACGGAGAACCCACTCGATCTTTCGGGAAAGGTTGCCATCGTCACCGGCGGCACCAAAGGACTCGGCAAAGTCATCGCCCAGACGCTGATGGCGGCAGGTGTTCAGGTAATGATCTGCGCCCGAAACGAACCCGAAGAGCCGATCACTTCGGGCGATACCACCGCAGCATTTTGTGCCGCCGACGTACGTGACCCCGAACAGATTGAGGCCGTTGTCGCTGCCACGGTCGAAGCGTTTGGCCGCGTGGACATTCTCGTCAACAACGCCGGCGGTGCTCCCCTCGCCGACTCGGCCACCGTGTCGCCCAGGTTCAACGCCGCCATCATCGCCCTCAACCTCACCGCTCCGATGACCTTCAGCCAGGCGTTCCACCAACAGGTCACCTCTCAAGACCCCGTCGGCGATCCCGTCATCATCAACATCTCGAGCGTCAGCGGCACCCGCCCCAACCCGCACGGCGCGGCGTACGGTGCCGCCAAGGCCGGGCTGAACAACCTCACCCAAACCCTGGCCCACGAGTGGGGCCCCAACATCCGGGTGCTCGGCGTGGTCGTGGGCCTGATCCTCACGGCCGAGGGCAGCGACTACTACGGCGACGAAGAAGGCGCCGCTGCCGTTGGCCAGGTGTTACCACTCAAGCGCATGGGCGACCCCCAAGAAGTTGCCGACGTCATTCGGTTCCTGGTGTCATCCCAAGCTCGCTGGATGACCGGCACCAACGTCGAAGTGCACGGCGGCGGCGAGGGCGCCAGCTACCTCGCCGCGTCGACCGCAGATCTGCCGTAGTTCCGCCTGCTGTTCTCAAGCAACGCCTCGTTACTCACCAAGCCGCACGTACCGTAATTTGCGCCAGCCTTCTCGAATCAGGCTGGCTCATCGAGGTCGAGGCAATGGCGGCCGGGTAATCCGCCGCCCGAAGAGCTAGTTCTTCTTTGGCCCGACGGCCACGAGCTTCATAGTCAGTGATCCGCCAAGTCCATCGTCAAAGGCGGCCGACATCCCACCCGACACCTCACAGTGTTGCGAGTCGACGTTCTTCGGAAGACGCAAAGTGAGCTTTGCCGGGAGTTCCACGCCGCCCTCTGGCGCAAACCACTTTGCCTTCGACATCGCTTCGTCCGGAGAGGCGTCAGGCTCATTGCATGACCATGCGATGGCTATCTGGTCGACCTTCTCTACTCGCTTTGACTTGATGACGAGCATGACTTTTCTCTGATCGGCCGGCATTTCATCGGCCCAAACAGCTCCTGTCTCGGCGCTTTTGCCGATCCGCTCCTTGGCCACAACCGTCTTTGACCGCTTCTGGCCAACAGCCTGCACTGGAGCAGCACTGGCCAGAAGGAGGGCAATCGCCATCAGGGCAACAGTGAGTTGGGTGAATTGGACAAGTACGTTGCGGCTCACGATGGGCCTTCCAGAATGGTCGTCGATCTCAGCCCACGGTGCACGGGTTCAGCCGCACTGTCAAGAAAACCGCAGGTCAGGTGGGTGCGTAACTCGTAGCAGCGCTTCTAGCCCGCAGCTTCAAGCGACGCTCGCACGATCTCGTTGTTGGCATTCACCACATCTTCGTGAAGCGGCGGCAGGGTGAATCCCCACAACGGCAGAGTGAACCCGCTGAACTGCTGGGCACCAAGCGGCCGACCGAGAAACCACACATGAAAGTGGCTCCCACCGTCGCCC
>CALJDK010000153.1 GCA_938023735.1 uncultured Acidimicrobiales bacterium
GGTACAACCGCCATTGGGGCCAGATAGAACGGCGCCCGAAAGGCCATACCTTTGCCTTCGAACTGCGGCAGGTTTGGAAACGCGACACTGAACGCAATGGCCACAACCAGCGCGATCCGGACCGCCCACAGCACCCGCTTCTGTGTTTCACTACCCATCGCCTGACCCTAACCGGGGAGTTGTTCTCCACAATCGATGTCTTGCGGTTCTATCGGCCTGACGTGGTGTTTCTTCAGCTCGTCTTGATATCGCTCGACGCTTGCTCGGCCCTCCCGACGAGCGTTCGAAGTAGATTGAGTTCTGGTGGCTGAACCTATCGATCACAGAACCCGCTCCGACCTGCGAGCCTTCTACGAAGAAGAGGCGCGCCTTCGCCTTCGGAAGCCGCTGAAGGGCAAACGAGTGGAGTTGCGGAATGAGTTTCTCGAGCAACTTGGTCGGGAGCGGTGTGCTTCGGTGCTCGACTTTGGGTCGGGTCCGGGCGGCGATGGTGCGGCCTTTGAGGAAGCGGGGCATCGGTATTTGGGAATCGATCTCGCTCATGGCAACGGGGTGCTGGCCGCAGAGGCGGGACTCACCGTTCTTCAGAGTTCTCTCGACGCGCCGCCTTTGCGACCCGAGTCATTCGACGCAGGCTGGTCGATGAGCGCGTTGATGCATGTGCCCGAGCGCCATGTGGTGGACACGTTGAGCCAGATGGTTGTGCCGTTGCGGAGCGGTGCGCCGCTGTCGGTTGGCCTCTGGGGAGGTAGCGCCGGAGATGTGCAAGGAACCGAGGCGATCGAGGGTCATCGTCGACTCTTTAGTCTTCGTTCAGTCGAAGCAAACGCCGAACTGTTTGCAACCTGCAACGCTGTCGAATCGCAGCAACGCTGGGATCTTGGGCCCGAGATGTGGGAGTACCAGGTGTTCCTGTTGCGGGTTCCCTAGTTTCCGGCCACCTGACGCCCATCGACCCAGACGGCGTCGATGTCGTCGGCGGTGGTGAGCCGGACAATCTTTTCGAAGACTCGGGCATCGGGGGCATCGGCCGAACTTCCCGGAGGAGTCCCGTCGCCGAACGATTGTGCCCGGACCGCAATGGCATCGAATCGGCGCCCTACCTCGAGAAGACCGATCGGCCGGTCGAGCACGGTCGCACCGCCCATCGTGGCCATCCAAAACGCGGTGACCGCGTCGATGCGGCTTTCGGGCACGCCGCGGCTATCGGCACGAATCGATGCGTCGACACCGTCCTCGAGCTGGCGCGACGCGTTGATTGCGTGTGCGGCGTTGGCAAACAACGATTGGCTCGGCCCACCAGCAATGTCGGTGCCGAGACCCACCGAAACACCGGCAGCCAATGCACGTCGAGCGGGAAACACGGCGTCGCCGAAGTAGGTGTTGGAGAGCGGGCAGTGAGCGATGCCAGCCCTGTTTGCAGCAATGGTGTGCATATCGGCGTCGCTGATGTGCCCAGCATGCGCCAACACAGTCGACGGCCGGAGCAGCCCAAAGGAATCGAGCGCTTCGGTGTCGCTCATACCGCACCGATCGAAGACGTACTGGTGTTCCCAATCGCTTTCGGAGCAGTGGGTTTGTACGAGCGTGCCGGTGTCGTGAGCGAGTTTGGCCAGGCCGGTCAAGAGCTCGTCGGTGCAGGCGGGAATGAAGCGTGGGGTCACGATCGGCTCGACCAGCGGGCTCTCCAAGGCCCGAATCTGCGCAATCGAGTCGGCGCTGGCGGCCAGTGCTTCTTCCACTGAGTTGTCTCGGTACCACTCGGGGGTGCCGTCGGGGTGATCCATCGCAACCCGCCCAACGAAAGCCCGTTGCCCAACTCGCGCACACGTGGCGGCCAACGCCGTGGTGGCGGGGTTGTGCGTCGACCCGTAGTACACGCCTGTGGTGGTGCCGTTGGCCAACAATGTCGGCACCATGTCGTCCCACACGGTTTGGGCAAAGTCCTCGTCGGCAAAGCCGGCTTCCAGTGGGAACGTGTAGGCAAAGAGCCATTCTTCGAGCGGCATGTCGAGCCCAGTGCCGAGCTGCGGCCATTGCGGTGCATGGATATGCAGGTCGATGAGGCCGGGCAGCAGAACATGGTTGCTGTCGAGAACCGCATCGGGTTCGCCCAAAAACTCTGTCGCTGGGGTGATCGACGCAATCAGCCCACCAATGACCTCGACCACAACATCGTGAAGCACCTCGAGTCGTTCGGCGGTGGGCGTCTGCATGATGGTCGCCCGAAGCCTGAGGGTGTTGTCGGTCGTTGAAGCCACGGGGGCATTCGATCAGACGATCGAACCGCAAGCGAAACCGAAAAAGTACGCACGTTAGGGGTAGAACGTTGGGGTGACTGATGAGCAGCGTGGTTCTGAGCCGTTTCGGGTTTGTTTTGTTTGTTTGGGCAACATCTGCCGGTCGCCAACCGCTGAAGGGTTGATGGGTCACCTCGTGGCCGAGACCGGTTCGGCCGTCGAGGTCGACAGTGCTGGCACTGGCGGATACCACAATGGTTCGGGCCCCGACCCTCGAAGCGCGGCCGAAGCGGCGAAACACGGCATCGACATCGCGGCGCAACAAAGTCGTCAGGTACACGCCGGGGACTTTGCCTACTTCGACCTGCTCGTTGCCATGGACGAGTCGAATCTCACCAACCTGCTCGATCTGGCACCAAACACCGACGCCGCCACCAAGGTACGAAGGCTGCGAGAGTTCGACCCGGAAGCCAACGGCGACCTCGATGTTCCCGACCCGTACTACGAGGACGGATTCGACGGGGTGTTTGCCATGATCGAGCGTTCGTGCTGCGAGCTGCTGCGCTGTATCGAGGACGGCGAGATCTAGCCAGGCCGCCGCAAAATGGCCAGATACTGATCGCCATCGTCGATGGACTCGAGATCCCACGGAAGGTCGTTGAGAAGATCGGTAAGCACCGCCGGTGCGATAACGCTGATCTCGGGGTCGTCGCCGTGTCGGCCGCAAAGCGCAGTGCGACTTATGGGATGAAACACCGCCAGCCGAGCGCCCGGCACCGCAACTCGGGCAAGCTCGATCAAGGTCATGCTGGGATCGGGGAGGTGGGGTAGGAGCCCGGCGGCCAAGATGCCGTGAAACCGTTGGTCGGGAAGCGACGTATTGAGCACGTCGCTCACGAACAGACCGGCATCGTCATGTCGGCCAAGTCGGCGGGCTTCGGACAGCATCTCTGGTGTGGCGTCGAAGCCCGCCACGGTGCCATCGGCGCCAACAACCGAGCGCATGTAGGGGATGGCTCGACCCGTACCGCAGCCTGCATCGAGGACCGAATCGCCTTCGACCAGATGCAGTGCGTCGACCGCTGAAGCGAACAACGGGTCATCGTCGGGAAAGCGGTCTTCCCAACCCTGGGCGCGGCTCGCGAAGAACTCTTGGGTGTCGGCGAGGTCGCGAACAGGCATACCGGCAGCGTAGAGGTCGGCGCTGACACGGCCTATTCGGCCGGATCTGGGGAATGGCCTCCTACGCTGGAGGGGTTACTTCGGCCTACCCCTCGGGTCCTGGCGACCCAACCCCGCCCCCAGGAGAGAACTATGCAGCTCGGAATGATCGGTCTCGGACGAATGGGCGCCAATATGGTGCGCCGTCTTATGCGTGAGGGGCACGAGTGTGTTGTCTATGACGTCAACGCCGACTCGATCGCTGAGCTTGCCGGTGAAGGAGCCACGGGCGCCGAAAGTCTGGCGGCCATGGTGGAAGCGATGCCGGCGCCGCGATCGATCTGGATCATGGTTCCGGCCGCCTATGTCGACGGGGTCATCGCCGATCTCGCACCGCTGTTGAGCGACGACGACACCATCATCGATGGCGGAAACTCCTACTACCGCGACGATGTCGATCGGGCTGCCACGCTCGGCGACTCGGGCATTCACTACCTCGACGTCGGTACCAGCGGCGGCGTTTTCGGTCTTGAACGCGGCTACAGCCTGATGATCGGCGGCGACGATGTCGCCGTCGAGCGGATGGTTCCAATCTTTCAGTCGCTGGCCCCTGGCATCGAGGCTGCCGAACGCACGCCTGGCATGGAGGGCGATCCGCATCCGGGCGAGGAAGGCTGGCTGCACTGCGGCATCGCCGGCAGCGGTCACTTCGTGAAGATGGTCCACAACGGCATTGAGTACGGCATGATGGCCGCGCTTGCCGAGGGTCTCGGAATTCTCGAACAAGCCGGAATGGGCCGTGAAGATCGACCCATCGATGCCGAAACCACCCCGCAGCGCGATCAGAAGTACTTCCAGATGGATATCCCGATTCCCGCTGTTGCCGAGGTGTGGCGTCGGGGAAGCGTGATCTCTTCGTGGCTGGTTGACCTCACGGCAAAGGCGCTGCATCAAGACCCGAACCTCGACAACTTCGAAGGCAACGTGTCGGATTCGGGTGAAGGACGTTGGACCGTTCTGGCCGCGATCCAGGCAGGTGTTCCTGCGCCGGTCATCACGGCGTCGCTCTACCAACGCTTCTCTAGCCGGGGCCGGTCGGACTTCTCCGACAAGACTGTTTCTGCAATGCGCAAAGAATTCGGTGGCCACCACGAGAAGAAGGACGATCACTAGTGGCCATCAAAGGACGCGAGGCCCCGGTTGCCGACGCCCTGGTGATGTTTGGCATCACCGGCGATTTGGCCCGCAAGAAGCTCTTTCCGGCGCTCTATGAGTTAGTGCAGGACGGAACGCTCGACGGCACCCCCATCATCGGTGTTGCCCGCAGCGACTGGACAGCTGACGACCTTTGCAACCGGGCGCGCGAATCGCTCGAGGGTCGCGACGAAGCCGGCATCGCCAAGCTGTGCTCGCAACTCGACTACGTGCGGGGCGACTACAACGCACCCGAAACGTTCAAGAAACTGGCCGTGGCACTCGACGGCGCCAAGGTTCCCGTGTCGTTTCTTGCGATCCCGCCCAGCCTATTCGACGAGGTAGTGGAAGGTCTGGCAAGCGCTGGTCTTACCGAGAACGGGCGAGTTGTGGTGGAAAAGCCGTTCGGCCGAGATCACGAGTCGGCGGTCGAGCTTAACGACATCCTGCACAAGCATCTGCGAGAAGAGCAGATCTACCGCATCGACCACTTTCTCGGGAAAGAGCCGGTGCAGAACATCCTGGTGTTCCGCTTTGCGAACGCGCTGTTCGAGCCGATCTGGAACCGCCACTATGTCAGCAGCGTGCGCATCACCATGGCCGAGTCATTTGGCATCGAAGGGCGCGGCCGTTTCTATGACCCCGTCGGAGCGGTACGCGATGTCGTGCAAAACCACCTGTTGCAGATGGTGGCTCTACTCGCGATGGAACCGCCAGCGTCGGCCGACGCCGGAGCGCTGCGCGACGAGAAGGTCAAGATCTTCAAGGCGATCCGACCCATCGAGCCCGAGCAGGTTATCCGAGGTCAATACGAGGGTTACCACGATGAAGAGGGTGTCGAACCGGGTAGCGATACCGAAACGTTCGCGGCGATGCGGTTCGAAATCGACTCGTTTCGCTGGGCTGGTGTGCCGTTTCTGATCCGGGCCGGCAAGGGCATGGCCGAGACGGTCACCGAGGCCACCATCGAGTTCAAGGCCCCACCCCGCCTGCTGTTTGCCGATGACGACAATGAACCGACCCCAAACATGTTGACGTTCCAGATGAAACCCGACGACGAGATCCGAATCAGTCTGCAGGCAAAGGTTCCCGGTTCCGAGATGGTGAGCCGCAATGTCGAGCTGAGCGTTGACTACGAAAAGGCACTCGGCGGCGAAGGCCCCGACGCCTACGAGCGGCTATTGCACGATGCGCTGTTGGGCGACCCCCGACTCTTTGCTCGCCAGGACGGAGTTGAGGAAGCGTGGCGAATCGTTGAGCCGCTGCTCGACCATCCCAACCCGGTGGTGCCGTATCCGAAAGGAAGCTGGGGACCCGATGAAGCCGATTCGGTTCTGCCCGGCGATGCCTGTTGGAACTGGTCGATCCTTGGCGAGTGCTAGTGGTGTCCTTTCTGGTGTCCAATGAAGATTGAAGTGCTCGACAATAAAGAGTCGCTGGCGATCCGGGCCACCCATCTCATCGCCGGGTACGCCGAGCAGGCCATCGCCGAATCGGGCTCGTTCACCTTTGCGGTGAGCGGCGGTTCGACACCGAAACGAATGCTCGAACTCTTGGCGGTGAACACCGACATCGACTGGCCCAACGTTCACCTGTTTCAGGTCGATGAACGGATTGCTCCAGCAGGAGAACCCGACCGCAACCTCAACATGTTGCTGCCGCTGTTGCTGAAGGTGCCGCTGGGCAGCTTCACCCCGATGGATGTCGAAGCCGAGAATCTGGATGATGCGTCAGCGGCTTACCAGACTCGCCTGGCCGAGGTCGCTGGTAAGCCGCCGGTGCTCGACTTGGTGCAGCTGGGTCTGGGATCTGATGGCCATACCGCATCATTGATCCCCGGTGACCCGGTGCTCGAGGTCGCCGACCGTGACGTGGCGATCACCGGCCAGTACCAGGGCCGGCAACGGATGACCCTCACGTGGCCCATCATCGACCGGTCGGCCGCGCAACTCTGGCTGATCGCCGGCGAGTCCAAAAAGTCGGCGGTGCAACAGTTCTTTGTCGACGACCCAGCAATCCCAGCTTCGCTGGTCACGAAGGATCGGGCCCAGGTGCTCATCGACGAAGCAGCCTCGGGGATCTAGCGAACCGGCGAGCCCGTAGCGGCCGACATCGGCACGGATCCGGCGAACCTGCGACCATGGTCACATGTCTGACCCGCTGCTCGAACCCTTTGCGCTGAAGCATCTACAGCTTCGCAATCGCATCTTTTCCTCGGCGCATGAACCGGCCTACTCCGAAGGGGGCATGCCCACCGACCGGTACCGGCTCTATCACGAAGAGAAGGCCAAGGGTGGTGTTGCGCTCACGATGACCGCCGGGTCGGCGGTGGTGGCAGAGGATAGTCCGCCGTCGTTTGGCAACCTCCACGCGTACGACGATGCCATCGTGCCGTGGATCCAGCGCCTCACCGATTCGGTGCACGAACACGGGTCGGCGTGCATGATTCAGCTGTCGCATCTGGGTCGGCGAACGAGTTGGTCGCACGACGACTGGCTGCCGGTGGTGGCACCGTCGCCGCTCCGCGAACCCGCCCACCGGTCGATCCCCAAGGAGGCCGAGGATTGGGATATCGAGCGGCTCATTGGCAAATACGCCGATGCCGCCGAGCGCATGCAGGCTGGCGGGATGGACGGCATCGAGCTTGAGTCCTATGGCCACCTGTTTGATGCCTGGTGGTCGCCAGCCACCAACCAACGCTCCGACGAATGGGGCGCTACCCACGAGCAGCGACTCCGGTTTCCGTGGCTGGTGCTGGAGGCAATCAGGGAACGGGTGGGGGCCGAGTTCATCGTTGGCTTACGAATGGCCATCGACGAGACCGTGCCCGGAGGTGTCGACCAGAACGTAGGCCTCGAGATTCTGGCCAAGCTTGAAGCCGACGGCCTCATCGATTTCATTAACGTCATCCGCGGAATTACCTACACCGACGTGTTGCTGAGCGAGGTCATTCCGATCCACGGCATGCCCGCCGCGCCGCATCTGGACTTCACCGGAATGGTGCGCGAGGCCACCGACCTGCCGGTGTTGCACGCCTCGAAGATCGACGACGTGGCAACGGCCCGGCACGCTATCCGGGAAGGCAAAGTGGACCTGGTCGGCATGACCCGGGCGCATATGGCCGACCCCCACATCGTGCGAAAGATCGTCGCCGGCGCCGAAGCGCAGATCAGGCCGTGCGTGGGGGCCACCTATTGCCTCGACCGCATCTATGAGGCAGGCGAGGCGCTGTGTATCCACAACGCGGCCACGAGTCGCGAAGGCTCGATGCCCCACGAAATTCCTAAGGCGACGGCCCCACGGCGAGTGGTGGTGGTTGGCGCGGGACCCGGTGGTCTTGAGGCGGCAAGGGTGGCCGCCGAGCGGGGGCACGAAACTATCGTGCTCGAAGCAATGCCGTGGGCGGGCGGCCAATTGAGGCTTGCGACCCGCAACCCTCGCCGGGTGGATCTGGCGGGAATTATCGACTGGCGGGTCGCCGAGCTCGAACGGCTCGGTGCCGACATCCGATACGACACCTTCGCCGACGACGAGATGGTGCGCGCTCTTGACCCCGCGGTGGTCATTGTCGCGACGGGCGGCCAGCCGCAGGTGCCTGAACTGTCAGACGGAGTCGACCAGGTGGTGACCACCTGGGATGTGCTAGCTGGCGATGTGCGCCCCACAGGCAGCGTGGTGCTGTACGACGACCACGGCAGACATTCGGCCATGAGCGCCGCCGAGATGCTGGCCCGCTCGGGGTGCGATCTCGAGATCATCACGCCTGAACGGATGCTCGGTATCGATATTGGCGGCATGAACCATGTGCCCTACGCCCGGGCGTTCAACGAAACCGATACTCGGATCACTCTGAACCAACGGGTGCTTGCCGTTCGGCCCGAAGGCGGCAAACTCTGCGTCGAGATCGGTAGCGATCACTCGGCCCACCGAGCGGTGCGCCATGTCGACACCGTGGTGGTCGATCACGGCACGCAACCCCTCGACGAGCTCTACTTTGCGTTGAAGCCAGGGTCGACCAACGGGGGAGCGGTGGACTACGGAGCGCTACTCGAGGGGCGGCCGCAAGCCATGGTGCGCAACCCTGAAGGATCGTTCCAGCTATTCCGTATCGGCGACGCCGTGGCGAGTCGAAACATCCACGCAGCGATCTACGACGCGCTTCGGTTGGTGAAGGACCTCTAGCGCAGCTTTGGATTACCCGTGGGCGTCGGCCAGCTGAGCCACGCGTGGCATGGCGTTGACGACCTGATCCTTGGCGCTGCCCCGCAACTTCTCGTAGATCTTCACGGCGGTCTTGTTGTTGGCTTCGCCAGCCCGTTTGTCGGTGATGGCCAGCATCTCTTCGGCGATTGCATCGGCGTTGGTGGCGAAGTATCCCGGAACGTCTCCGGTGGTGCGAGCTTCGGCGAGTCGGGAATCGATGACCGGCGCAAACATCGGCATCATCCGCTCGATGTTCGAGGGCACAAAGTCGGGCTTGACCTTGGTGACGCTGCTGTACCCGGCACCGATTGCTTTGCCTTTCAAGCCAGATAGGTCAGAGACTTCTTCTTCAACTGCGGCGATTGCGTCGGCGGTGAGGGCGGCTTTGCGCGTGGGATCGGCGATGGCTTCGGCGAGGGACATGGGGGCTCCTGTGGGTAGACGCGAAAGACGAAGCCTTGAAGCTAGTCGATCCCTAGCTACGACGCGGTTGCGCTCAGAGTCATTTTGCGCACGATGATCTCCGATTGCTCAACGCCATCGCCTGGTCGCAGCACGGTGCTAATCAGCGAGAGGTCACAACCCAGATGGTTTTTTGGGAGTCGAACCTTCACCTTGGCCTTGTCCTTGCCAGCAACCGACGCCGTGCCGTTAAAGCTCTTGGTAACAGCCTCGGGTTCGGTCTTGCCCTTCTTGGGTACGAGGCAGAAGGTCGAGCCGAAGTAGTTCAGTTCTTCAACCGACTTGTCTTTCACATCGACGGTGAACTTGCCGGTGGTGGTGCCCTCGGGCGCAAAGTGGTTGACCCCGCCTTGGGCGTTGAACACACCTCCCGCGTTGGTGACCGTAGTCTTGGTGACCTTTCCAACGGTGCCATCGCCCGTGCGTTCGGTGATCGATGCGGCTACTCCTCCAACGAAGAGCAGTGAGAGGGCAAGCACGATACTGATAACCAGCGTGCTTCCAGTTCGGCGGTTCGGGGAAAGTAGTGGCATTTCGGGGGGCCAATCGCTCGAAGGTAAATGGAAACGCACGACAACAGGTGAAATGCAGTGTGCGTTTCACTCAGTATGGCGTGAATTTCACGTTTGCGTGAAATTCGGTGAGGAGGTTCACACTCTCCGTGGTGGTTGGTGAACCGCCGCCAAAACGCCGAAACGGCCAGGGCGCACTGCCCTGGCCGCCTCGAAGTAGGACGAAAGTTCTGTTTGGTGAGATTGGTGAGTAGGCGAGTTACGCCTTGGTCTCCCAGAAGATCTTGTCGATGCCGGCAATAGCGGCAAGAAGTTCGTCGGCCTTGGCGACATCGGTGGTCTTCTTGGCTTCACCAGCAAGTTTGGTGGCTTCCCAGAACAGGGTGTGCAGCTCGGGGTAGGTCTCGAGGTGCGGGGGCTTGAAGTAGTCGGTCCAGAGAACCCAAAGGTGATGCTTTACCATCTCGGAACGCTCTTCCTTGATAGCTACGGCGCGTGCCTTGAAGTCGGCATCGTCGCTGCCGTGGTACTTCTCCATGCAGCCCTTCACCGACTCTGCTTCGATGCGAGCCTGTGCGGGGTCATAGACGCCGCAGGGAAGATCACAGTGAGCTGACACCGGTTGCGGTGCCGAGAAGCGATCGATGAATCGGAGTGCGGTGTTGATGTTCAGCATGTTGGTTCTCCTCAGGCTGCTGAGCCAGATCTACATTCGTTGATGCGACTCTAGCCGCACGAAACGAAAGGTCGTACCCGAGCGGATAGATTCGACCTGTGAACGGGAAACGACTCCCCGGGGGGAGCGGCGCAATTGGCGTCGGGCGCAGCGCACTCCTGCGACGCTTCGAGGTCACGGGCGCGTCGATGGAGCCAACCTTTGTAGCTGGCGATCGTTTGCTGGTGTTCACCCGCGGCCGAAAGCCACGGGCCGGTGACGTGGTCATCTTTGTCGATCCGCGGCTGGACAGCGCAGGCATCGAGATGGTGAAGCGAGTAACCGAGGTGCACGCCGACGGCTCCGTCGATGTTGCCGGCGACAATCCCGCGGCAAGCACCGACAGCCGAACGTTCGGTCCGGTACCCGCCAAAAACCTCAGAGGTCGAGTACTCAGGAAGTACTAGGGCGTTACCCGATGATCTCGCGGAGCTTGGCGAGGAGGACCACAGGATCATCGCCCATCGGGGTGACGTTGAGGGTGGTGACTCCAGCTTCAGCGAACTGGGCAACCTTTTCCTTCACGTAGCCTTCGTCGCCGCACAGCGATGGCCCTTCGAGCATCTCGTCGGGAATCGCGGCCGCGGCTTCATCCTTCTTGCCATCGAGGTACAGATCCTGAATGGTCTTGGCCTCGCCCTCAAACCCGTACTTGCAAGCGAGTTCGTTATAGAAGTTCTTGCCTCGGGCACCCATGCCGCCGACGTAGAGGGCAGCGGTAGGACGCGCGTACTCCCGGTACTTTGCGGCATCGGGACCGATGGCCAACATGCCGCCAGCGGCGATCTCGAGCTTCCCGAGTTCGGGGTCGCGCTTTGCGGTGCCCCGCTCGAGGTCGTCGCCCCAAACATTGTCGAACCGGTCGGGCAGGAACATGAACGGCAGCCAGCCGTTGCACAGTTCGGCGGTCATCTCGACGCTCTTGGGGCCAAGGCCGGCGACGTGAACGGGGATGTCGGGGCGCACCATATGGTTGATGATCTTGAGCGGCTTTCCGAGCCCGGTTCCCTGATCGGCCGGAAGCGGCAGGGTGACGGTCTTGCCTTCGTATTCGAGCTTCTCACGCTTCCACGCCATGCGGCAGACCTCGATGGTCTCGCGGACTCGGGTGAGCGGCATCTTGTAGGGCATTCCGTGGAAACCCTCGATGACCTGCGGGCCTGAGGCGCCAAGGCCAAGCTCGAACCGGCCGCCGCTAAGCGCGTCGAGGCCCGCTGCGGTTTGGGCCATCGCGGCAGGAGTGCGGCTGAACACGTTGAGGATGGCCGAGCCGAGGGTGATGGTTTCGGTCTTGGCCGCCAGGTAGCCGAGAAGGCTGACGGCATCGAAACCGTAGGCCTCGGGAACCCAGGCCATATCGACGCCTGCGCTTTCGAGATCCTGGATGTATTTGGCGACCACTACAGGGTCGTCGGCGTAGTTAACAAACGTTGCGATCTTCATGGCTCATGTTTAGGCCAGCCGTGAACGAAACGCACGTTTGGATGGAATCCGTGCCTGGGCTTCCTGGTGGCTACCATCGGTAGTGATGGCATCAACGCATACTTCACGCGATTCTTCCGACAACTCTTCGGGTCGTGGCGGCGATCGATTGGCTCTCGGAGCCGACTTTCCGGCCCCCGATCACGATGCCTGGATCGAGTTGGCCACCAAGGCACTCAAGGGTGGTTCGCTCGACAAGCTCACCACCGTCACTGCCGAGGGCATCGAGATTCCGCCGCTGTATACCGACCCCGGCATCGCCGACCCGGCCGGACTCCCCGGCGAAGCGCCCTTCACCCGCGGCGCCATGGCCGCCGGTCGGGCCGATCTTTCGTGGGACATTCGCCAGCTTCACGCCGACCCCAACGCGGCACAGGCAAACACCTCGGTGCTCAACGATCTCGAGCGAGGCGCAACGTCGCTGCTGTTGGACCTCGACAAGCTTGGGGTGGAATCGGTCGACGACTTGGGAGCGGTGCTCGATGGTGTGCTGCTCGACTTGGCCGGGGTGCATCTGCGCTCTTCGGTTAACGGCATCGCAGGTGCGCACGCTCTCACCGACCTCTGGGTCAAGCAGGATGTTGCTTCGTCGGCAGCACTCGGAGGCCTTGGTGTCGACCCACTTGCCGTAGCTGCCCGCACCGGGTCGGCGCCTGCGCTCGACGACGTTGTCGCTGCGGTGAAGCTGGCCGCCAGCTACCCGCACGTGCGGGCCTTGGCTGTCGACGCAACGCCCTATGCCGACGCCGGAGCATCCGACGCGCAAGAAATCGCGTACTCGCTGGCTACAGCGGTCGAGTACCTGCGCCTGCTCGACGTCGACGGCGTGTCGATCGACGATGCGTGCTCGGCGATGACCTTTACCTACTCGCTTGGAGCCGATCAGTTTGCCGGCGTCGCCAAACTCCGAGCTGCCCGCACCTGCTGGGCTCGCGTGGCCGAGGCCTCCGGAGCATCCGCAGCGGCCGCGGCGCAAGACCAACATGCCATCAGCGCATCGGCCATGCTCACCACCCGTGATCCGTGGGTCAACCTTTTGCGGGTAACCGTCGCCTGTTTTGCGGCCGCTGTCGGTGGGGCGCAATCCATCACCACACAACCGTTCGACTCGGCCATTGGCGTGAGCGACGAGTTTGCCCGACGCATCGCTCGCAACACGCAGCTGCTGCTTCTCGAAGAATCCAACCTGGCACGAGTGGTGGACCCGGCCGGTGGCTCGTGGTTTGTCGAGGAGCTAACCAGCGAACTTGGCGACAAAGCCTGGCGGCAGTTCCAAGCCATCGAAGCCGCGGGCGGAATGGCCGCTTCGCTCGATGCGGGCCTCGTGGCCGACCAGATCGCCACCGTTGCCGACGAGCGAGCCATCAAGGTTGCCAAACGAAAGCTCGGAATCACCGGCGTGTCCGAGTTTCCCAATATCGCCGAAGAACCAGTGGTCCGTCAGCCCTCGCCCGACAACGACGTCGCCGGGCTTCCGCTGCGCCGGTACGCCGAACCCTTCGAGGCGCTTCGCCAGTCGGCCGACGATGCTGCAGCAGCAGGGCAACGGCCACAGGTGTTCCTGGCCAACCTCGGCCCGGTCGCCGACCACACCGCCCGGGCGTCGTATGCCCAGAACTTCTTCGAAGTGGGTGGTATCGAGGCCATCACCAACGACGGGTACGAGTCAGCCGCCGCCACCGCCGCTGCGTTCCAGGCGAGCGGCGCCAAGGTTGCTGCAATCTGCTCGAGTGACGCCATCTACGCCGACCAAGCCGCCGCCACCGCACGAGCATTGGTAGCGGCGGGAGCGACCCATGTGGTGCTCGCCGGACGACCCGGCGATGCGCAGGCCGACTACGAAGCCGCAGGAATTTCGGGCTTCATCCATATGGGCGCCGATGTCCTGGCCGCCCTTCAACGAACGCACGACATCCTCGGGATCGGAGGTCAGCAATGATTCCCGATTTCACCACCATCGACCTTTCTGTCGACTCTTCGTCTTCAGCAGGTTCCGTCGCCGGGAGCCCTGTCGACCTCGACGCGTGGGCCGCCAACCTCGAAGCACAAACCGGCAAGGCCGCCGACGCGCTCACCTGGGATACGCCCGAAGGCATCAGCGTGAACCCGCTGTACACCGCAGCAGACACCGCCGACCTCGACTTCCTCAACACCCGGCCTGGCATCGCCCCCTACCTTCGTGGGCCATACCCGACCATGTACGCCAACCAGCCGTGGACCATCCGCCAGTACGCCGGCTTTAGTACCGCCGAAGCATCGAACGCCTTCTACCGACGCAACCTGCAGTCAGGTCAAAAGGGTCTGTCCGTTGCGTTCGACCTAGCCACCCACCGTGGCTACGACAGCGACCATCCTCGCGTTGCGGGCGACGTTGGTATGGCTGGTGTCGCCATCGATTCCATCCTCGACATGCGCCAGCTGTTCGACGGGATTCCTCTCGACAAGATGTCGGTGTCGATGACCATGAACGGCGCCGTGCTTCCCATCATGGCGCTTTATGTAGTGGCTGCCGAGGAACAGGGTGTTTCGCAGGCCGACCTGGCTGGCACCATCCAGAACGACATCCTCAAAGAGTTCATGGTGCGCAACACCTACATCTACCCGCCCGCGCCATCGATGCGAATCATCAGCGACATCTTCGCCCACACGTCGGTCAACATGCCCCGGTTCAACTCGATTTCGATCTCGGGCTACCACATGCAAGAGGCCGGCGCGACCGCCGACCTCGAACTGGCCTACACCCTCGCCGATGGCGTCGAGTACATCCGCGCTGGCCGCGACGCCGGCCTCGACATCGACGCCTTTGCGCCACGGCTCAGCTTCTTTTGGGCCATCGGCATGAACTTCTTCATGGAGGTCGCCAAGATGCGCGCCGGCCGACTGCTGTGGGCCAAGTTGGTCAACGAATTCGAGCCGAAGAACCCTAAATCAACGTCGCTTCGCACCCATTGCCAGACCTCGGGCTGGAGCCTTACTGCCCAAGATGTCTACAACAACGTGGTGCGCACCTGCGTCGAGGCCATGGCCGCCACCCAAGGGCACACCCAGTCGCTCCATACCAACAGCTTCGATGAAGCACTGGCGCTTCCTACCGACTTCAGCGCCCGTATCTCAAGAAACACTCAGCTGTTCTTGCAGCAGGAGAGCGGCACCACCAACGTGGTCGACCCGTGGGGCGGCAGCTATTACGTCGAACGGCTCACCTACGAGCTGGCGGCCAAGGCATGGGGGCATATCCAAGAGGTCGAGTCCAGCGGAGGCATGGCTGCGGCCATCGAAGCCGGCATTCCGAAGCTTCGTATCGAAGAGGCCGCGGCTCGCACCCAGGCCCGTATCGACTCGGGGCGCCAGCCGGTCGTTGGCGTCAACAAGTACCTCCTCGACGAGAACGAAGACATCGACGTGCTCAAGGTCGAGAACGCCGAGGTGCGCGCCGACCAGATCGCCAAGCTCGAACGTCTCCGGGCCGAACGAAACGCCGACGATGTCGCGTCGTCCCTCGAAGCGCTCACCAACGCCGCCGATAGCGGTGAGGGCAACTTGCTGGCGCTTGCCGTCGACGCCGCCCGAGCAAGAGCTACCGTCGGAGAAATAAGCGACGCGCTCGAGAAGGTCTACGGACGCCACGTCGCGCAAACCCGAACCATCTCAGGGGTGTACAGCAGCGAAGTGGGACAAGCCGACAACATCACCGCAGTCCGAACCCAGGTGGCCGACTTCGAGTCGAGCAACGGCCGCCGACCGCGCATCCTCGTGGCCAAGATGGGCCAGGATGGCCACGATCGCGGCCAAAAGGTCATCGCTACCGCCTTCGCCGACCTCGGCTTCGACGTCGATATCGGACCGTTGTTCCAGACACCGGCCGAGGTTGCTCGCCAAGCGGTCGAGAACGATGTACACATCGTTGGCGCAAGCTCGCTCGCGGCCGGTCACCTCACCCTGGTGCCCGAACTCAAGGCCGAGCTGGCAGCGCTCGACCGCAGCGACATCCTCGTCGTTGTAGGTGGCGTCATCCCGCCGCAGGATTTCGACGAGCTGCGCAAGGCCGGCGCCGCCGCCATTTTCCCGCCCGGAACCGTCATCGCTGACGCAGCCGGCGAGTTGCTCGAGCAGCTGGGGTGAGTTCGCGGCCCCTGCCCGATCTTGACGAGCTGGTCGAGGGTGTCCGATCCGGCAATCGCACCGCGCTCGGTCGCGCCATCACCTTGGTCGAGAGCAGCCACCCTGACCATCTTTCCCACGCCCAGGATCTGCTGAACCGGCTACTCCCGTTCAGCGGTGATGCCCATCGGGTTGGTATCACCGGTGTTCCCGGCGTCGGGAAGAGCACCTTTATTGAGTCGCTCGGCAGCAACCTCACCGCGGCTGGTCACCGGGTGGCGGTGTTGGCCGTCGACCCAACCAGTACTCGTACCGGCGGCAGCATCATGGGCGACAAGACCCGCATGCCCCAGTTGGCTATTGACTCGTCGGCCTTCATTCGCCCGTCGCCGTCGTCGGGCGCACTTGGGGGCGTGGCTCGATCGACTCGCGAGTCGATCGTGGTGGTTGAGGCCGCCGGGTTCGACGTCGTCCTTGTCGAAACCGTTGGTGTGGGCCAGAGCGAAACGCTTGTGGCCGAGATGGTCGACTTCTTCTGCGTACTCATGCTCTCGGGCGCCGGCGACGAGCTGCAAGGCATAAAGAAAGGTGTGCTCGAGCTAGCCGACATGATTGCGGTCAACAAGGCCGACGGCGATAACGAGATGAAAGCTCGATCGGCCGCTCGCGACTATCAAGCGGCGTTGCGGCTCACGCATCCAGCCTCCCCAAACTGGACCCCGCCGGTGCTCACGTGCAGCGGCCTGGCCAACGTTGGCCTCGACACGCTGTGGGATCAGATTGGTCTTCACCGCAAGAAGCTCACCGAGTCGGGCGAAATCGCGTCTCGGCGGGAACAACAACAGATCGACTGGATGTGGGCCCTCGTCGATGATCAACTCGCCGCCTCGCTAAGAGCAAACCCTCAGGTGTCCGAGCTAGCCGAGGACTTGGAAGCCAACGTAAAGGTTGGCGACACCACCCCAACCGCTGCCGCCCTAAAGCTCCTCGCCGCCTTCCACGTCTGACACTTGGTCTGACACTTGGTCTGACACTTGGTCTGACACTTGGTCTGACACTTGGTCTGACACTTGGTCTGACACTTGGTCTGACACTTGGTCTGACACTTGGTCTGACACTTGGTCTGACACCTGGTCTGACACCTGGTCTGACACCTGGCGTGCTCAGATGAGCATTGAGGGTGGACGCCCAAGGGCTTTTTCGCCGGCGAATGCTCGTTGAACCCGGCAAGCGGCTACTCGGCGAGTGCTGAGGCTTTTACATAACGAGCCTGAGGTCGGAATCGCAGCGGCGCTTCGTCGTACTCCTCGAGGGCGTGTGCGAGCCATCCGACCGAGCGGCTTACGGCAAAGATTGCCTCGCCTGAGCCATCTGGCATGCCGGATAGGTAGGTGAGCGTGCCGAGCGCGTAGTCGATGTTAGGGAGCACCGGTGCCCGCTTGGTGACGGCATCGTGTATCTCGGTGATCAATGCGATCCGTCGGGTTGACCTTGTCGTCGCCAATGCCTGCTCGAAGAGCACCGGGAATCGAGGGTCGCCGGTTCGGTACACCGTGTGTCCGAAGCCGGGTACCCGGTCGCCGCGACGCAGGATCTCGCCGACGGCCTTGGTCCCCGAGCCGAGCTGTTCGGCACGATCGAAGAGCCGGTGAACATCGCTGCTCGCTGCCCCGTGAAGTCGCCCGCCCAAGGCGCCGAGGCCTGCGGCGACCACCGAGTACGGATCAGCCCGCACCGAAGCGGCGACGCGTCCGGCAAAGGTCGAAGCAGCCAATCCATGATCGGCCAGCACCACCAGTGCGGTATTGAGGGCCTTCTGTTGAGCCTTCGTTGCGGTGGCAGGGCCAAGTCGGGCCCACAGGCGCTGAGCTACGCGGGCGTTGGGCTTCGGCGACGATTGGGCCGGAAGAGACTCGATCATTGCCAGAATGAGCTGTTGTCCGGCCGCGGCAACCGCATGTGTTTTCAGGTCGAATCGCAACGGGTCGCACGAGGCGGCAATAGCTACCGCAGTGCGTAGTCGGTCGATAGCAAGTGCATCGTCGGGGAACACAGATTGAGCCGCCGTACAGCGCTGTTGCGTATCGGGGTTGAGCGTCCATGGTTGGGTTTCGACTTGCCAGATCGCCTCGGCAACCGTCTCAAACGGCAGGTCGAGATAGTCGCCGATGGGGCGGCCGCGAAACCCGAACGCTCCTGGTTCGACCCGAGTGATGCCCGAAGCAATAGCTGCCGACACCTCGCCCTGTCGGTCGCGTCGGCGACCCTTGGAAAACGCGTCGATTTCGTCCGGGTCGAACATCGAATGCTTCCCGTCGACCGCACGCTGGCGGCTGAGCTGACCGCGGCTCACATATGCATACAGCGTCGACTTCTTTACACCGAGCCGGGCGGCTGCCTCGTTGGCATCGATCAGACCTGGGCCATCGAGACCTGAGTCGCCCAAAGAGCTGTCGTCAACCATGAGCGCCCACGCTGCCATCGGTATGTATTGACAGAATCAATGTTGACGAAATCATGATTGTCAATGTACCGGCCTGATGGCACGTTGGAACAACAACCAATCCCAACGCAAGGAGCACCTCATGCATACGACCGTTCCGGCGGGCCTCAAGGGAGTTGCCGTGGCCGATACCGAAATTGGCTCGGTTCGTGGCAACGAGGGCTACTTTCATTACCGCGAGTTCAACGCCACCGACCTGGCCCGCACCAGGTCCTTGGAAGAGGTCTGGCATCTTCTGCTCGAGGGCTATCTGCCCAGTCGCGAGGAACTGGCCTCTTTCAACCTCGAAATCTCCCGCGGCATAGATGCTGACGCCAACCTTGCTGGGGTTATCGAGGTGGTAGCCGCAACCGACGCTGCCCCTCACGCCGCGCTGACAAGCTTGATTCCACTCCTCGGATCGTTTGCCGCGACAGTCGATATCGACCACCAACAACGCCGCGCCGACGCCGTACAAATTGCCGTGGCGGTGCCAGGGCTGTTGGCCGCCGTCCATCGAAAGCGAGCGGGCCTGCAACGCTTGGCGAGCGACCCAAGCCTCGGGTACGCCGCGAACTGGCTGTACCGGACATCGGGTGTTCGACCCACCCCCGAGCAGGCCAGGGCCGTCGAGCAGTACCTCATCGCCACCATTGATCACGGCTTCAACAACTCGACGTTCGCGACTCGGGTTATCACCAGCAGCGGCGCCGATGTGGCTGCCGCCATTGTCGGAGGAATCGGAGCGCTCTCGGGCCCACTGCATGGTGGAGCGCCTCGACGGGCGATCGCCATGATCGAAGAGATTGGTGACCCTGACAACACCGAATCATGGGTCGAGAAGCGCCTGGCCGACGGCGGCATGATTATGGGTTTTGGTCATGCGGTGTACCGGGCCGACGACCCTCGCTCGACGCTGCTTCGTGAGACCGCACAGTCCTTTGTGGGTAACCACCCCGACTCGGATCTCATCGAGGCAGCTCTGGCCATCGAACCCCGCATCCTGGCGGTGCTTCGGGCTCACAAACCCAATGCCACCATCGTAACCAACGTCGAGTATTACGCCAGCTTGGCGCTGCGCCTAGCTGGCCTCACGCCCGATCTGTTCACGCCTACCTTCACGGTGAGTCGAGTGCTCGGGTGGGCGGCGCACATCCTTGAGCAGGCGGCCAACAACAAGATCATTCGGCCATCGGCGTCCTATGTTGGGCCGAGTCCTGCGGCCTGAGTCGAGCACCGCGCCGTCGCCAGCGTGAGAGCGGACAAGCCAGAGCGAGAAAGACAGAGCGAAAAGGCCAGACCGTCGTTGGTCTGGCCCTCACGCCATTGCTGACACAGCTCTTGTTCCCAACGGCCGGTGGCCGCTTCCTAGAGGAGGGATTCGGGTACCGAAGTTCCGAAGCCGTCGAAGTAGGATTCGAACTGTCGGCCCAACAGGCACATCATTTCTACCCAGCCCACAAGACTGTCTTTGTCGAAGCATCGGGGCTGAAACGTTCCAGTGACGGTGTACACCGGGCGAAAGAAGCTGCCCGAGCGTACGAGCGAAACTTCATCGCTGAGCTCGATGAGCGCACCGGTCAATCCTTCACCGTTTTTGCGGTTCTCGGCTTCGTAGCGATAGTCGAGTACAAGCGGGGTCGACTCATTCACGCCGCGGTCAGCGAGCAGCGACCACGTGTCCTCGGTCAATGACCGGTGACTAGCGAGAAGTTTGGCGAAGGGGTCCATGTCAGTCCTGGGTAGGTTCCCAAATGGCATCGGCGTCCAAAACTCCTCGCTTTAGACCCTTTCCCGATCTTCAAACGATGCTTGGGGGCGGCGTCGATTGCCCGGAGAGGCGTGGTTAGACCGCTGGCGGCTCGTACCACTTTCGCCCCGACTCGTTTACTGGGAGGGTGTCTGGCTGGCGATGGGCGGTGAATTTCGCTGCCGCGATGCCTGCTAGAGCACCAAAGAGGTGGCCTTCCCAACTCACGTCGCCAGCCGGGAGAAGGCCGAAAACCAAGCCCCAATAGAAGAAACCGGCGATGAGCGCCAGAACCACGGCTTTGAGGCTGCGTTCGAAGATGGCGGCGCCAACGAGATAGCCGAGGTATCCAAAGACGACACCGCTGGCACCGACATGGTTTCCGGTGCGGGCAAAGAGCCAGGTTGCTGCCCCGCCAACTACCACCACAGCCAGCGTGACGATCGACCATTGGCGGAGACCCCGCATAGCCACCAATCCACCCAGGACAAGGAACGGAATGGAGTTGCCGATGAGGTGACCGAACCCGACGTGCAACAGGGGCGCCCAGAGGATGCCGTCGAGTCCGTCGAGGCGTCGGGGATGAATACCGCCTGCCTGTAACCAATCGTTCAACGCCACCGTGTCGACGATCTCGATCACCCACATCAGTGCCAGTGCCGCGACCAAAGCCAGCAGCGGCTTGGGAAGTGCGAACGAACGCCCAGGCGACGAAGCGGTTTCCATAGGCCGATCGTAGTTGACCGCTGCTCCCAGGTCGGATGAAAAAGACGCCGGGGTGGCCCGAAGGCCACCCCGATCACTCTCGGTAAGAAAAAGAACCGACACCAGTGTCGCGGCCTGCGTGGCCGGGGAACGCAGACAACGCCGACACTCGTGTCTGACACCAGTGTCGCGGCCTGCGTGGCCGGGGAACGCCGACTAAAAGTCTTCGTCGAAGCCGACGTCGCCTTCGACGCCTACCTGGTAGGAGGCGACTGTGCGCTCGAAGAAGTTGGTGAGCTCCTGCACGTCTTGAAGCTCCATGAAGGCGAAGGGGTTCTTCACGTTGTACTGCTTGGGCATTCCGAGCTGCTGTAGGCGCTGGTCGGCGATGAACTGCAGGTAGGTCTTGGTGTCGGCGGTGGACATGCCTGACACACCCTGCTCGAGGAGGTCCTCGGCGAAGGCGTACTCGGCTTCGACGGCCTCATCGATCATTTCGGTGATCTTGTTGGCCAGGTCGTCGTCGAACAGCTCGGGTTCTTCTTGGCGCACGGTGTTGACGACCTCAAGCGCAAAGTTCATGTGGCCGCTCTCGTCGCGGAACACCCAGTTGGTGCCGGCGGCAAGACCGTTGAGGAGGCCCTTGGAGCGAAGGAAGTAGACGTAGGCGAAGGCGGCAAAGAAGAACAGGCCTTCGATGCAGGTAGCGAAGCAGATCAGGTTGAGCAGGAACTGCTTGCGATCTTCTTTGGTGTTGAGCTCGTCGAGGTGGTTGATGGAGTCGATCCACTTGAAGCAGAACTCGGCCTTCTTGCGGATTGACGGAATGTTCTCGACCGCCGCGAAGGCCTCCTCGCGCTCGGCAAGATCGGGGATGTAGTTGTCGAGAAGTGTGAGGTAGAACTGCACGTGCAGCGCCTCTTCGTACAGCTGGCGTGACAAGTACATGCGTGCTTCGGGAGCGTTGATGTGCTTGTACAGGTTGAGCACCAGGTTGTTGGCGACGATGGAGTCGCCGGTGGCGAAGAACGCAACCAGGCGGCTCACCAGGTGCTTCTCGGCCGGAAGCAGCTTGCGGTCAAGGTCGACCAGGTCGTCAGAGAAATCGATCTCGTCGACGGTCCAGGTGTTCTTGATGGCGTCGCGGTACATGTCGTAGAAGACCGGGTAGCGCATGGGGCGAAGCGTGAGGTCGAAGCCGGGGTCGAGGATCGACTGCGCCTTGCGGCTGGTCTGAGGTGCTGGCTGAGTGCCCGGGTGCGGGAGGGCGGGCTCAAGGTTGCGGGCGAGCGCATCGTTCTGGAAAGGCTGCTCGGAAAATTGCGGGTCGGTCATTGCCATTGCTTTGGAAGTTTCTCCGGGAAGGGTGATCGTTGAACAGAAAGTGGATGAGGTTCGAGCGACGGTTAGTCGCAGGCCTCGCAGGTCTCAGGGTTTTCGAGCGAGCACGCAATGGCTTCGGCATCGGTGAAGGACTTCGACGGCGGCGGTGTTGGCTCGATGACCTCGTCGGCGGCGGTGGTGGTGGTCTTGTTGATGCGGGTGGCCGGACGTGAACGCAGGTAGTAGGTGGTCTTGAGCCCCTGTTTCCATGCATGCAGGTACATCGAGCTGAGCTTGCCGATGGTTGGCGACTCCATGAACAGGTTGAGCGACTGGCTCTGATCGATGAAGGCGCCACGATCGGCGGCCATATCGATAAGCGAACGCATCGGGATCTCCCAGGCGGTGCGGTACAGCTGGCGAAGGTCGGCCGGAATCTCTTCGATGTCTTGGATCGAGCCTTCGGCCCGCTTGACCTTGCTGGCGATCTCGTCGGTCCAGAGTCCACGTTCTTGGAGATCGCGAACCAGGTAGCGGTTGATCTGCAGGAACTCGCCCGACAGGGTCTCGCGCTTGAACAGGTTGGAAACCTGGGGCTCGATGCACTCGTAGCAACCGGCGATCGACGCAATGGTTGCGGTGGGCGCAATGGCGATCATGAGTGAGTTGCGAAGCCCGAACTCGGCGATGCGAGCCCGGACGGTGTCCCAACGCTCGGTATCGGTGGGGGTGACGCCGGCCAGGTCGAACTGCAGGTCGCCCTTCGCGGCCCGGGTTTGTTCGAAGTTGGGGTGAGCGCCATTGGCCTCGGCCAGCTTGGTGCTGGCCCACAGGGCGTTGAAGTAGATCTCTTCGGAGATCTTGGCGCTGAGCGCTCGAGCTTCGTCGGAGTCAAACGGCAGGCGCAGCTTGAAGAAGACATCCTGAAGACCCATGAGGCCCAGCCCGACCGGGCGCCATGCCATGTTGGAGGTGGCGGCTTCGTCGGTGGGGTAGAAGTTGATGTCGATAACCCGGTCGAGGAACGGCATCGCGGTTGCGACGACCTCGGCAAGGCGATCGAAGTTGAACGCTCCGTCTTCGACCAGCGAGCCAAGGTTTACCGACCCAAGGTTGCAAACGGCGGTTTCGTCCTGGCTGGTGACCTCGATGATCTCGGTGCACAGGTTGGACAGATGCACGACTCGTGGCGAACCGTCGGCGTTGGTGCCGCCGGTCTGGTTGCAGCGTTCGTTGCTGGGGTCTTTGAAGGTCATCCAGCCGTTGCCGGTTTGGGCAAGCGAGCGCATCATCTTGCTGTAGAGCTCGCGAGCTGGGATCTGCTTGACGAACAGGCCCTGCTCTTCGGCCTCGATGAACGCCGCTTCGAACTCGTCGCCGTACATGTCGGTGAGGTGGGGAACGACCTTGGGGTCAAACAGCGACCACTGCCAATCGTTTTCGACCCGCTTCATGAACAGGTCCGGGACCCAGTTGGCAAGGTTGAGGTTGTGCGCACGGCGGTTGTGGTCGCCGGTGCCCTCGCGCAGGTCGAGGAAATCCTCGATGTCGGCATGCCAGGTTTCGAGGTACACGCAGGCTGCGCCTTTGCGGCGGCCTCCCTGGTTGACGGCCTGTACCGAACTGTCGAGGGTCTTGAGCCAGGGCACGATGCCGTTGGAGAGACCGTTGGTGCCGGCGATGAGCGAGCCTTTTGCCCGCACCCGATGCCAGGCAACACCGATGCCTCCAGCGAACTTCGAGAGACGAGCGATGTCGGTGTAGCGCTTGTAGATGCCCTCGAGGCTGTCCTCGGGTGACTCGAGGAGATAGCAAGACGACATCTGTGGGTGCGCCGTACCTGAGTTGAAGAGCGTGGGGCTCGACGCCAGGTATTGCAGCGACGACATCAGCTTGTAGAAACGCACCGCTTCGTCGGGCGTGGTGGCCAGGCCGCACGCAACGCGAAGGAAGAAGTACTGCGGGGTTTCGAGAACGACACGATCGAGCGGGTGACGGAGCAGGTAGCGGTCGTACACGGTGCGCAGGCCGAAGAACTCGAACAGGCCATCTTGGTCGTGGTCGATGGTGTCGTTGAACTTGCGGGCGTTGCGGTTGACGAACTCGAGTACGTGGTCGCCGATAAGGCCGAGGCGATGACCCGCTGCCACCGACTGTGAGAACGAGTGGATGTCCTGGTTGCGCACCTCTTTATCGATGGTGGTGGCAAGGAGACGACCGGCGAGGCGGGAGTAGTTGGGCTCTTCGACGATGAGTGACGCTGCTGTGCGGATGGAGAGCTCGTCGAGCTCTTCGGTGGTGGCACCGTCGCGTAGTCCGCTGATGGTGCGGGTGGCGATGCGCATGGAGTCGACGCCGCCGAGGCCAACCGCGCTGCGCTCGATAGCCCGAACGATCTTGTTGAGATCGACGTCTTCAAGGTCGCCGTTGCGCTTTTGTACCCGCATCGTGCCGATGGTCGGTGTGTTCTCTGCAGGAGCGGTGCTTTCTGCGGGAGCGGTGTTCTCGGCAGCAGAAGTCGCGTTGTCGGTGATGGTTTCGGTGTCGTCGGTGACAGCCATTGGGGAGGGGCCTTCCCTGTGCTGGGGTCGTGGGCAATCCTGATCAGGAAGGACCGACCAGGGATGATGTGGAGGTACTGCATTTCCCGGGACAGGGCTGTAGAACAGCCTTGCCAACCACGTTTGTCGAGGCCTGATTGTGACCAAATGACAGGGGCAGAACTACATCTTTGTGGTTTACCCGGGAAAGACAATTACAGGCTTGTAATTACGTCGGCGTCAAGTGGAACGCGGACACAACCTGTGCACGACCACGTACGGTGAAATCAGGTGAGATCTCTGCTGCAATTGCAGTAAATTCGAAAACCGTTCTATCGTCATCTGTACCACTCTAGGTAGCCGTCGAAAGCCGTCGAATCGCGCAACGTGCACCTTTTGCAGGTTCGTGACCTCAATAAAGCCCCAATATGGGTCAAACTACATAGCTGCGAAAATGTTGTCTGACGGCCGGCCTCTGTCCACCTAAAGGACAGTGCTTCTAGGTGACGTGCTTCTAGGTGACGTGCTTCTAGGTGACGTGCTTCTAGGTAACAGTGCGGGAGCCAACTTGTCGGCCAGCGATATTGGTAATGACGTGCCGGGACTCGATGGCCGGTGTGCTGCGCCGAAGGTCGAGGCCGTGATCGGCCAGCACGTGGAGCACGGCCACCTCGGCGGCGATGGTCGTGCCGTCGTGCACCTTGAGCGCTAACGCAAAGGGCGCACCCTCGGCCGGGCGAGCGGCACCAAAGAAAACTCCAGCGGCGCCGGTCTTGAGCGCGAGTTGTCCCGGAGCTGCCAACATTGCCTCGGTGCAGAGACGATGGGAACCGGCCACCAGGTGCGGATGGCGCATCATGGCCGACGAGATCCGGGTGCAGGCGGCCGCAACATCCACGTCGGCTGCGCCAGCATTCTGTTCGGTCGAGTTGGCGGGTTCGCTGTCCTTGGTTGGGGGTACGAAGAAAAGTGCACCGCGGGCGAACTCGAGAAGCGATGTTGCGAAGGTGGGCACGCCACAGCCGTCGACTCCCCACGGCTGGCTATCGAGGTCGGCGCCGGTGAGGGTTTCGATGGCCGAGCGCACAGCTACCTGCGCCGGATGATCGATGTCGATGTAGCCCTTGGTGGGCGCTCCGAGATGTTTGGCCAAGGTGAGGAAGCCGGCGTGTTTGCCCGAACACATATGGTGGCGTTGATCGGGAGAAACACCGAAGGACGCTAGCTCGCGGCCGCGAGCTGGCTGGAACGGGTGCATCACCCCACACTCCAAGTCCGGCTCGTCGCAGCCGATTCGGGTGAGCCACTCGCTGACGAGTTCAAGGTGTGCGTCCTCGGCGTTGTGCGAGGCACATGCCAAGGCCAGGTGCCGATCGTCCAGGCCGAACGCATCGGCGGCACCGGAGGAAAGTAGCGGAACGGCCTGGAATGGTTTGGTCGAGGATCGCCCGTACACGGGAGCATTGATGTCGCCGGCCGAACCGAGCAGCTTCTGTTCGGAAAGCACCACATAGCTCACCGGGTGAACCGTCTCGGCCAGGTCGCCGCGGGTGGCGGCTACTTGCAGCGGAGGCGAGGCGACCTCCCTGTCTACCTCGTTGCTGTGTGCCCCGGTGCTGGCTTCCTCGGTGTCGGCCACGTCGTGACTCTAGGTCATATGGCTCAGATGAACCGCTGGCTTGCCGATAGTTACTGGTGAAACCAACCGCACTGCTCGCATCGATCATCGTGCTGCTCGCGGCTCTGCTATCTGGGGCGTCAGGGTTGGGGCCCACCCCAGCAGCGGGCGCAAGTTCAACAGTGGTTCAGCCAACTCGGTCGCTGATTGTGGTGGGCGACAGCATCGTGCTTTCAGCCAGCGAAGAGCTGGTTGCTTCGGCACCCGCCGACTGGAACGTGCAGATCGATGCCAAGGTTTCGCGCCCTACCAACGTCGGCCACGACATTGTGCGAGGCAACCTGGCCGCTATCACCGACACCCTGGTGATCGGGCTTGGCGCCAATGATGCCGCGTCGCCCGATGTGTTCCGAAAGCGAGCTGCTGCGCTGCTTGCCGATGTGGCAAACGTTCCGCATGTATTCTGGATCGAGATCGCCGAAGTACGCGACTACTACCCGATGGCCAATGCCAACATTCGTGAGCTGGCCAACTCGTACCCGAACGTTTCGATCGTGCCCTGGACCGCACTGGCCACCGGCACACCTGGCCTGACGGCAAGTGACGGCCTGCACCTGACCGGCCCCGGCCAACAGGCGCTGGCCGACGCCATCTTGTCGCTCGTCGTGCAGACCGAATCACCGGCAGCGGCTCCGGTGACCGACCTGGTGCCCGGGCCCGAAGAACCCCAATCGACGAGCCAGGATGTTACTGCGGGGCAACTTGCTCCAACGCTTGGCGCCGCACGGCTTCAGCTCATAGCCGGGCCCCTGTTGGCAACGCTTCGTCAGGTCCAGGCAATCGTGGCCCTTTCGGTGGCGTCGATTATTGCGCTCACCGGCACCACGGGTTAGCGCAAGAGCCACAAGACGGAGCAATACAGCCCCCGATTCGAGGCAGCTAGAGTCGGGGCGTGAGCAATGAATCAATTCTCGACGTCGATCTGCTGGCTTTTGAAAAGGGCACCAGCGATCAACGGAAGGCTGTGGTCGATGGGGTGATGCAGAGCCTCAAGACCGGCTTTGTGTATACCCAACACGACCTGTCGGCCGATCTGCTGGACTCGGCCTACGGCTTTCTCGAGCAGTTCTTTTCACTTCCTCAGGAGCAGAAGGATCGGTCGATCGTGCCGACGGCCAACGGCCAAACCGGCTACACCCCGCTGTTGGTCGAGACCGCAGCTTCGGCCGACGTGCCCGACTGGAAAGAGATGTTCAACTGGGGAGCCCCACTCCCCGAGGGCCATCCGCTCCGGAAGCAGCTTCCTCATCGGTACAGCCCGCCAAAGTTCCCCGACGACCTTCTGCCCGGGTACGGCGATGTCATGCGGGCTTTCCACGAGTCGGTGTTTCAGCTTCAACGTCGGTTCCTCCGCATCATCGCCGTCGGTATTGGAGCGCACGAGGACTTCTTTGAGTTCATGCTGAAAGACGGCGCCACGCTGACCCGCGCCATCCATTACCCGGCGATGGACATGGCGCCCGGGTCCGAGCATGTGTGGGCCGGCGAACATGCCGACATCAACCTCATCACGGCACTGCCCAGGTCCACGGCCAAAGGACTTCAAGTGAAGATGGAAGATGGCAGCTGGATCGACGCCGCGCCGCCCGAGGACGGAGTGGTCATCAACACCGGCATGATGCTCGAGCACCTCACCAACGGCATGATTCCGCCGGGTCGCCACCGCGTGGTCGCGGACGCCGAGCAACCGGGCGAGCGCTATTCGGTGGTGCAGTTCTGTCACCCCACTCCATGGACGATTCTGACCCCGGTGCCCACATGCGTCACCGACGAGCACCCGCTGAAGTATCCGTCGATCATGGCCAGTGACCGACTCGATCAGGTGATCTTCGAGATCAACCTGGTCGAAGATGGTCGGCGGATCGACGCGGCTCCAGACAGCGCTGGCAACAAATAGGGCGTCACAGAAACCCAGAGAGAACTGGTCTACTAAGACCCAGAGAACTACAGACCGAAAGAGAGCGTTTCCATGTCGAGCAACCATACGAGCCGCAAGTACGACAAGGGCTTGGTAGAGCTCGGCGATGGCCTCTTTGCCTATCTGCAGCCCGACGGCGGGTGGGGTTGGAGTAACGCCGGTCTTATCGTCGGCGAAGGCTCATCGCTTCTGGTCGACACACTCTTTGACCTTGCGCTGACGAGAGAAATGCTCGACGCCATGTCGGCCATTACCGGAAGCGCGCCCATTGAGGCGTTGGTCAATACGCACGCCAACGGCGACCACTGCTACGGCAACGAGCTGGTTCCCGACGTCGACATTATTGCGTCGGCGGCATCGGCGGCCGAAATGAACGAACTCCCACCGCAGGCCCTCGACGCCTTGCTGCAGCTTGATGTTGATCCGGTCACCAACGACTACCTGCGCCGAGCATTTGGGCCGTTCTCGTTCGGCGAGATCACGATGACACCGCCCACGACAACGTTTACGGGTCGACATTCGCTACAGGTTGCTGACCGAGCGGTTGAGCTCATCGAAGTTGGTCCCGCGCACACCAAGGGCGACATTCTGGCGCACGTGCCAAGCGCCGATGCGGTGTTCACCGGTGACATTTTGTTCATCTACGGCACGCCCATCATTTGGGATGGGCCGGTGCAGAACTGGATCGACGCGTGCGATCTCATCACTGGCCTCGGGGTCAGCACCGTCGTTCCCGGGCATGGTCCGGTTTGCGGCCTCGATGGGGTCGAGATGGTGCGCGGCTACCTGATGTGGCTGCGCGACCAGGCTGCCCAACGGCACGCCGCGGGAATGTCGGCCGCCGATGCCGCACGCGACATCGAGCTGGGTGACTACGCCGACTGGAGCGATGCCGAGCGCATCGCCATCAACGTCGACTCGATCTACCGAGAGTTCGACGCCGGGCACCAAAGCGCCGGGGTTATCGAACAATTCGCGCTGATGGCCGAGCTCGCAAACCGGTAGGTCCAGCGTGTCGGTGTTCCAGCTGTCGATGTTCCAGGGTGTCGTTGGTTCCAGGGTGTCGTTGCGCTACTGCTCGGACACGTCGGGGCATTCAGAGTTGAGGGTGCGCAAGACTGGTCGGCCCTGGTAGGTGTCGAGCACGCTCAGTGTGGCGGTCTTGAGTGGGAAGAGTCGACCGTTGCTCGCGGGCAACTCGAGCCAGCGTGCAATCAGCGTGGATAAGAAGTGTCCGTGGGCAAAGACCACGACATCGCCAGCGGGTTTCAGATCGGATGGCCGTACTCGAGCCAGGAAACGATCGGCCCGAACCCCAACTTCTTCGATGGATTCCCCTCCTGGTGGTCGCTGATCCCACTTGGAGAAGCCGGGTGTTTCGGCGACGATATCGACGGTGCGACGACCTTCATGCTCGCCGTAGTCCCATTCCATCAGGTCGTCGTCGATCTCGGCGTCTGCGAAGCCGGCGAGGGCTGCGGTCGCCGATGCACGTTGTAACGGGCTGGTGTAGGAATCGACGAAATCCCACGTGCGCAGAACTGCGGCGATGTTGCTAGCTTCGTGTTTGCCATGTTCGGTAAGTGGCAGATCGGTTCGTCCGGTGTGTTGGCCGATCTTGGACCATTCGGTTTCTCCGTGTCGTACCGCAACGATTCTCATGCGACACCCTGTCACATGAGAGTAAGAGAAGGTGCGACAATATGTTCCAAATGGATTGAGATATGAATAGAGATGGTGTCCCTAGATTTTCCCGCGTAGCTACGAGCGTCCACCGGTTTCCCGCAACGCTCAACTACGGTTCCTCCGCCCTTTTCCCGCTTTCTGTAGTCAAATCGGATCACTTGACCGCTTTCTGTGGAAATTTCCCCCCACTTTCTGGTACTAATCGTGAGTATGCCCCACTTTCGTTTGCTTCTACGCCCCGTATTTGCATCGCTCCTCGCCCTCGCCGTCGTTGCCTCGACCGCGCCGGCTGTACAGGCTGCTGACGGCCCCGACCCCGCCGACCCCCGCCCCGTTGTGTGGGGCGTTACCGACTCGGTGTTCTGGGACGTTGCTCCATGGCTCGATCAGCGACTTCCCGAGCATCGACCCATCATTCGTGGATTCCCCGGTCTCCATCTGCGTACCGTCGTCGGGCTTCAGCTCGACGGGTCGACCCCCAATGCACCTGGCCCCGGTGTATTCGATGGCGAAGGCGTCATGGTCAACGATGCTGCGCTTCGCGACGACATCGTCGTGATTGCTCTTGGCTACATGTTCTGGGGCGACGACGCGGCCCAGCCCGAACGCTACGAGGCCTGGATCGATGAGCTTCTCACCCACACCGACGATGCTCGCCGGGTGCTGTGGATCCGTCCTCGCCGTTGGGATCGCCCGGGCTCAAGCGCCTGTGGTGCCGGCACCGGAAATGCCTGCAACGACTACATGACCACCGTCAACCAGATGCTCGATCGGGCGGCCGCAAACCACCCCAACGTTGAGCTTCTGAACTGGGGTGCTCAGGTACAAGGTCACCCCGAGTGGATTGCGCCCGATGGCATTCACCTCAATGGCAAAGACAACGGCACCTCTGGTGTTGCGGCGATGGCCGACTTTGTTGCCGACGCGATTCTTGCAAGCCCGTTCCCTCCGGCGCCCGAGCCGGAACCAGAGCCCGAACCCGAACCAGAGCCCGAACCCGAACCGGAGCCCGAACCGGAGCCCGAGCCCGAACAGAAGCCCGATCCCGATCCCGATCCGAAACCCATCAACCGCAAGCCGGTGGCCAAGTTCACCAAGGTCGATGTGGGTCCCAACCGGATCCTGTTCAAGGGTTACGCGTTTGACCCCGACCATTCACGCACCGTTGCGGCGGTGGTGACCGTCGATGGCAAGAAGGTCAAGCGACTCCAGGCCAAGCGCACCCTCAACAACCTCACGTCTCGCACCGATGCACTCTCGAACAACCATGGCTTCCGGGTTCGTATCAAGCCCCCTGAGCCGGGTCGACACCGGGTGTGCCTGTTGGTCGGCAAGGCCAAGGTAAAGCGGGCGTGCCGGACCATCGTTGTCCGCTAAGGCGCAGTTCTCGGGTGGTTATACGTAGTCGAGCGGCAGCGCGGTTGTCTGCTTGATCTTCTCCATCACAAAAACGGTGCGCACGTCGTACAGGTCGACCGCATCGATGAGGCGTTTGTAGAGCAGGTCGTAGCTGTCGATCGACGGCACCATCACCCGCAGGATGTAGTCGATCTCGCCGCTGGTTCGGTAGGCCTCGACGACCTCGGGGAACGAGTCGATGGCGGCGGTGAAGTCGGCCAGCCATTCGGCCGAGTGATTGTTGGTGCGAATCTGTACCAGTGCGGTGACGCCCAAGTTCACCGCCGCGGGGTCGACCAGGGCGACTTGGCGAGTGATGATGCCCGTCTTTTCCAGGTTTTGAATGCGGCGCCAGCAGGGTGTGGCGGTGAGGCCTACCTGTTCCGCGACCTCTCGTGCCGACAAGCTCGCGTCTTCCTGGAGCAATTGCACTATTTCCCGATCAACTTCGTCCACATTAGAAGAATACCCTACAAAAAGTGAGAAGAGAGCGAAAAACATGCACATCGTGGTGAAATGGCTCGTTTATTTGCCAGAAACATTCGGGCCTAAACCCGTACCGTTGAGACATGGCAGGAATCAACTACTTCACCGATCATCCGGCGTCCGAAGGCGAAACCTACGGCGAGCACTTTGCGGTTGCCATGGGCTTCTCGCGCCAGCTCATCGGTGCAGGCATCGCGGCTGCGGTGCATGCCATCCTCCCGAACTTCCACACCACCACGGCAAGCAAGCGCATCCATCAACTCCATCACTGTTTGGAGTCTGGCGACCGTGAAGCCATCAAGAAGCCGGGCCAGTTCGTGGTTCCGTGCCAGGAAGAACTCAGCCGCGCCAGCTAGCTCTGGGCTACCTGGAAGCGAATTTCCACTTCACCGCCCGTGACGGCACCGGAACTGGAGAATGCGTCGGCGGGCGGTTCGTCGCCGACGACGATTGATGCGGCGAGCACCTGGTCGGCCACGTAGTCGCGATGCGCCTCGACGGCAGCAACGACCGACTCGGGTCCGTCGATCGACAAGTCGATACGGTCGGTCACCACGAGGTCGGCTTCTTTGCGAGCGTTCTGGATGGCGCGAACCACGTCGCGGGCAACCCCTTCGGCCTCGAGCTCGGGAGTGATGTTGGTGTCGATCACCACCACGGCCTGACCGTCGCGTAAGCCGCCAACCGCATCGTCGGCAACCAGGGCAAGTTCGTACTCGTCGTCGTCGAGCGCAAACCCTCCGGCAAGTACGCCGTCGGCCGAATTGCCCGATACGTCGCCCGACTTGAAGGCGGCGAAAATGGCTTTGGCATCCTTGCCGCGCTTTGGCCCGATGACCTTGCTGTTGGGTCGGAACTCAAAGGTTGCGAACTGGGCCATATCGTCGCTGAACTCGATTGTCTTCACGTTGACCTCGTCGGCGATGATCGCCGCAAACGGTTCGAGTGCGGCGGTGTCGGCACCGGCCACGGTGAGTGTGGCGAGCGGGAGGCGGACACGGAGTCCGGCATCTTCACGAAGCCGAAGCGCGGTGGACACAACATCGCGGACCCGGTCCATCGAGGCAACCAATTCAGCATCGTCGGGCAGCGAGTCGGCATCGGGCCAGTCGGCAAGATGCACGCTTTCGCCACCCATCAATCCGCTGTAGATCTCCTCGGTGATCAACGGTAGGAACGGTGCAGCAGCCCGAAGGAAGGTTGTGAGCACGGTGTACAACGTGTCGTACGCAGCTTGTTTATCGGTGTCGCTGGCTTCGCTCGCTGGCGCCCAGAAACGATCGCGCGACCGCCGGATGTACCAGTTGTTCAGTGCGTCGATAAAGCCGAAGAGCTCCGAGGTTGCGCCGGGAAGGTCGTACGCATCCATCGCCGCCGTTGCGCCCTCGACCATGGTGCGAGTCTTGGCCAGGATGTAGCGATCGAGCACCTGGGTGGAATCGGCGCTGACCTTGGCCTGGTAGCCATCAATGTTTGCATACAGCGTGAAGAACGAATACGCGTTCCAGATCGGCAGCATGACCTGACGGGTCACATCGTCGATGCCCTGATCAGAGATGCGGGCGTCGCCGCCGCGCACGATGGGGCTGCTCATGAAATACCAACGCAGCGCGTCGGCGCCCTGCTTGGTGAAGATCTCTTCGGGTTCGGTGTAGTTGCGTAGCTTCTTCGACAGCTTGGCACCGTCGTCGGCCAGCAGGATGCCGTGGCAAATCACGTTCTGGAATGAGGGCTTGTCGAACAGCGCTCCGGCCAAGACGTGCAGCGTGTAGAACCAGCCCCGAGTTTGGTTGATGTACTCGACGATGAAGTCGGCCGGGTAGTGCTCGTCAAACCATTCCTTGTTCTCGAAGGGGTAGTGCACCTGGGCAAAGGGCATCGAGCCCGACTCGAACCAGCAGTCGAAAACCTCGGGTACCCGCCGCATCATCGATTGGCCGCTTGGGTCATCGGGGTTCGGGCGAACCAGCTCGTCGATGTAGGGGCGGTGCAGATTGGTGGGCCGAACACCGAAGTCGGCCTCGATCTCGTCGAGGCTGCCGTACACGTCGATGCGCGGAAATTCAGGGTTGTCGCTACGCCACACCGGAATCGGGGATCCCCAGAACCGGTTGCGGCTGATCGACCAATCGCGGGCTCCTTCGAGCCACTTGCCGAACCGGCCATCGCGCACGTTGTCGGGTACCCAGTTGATTTGCTGGTTGAGCTCGACGAGCCGGTCGCGGATATCGGTGACCTTCACGTACCAACTGGGGAGTGCCCGGTAGATGATGGGTTCATCGGTGCGCCAGCAGTGCGGGTAGTTGTGCACGTAGGAGTCGTCGCTAAAGATCCGGTTGACGCCGTCGACATCGCGCAGGTGTTTGATGATCTCGGGGTTGGCGTCAAACACGTTCATGCCCGCGAAGTCGGTGATCTCGCTGGTAAATCGGCCCTGGTCGTCGACGGGAACAACCATTCCCATGCCGTTCTCGGTGGCGATACGTTGATCGTCTTCGCCGAAGCCGGGCGCGGTGTGCACGATGCCTGTGCCCTCGGCCGTATCGACAAAGTCGCCGGCCATCACGCGGAAGGCGTGAAGGTCATCTGCGCCGCCGCGCTCGGCAAAGTACGGAAGGATCGGTGCGTAGGTGCGGCCTACCAAGTCGGCGCCCTTCACCGTGCCATGCTGCGTGGCGTTTTCGAACTGCTTGGCGTAGCTGCCGAGCGTGGCCTCACCCAGAACATAGAACGCGCCATCGAGTTCCATTACCGCGTAGTCGATATCGGGGCCCACGATGAGGCCCAGGTTGGACGGCAGGGTCCACGGTGTGGTGGTCCACGCCAGCATGCGCATCGGGCCGGGGTCGGCGTCGGCGGGGGCGAGGTCGAAGCCCACCGTGACCGCCCGATCCTGACGGGGTCGGGTGGCATCGTCGAGGCGAATCTCGAAGTTGCTGAGCGGTGTCTCGGCCGCCCACGAGTAAGGCATCACCTTGTTGGCCTCGTAGATGAGGCCCTTGTCCCAGAGTTGCTTGAACGCCCAGATCACCGACTCCATGTAGTCGAGATCCATGGTTTTGTAGTCGTGTTCGAAGTCGACCCAGCGGGCCTGGCGGGTGACGGTCTGCTCCCACTCTTCGGTGTAGCGCTGCACCGATGTGCGGCACGCCTCGTTGAATTCCTCGATGCCGTATTCGGTGATTGCTACCCGGCCCGAAACGCCCAGCTGCTTTTCGGTTTCCATTTCGGCAGGCAAGCCGTGGCAGTCCCAGCCGAAGCGCCGGTCGACGCGATTGCCCCGCATGGTTTGGTAGCGAGGCACGACATCTTTCACGTACCCGGTAAGTAGGTGGCCGTGGTGGGGGAGACCATTGGCAAACGGCGGTCCGTCGTAGAACACAAACTCCTGATCGGGCGAGCGGTCGGCGATGGACTGTGCGAAGGTTCCCTCGGCTTTCCAGCGCTCGAGAATCCGGTTCTCGATGGCAGGAAAATTTGGTTTTTCAACGTTGGGATAGGGCGAGTCAGCCGACGATGTCATAGCCCGACAGGCTATCGCTCCTACGCCCAGTTGTTTTCGTTGGGTCCCTGAGAAGCCTGGCGGCTACGTGTAGCGGAGCCGGTTTCCAGGAACAACTGTTGGCGCTTCGGTGTCAATCACTGAGTCGTCGCCATCGCCGAACCCCCAGGGGGTCGCGCTATCGCGTGCCGCCTCAAGAAACTCGAGCGCAGCCAGTCCGGCCTTTACGTCGTCGCCCGGTGTCGGTTCGAGTTGGGCCTCTTGCCATCGGGTAGTAATCGCTTCGGTGAGCGCATGCACGATAGCAATTTCGCTCAGGCAGGCTTGGGCCGCCTCATCCGTTTGCCCTTGAGAGCATGGGTTTTTCATTTGTCCACCTGTCACTTTTCTGAAGTGTCCCTTGTTGGGCAGTCGTCCTTTATGTACTGACCGTGAGTCAAACGTCCATCGCAGCCGTGAACATTCACCAAATTTGGTATGGGTAGCACGAGCGTATTGCTAAAAGTTTACAAAACTAGGCGTCATTTGTGCAGCCATTTATGCAGCGTGTGGAGCTGCGTTTTGGGGATCGATCGCTGCGTGATTCGGCGCAAATGTGGTTGGGTCGCCCTGCCAAAGCGTCGTTGGTGCCATGATGCTCCGAGTGGATAGCCGGGACGAAAAAGCGGTCGAGGATTCGGCCGGGTATGACCCACGCTCGGTGGCGATCCGACCCGCAGCTACCGTCATCGTGGTTCGTGACTTCGATACCACGTCGGTCGGGGGGCTCGAGGTGTTGCTTTGTCGTCGCCGCAGTGCATCGCCCTTTGTGGCCAACATGCAGGTGTTCCCGGGCGGCGGCATCGATCCTGACGACGACATCGCACACACGCCACCGTCGTTTCCCTACCCGGGCGGTCCGGCGCTCGAAGCCGCACGGGTCGCCGCGGTTCGCGAAGCAAAAGAAGAAACCTCGCTCGAGCTCGGCACGCCAGCGGCCCTGCCCCTCATCGGTCGCTGGATTACTCCGCCCCTGGCACCGCGCCGGTACGACACGTTGTTCTTTTTGGCCGTGCTTCCTGATGGCCAAGAGCCAGTTCCTGACGAGACCGAAGTGGTCGACTGCTCCTGGTGGTCGCCGTGGGATGCCGTTGACGCTTGGGAGGCTGGTGAACTCGAGTTTGTCACCCCAACGCTTCGTTTCTTGATGTCTTTACAAAACTATCGGTCGGCGGCTGAAGCACTCGCCGCGGCTCGGGCGGCAAGCACGCCGGGCACCCGAGTGCGGGTCGACGACGAAACGGGTTGGCCGTGGTTGCCGTCCGATGAGGAATTCTGGGCCGACAGCGGTCTTCGGCGAACCTTCGGCTGGGTTGGCCTCGGATCCTAAGCCGATAGGGTTTCTCCACTGGGTCAGCCGGGCGGCCAACCTTTTGGAGAAACAGCAATGGGTCAACTCCATCGACTGTTTGGCAAGTCCAACCCCGAAAACCAATCCGAACTCGTCGAAGCGGTGGCATCACTGATCGGTGTCGAAGGGCTCGGCGGTCTTATCCTTCGTCTTGCGGCAAGCGGTCTCGGACCTCAGGTTGAATCTTGGATTCAACCCGGCCCGAACCAGAGGGTCACGCCCCGACAGGTGCGTATCGCCATCGGTGCCGAGGAGATCGAACAGATCGCCTTCGATTCGAAGCTGTCGAGTCGTCAGGTCGAGCAAGGACTCGCCACGATTCTTCCCCGAGCCATCGACCGGCTCACACCCGACGGCGTCGTTCCACCATCAGCAAACATTCGACGCTCACTAATCCGCCTCGACGGCCTCCTAAAGGCCAGCTAGCCACAAGCAGCAACCAAACCGAAAGACGGTGTCTGGAACCGTATTCAGAAATCGAAACGAGAGACGGTGTCTGGAACCGTATTCAGGAGCCATAGTCACTGTTAGCGAACCGAAGTTGAGCGGCGGCGGCCTTGGCGCACGCCCCAGAGCAGGAGCGCGAGAAACACCAACTCGCTCAGGTACGTGGCGGCCACTGCGCCCTTCCAGTTGTACTTGGGGATCAACGCAATATTGAGCGCTACGTTCAGTGCGGCGGTGGCGAACTGGGCCTTGCTTCGGTACGCCTGTCGCCCCGAACCGCTCAACACATCGGCGGTATTGATCTCGAGGCCGCGGACCAACGGATACAGCGCCATTGCCAGCACCACGGGCACCACGCCATCAAACTCATCGCCCAGAATGAATCCGGCAATCGGGCTAAAGAGAACCGCCACGATGGCCCCGCCAATCGTGGCCGAGATCACCCGCTTGCGAAGTTCTCGCGAGTACTGGTGCGCCGACTCGATACCGTCGGCGCCGCGCCGAAAGAACTCAGGATAGGCGGCGGCAAAGATCGAGTTGGCCGGAAGCATCGAATACTGGATAAGTCGAACGCCGGCTCCATACAGCCCGGCCTCGGTGTCGAACCCTGCCGACACCAGCATGGTTTTGTCGACATTGGTCTGGACGGTTTGGGCGGCATCGCCCAGCGCAAACTTCGAACCTTCGCGACCCGCCGGAATCAGTTCGTCACGACGAAGTTTGGGGGCGCCGTCGAACCGCGCCAGAATCAGCGAGTTCACGGTTGCAGTGAGCGCCATCGATCCCAACATCACCAGAGCCAGAACTCGAAGGTCGGTTCCGCCCATGAGCCAAAAGCCGAGGGCCACGAACGCTCGGGCACCCGAGTCGGCGATGTGGGTGAACGCCATGGCCGGGTAGCGGTCGAGCGCCGAGTACGCCCGGGCGTTGTTATGCATCACCCCGGTGGACAAGAACTCGACGCCGCCAAACAGTGCGATAACCGTAAGGTCACGGCCCGGCAGCACCAACGAACCAAAGGCGATGGTGGCGGCGTAAAGGATCAGCCCAAACGTGAAGGTGATGCCGAGCGTTGCCCCCCAGGCCGAGCGAAGCTCGGTGGTGTTTCGCGAGACTCGCTTGACCATGACCTCGCCCACACCGAGCGAGGCCAACGGGGCCAAGAGTCCAACGTACGCCACGATGCCGACAAAAACGCCGTACCCAGCGGTGCCGAGCGACCGGGCGATCGCCACAATCGTGATTGCGGCGAGCAGCGCTCGGCCAGCAAACCCAACCAGGCTCCAGGCCGAACGCCATCGTTCAGGCGACCCGCCGTTGAGGAGGACATCAAGCTTGTCCTTGATGCCCTCAAGCATGTCGGCAAGAACTATGGACACGAACCATGTCTGTCGTTAGCCCATGGCTCGGCGGTGAGTCATCTTGTGGCTCAGCTTAGAAGCAGTGGTGCGACTCGCTACACCATCGCCGGTTCAGCATCTTCGGAAGAGCCGCCACCGGCATCTTCGGAAGGCAGGGGAATCAGTGCGTTGCGACTGGCTTCTCGACGCTGCCAAGCAAACGCAAACACCGCAGCGGCGGCCAGAGGCAGCAGGACTCGAGGGAACTTGAGAACCTTGTCGACGATGTCGCCGAGTCCGGTCTCTACATCGAAGACTCGTTCGATGAACCAGTTCGTGGCAACGGCTGCCATGACGATGGATCCCCAGCGAAGCACGTGGGTATACAGCGCCGTGCGGCGAAGCATGTACAGGATTGGGAAGGTGATCAAGATGATGACGGCCTGACCAATTTCGACCCCAATGTTGAAGCCCAGAAGCGACCAGACTCGGTTGGTGCGGTCGAGGCCAAGGTCGGCCAACAGGCCAGCGAATCCGAGGCCATGGAACAGGCCGAATCCGAAGGCGATGAGCCATTCCTTGTCATTGAAGACGGGTCGGAGGTTGTGGAGTGCGGCGGCGATAATCGACAACGCGATGAGCGCTTCGACGGGTCGTCCGGGCAGTTCAAACACACCAAGTCCGGCCAGCGTCAGGGTGACCGAGTGAGCGATGGTGAACATCGTGGCGATCTTGAGAACCTTCCAGAGGCTCGACTTGAAGTCTTCTGCTGGCATCCAGCTATCGCCGGTTGCTGCGAGGTCGGACTCGCGGCGGCCAAACACCAACACCGAAGGCAGTACCAGGACCAGCACAAACAAGATGTGGTCGGTTCCGATTTCGATGTGCTCGATACCCAGGTCGACCGTGCCCCACATTCCGGCAAGGAAGGAGGGTGCATCGATGGTCATCGTCTTCACGGTGTCCCCAGCATCAAAGTCGACCAGCGCGTTGGCCTCGTTGTTGAAGATGCCACCGTCCCAGTAGCTCTCGATAAGCCCGAAGCCCCGGTTGCCGGGCAGTTCGTCGAAGAACACATCCAGCTCGACTTCCCATGCCCGAGGTATCTCGGTGAACTCTTCCTCGATGTCGAGCGACAGCAGCGCGAAATAGCCGGTCTCGGTATCGAGTGCTTCGATGTCGGTAAACGTATAGTCCCAGCTGTTGCCGCCCTCGCTCAGACGAAGGTGTGGCCGCGAGAACTCTTCGAGTGTCGATTGGTTCTCGAGGAGTGCGGCTTCGACCGCCTCGGGGTTGTCGGGGTCGGTGGGGATGCCAAGGTCGAGGACTTCGTTGATGTCATCAACCCGAAGCTCAAGTCGAGCCTCGATGCTGTCTTCAAGCACATTGAAGTAGATGTAACTCTCGTTGATCCGGTGCGCTGACGCCGGGGCGGCCAACGCGACAAGGGTGACAGCCGCAAGGGCTACCGCCGCTAGGAGTCGAGTGAGTTGTGAGTTCAAAGAAGCAGTTCGCATGGTTCGTTGTGTTTCTGAGTTTCTGAGTTTCTGTTTGTTTGGCGGTTGGGACTGATTGGTTTTTGTGTGCTGTGGACTACGAGGTTGCGGGAGACCCGCGGTCATGACAGCCCGAGCATTCGGGCGACAATGTTTCGTTGAATGTCGGAGGTGCCGCCGTAGATCACGCCGCCGGCGACATCGCGGAGGTTTCGCTCGACGCCGAACTCGGTCACGTAGCCTCGGGCGCCGTGAGTGAGCAACGCATCGACCGACGATGCAATCGAAGCTTCGCTGGCCTGAATTTTCGCAAGAGCCGCCGCTTCCATAGAGGGCTTTCCTTGCATCGCAAGTCCAGCGGCCTTGTAGAGAAGGAGTCGGCTCGATTCATGGCGAAGTTTCATGTCGGCGAGTCGGTGAGAAACGGCTTGGAAGTCGCCGATTGGTTTCCCGAACTGGTTTCGGGTCCGGGCGAAGGCCACAGCGTCGTCGAGCTGTCGCTCCATCGCTCCGATTTGGAACGCCAGCACGAAGGCCCGCTCGGCTTCCATGGCGCTCGAAAAGATCGATGCTCCGGAACCTTCGGGGCCGATGCGCTGTGCCGTTGAGATCTCGCAGTTGTCGAAGTTGACATCGGCGAAGGGGGTGGTTCGCAGGCCCATCTTGGGTCGGTTGGCCGACACGGTAAGGCCAGGGGTGTCGGCATCGACAAGGAAGGTCGTGACGCCCCACGACCCGAGTGCTGGATCCTTGGTGGCGAACACCACGAACACATCGGCTTGGGGAGCCATGGTCACGTACGCCTTGGTGCCGTTGAGGACGTATCCGTCGTCGGAGGCTTTGTAGGTGGTGCCCATGGTGAACGAGTCCGAGCCTGACTCGGCTTCGGTGATGGTGAACGCGCCGTAGCGTTCGCCACTGATGAGCGAGGGTAGGTAGCGCGCCTTTTGTTCGTCGGTGCCGAATCGCTCGATGATCGGCTGCATGGTCCATGCCTGACAAGCGAGTGCGAAGTTGAGGCCGGCGTCGGGGCAGCCGTAGCCGAGCCCTTCAAACCAGAGCAGTCCGGAAACAATGTCGGCGCCGGCGCCTCCGAACGCAGGGTCGACCATGAGGCTCAGCAGGCCTTTGTCGGCTGCACGCTGCCAACCTTCGGTCCAAAATGAACACTGTTCATCGCGCTGGTCGAGATCGTCGGGCTGTAGTGAGGTATCCGCCCAGTCGGCAATTGCAGCCTTTACGGGGTGCTTCAGGTCGAGGAGCGCGTCAAGAGCAGAGGGTGTGGTGTTTCCAGTTGAGAGTGAACCGCTCAAGGTGTGCATCCATAGGGGTCGAAGTTTGCGTAGAACAGGTGGAAGCAGGTCAAGTGCCGTCCGTGGGTGAATATCTCACGCTCGGCGCTTGAATAATCACTTTACGTGAGGATATTCTCGTATTCAATGGGTACTTCGTCGCAGGCATCAACCTTGGATGCACGAGTTCACGGACCTCGGTATTTGCTTTCGCATTTACTCGAGGCCACCGCGACGCGGATCCCGAACCATCCCGCAGTTCGTTGCAATGGAGACCAGCTTACTTTTCGGCAGCTCGATAGTCGCGTCGGGCAACTCGCCGCAGCGCTTGTTGGCCAAGGTGTCGAACCCGGCGACCGAGTCGGCATCCATCTACATATGTCGCTCGAGACAATGATCGCCGTACAGGCAGTGCTTCGAGCGGGTGCTGCCTTCGTGCCGCTCGACGCTCTGTCGCCGGTGGCGGCGCTGGCTCGAATCATCGACGACTGCGGCATCCGAACCATTGTCACCGACACGAACCGGGCCACCTCGGCTACCGACCTGGTGCACGCCTGTCCCCAGATCGAGGCCGTGATCGGACTCGACTCGCCTGGAACCACCGGAGCCCTCGAAGGGGCCGACGTTCGAATCGTGTCGTGGGAAGATGTGGGCGAGTTTCTCGCAATCGGTCCGGTGCCGGTGCTCGACGACGACCTTGCCTACGTCATGTACACCTCGGGGTCTACCGGTGAACCCAAGGGCATCATGCACACCCATCGCAGCGGACTTGCCTACGCGCAGTTGTCGGCCGATCTCTATCAGGTATCCACCGACGACCGAATCGCAAACTTCTCGCCACTGCACTTCGACATCTCAACGTTCGCGTTCTTTGTCGGACCAGCCGCTGGCGCGTGTGTGATCTTGCTGAGCGAGCCATATCTCAAGATGCCCGCCAGCCTCTGTGCTCATCTGGTCGACGAGAAGGCCACGATTCTCTACACCGTTCCGTCGATGTATATGCAGATGCTGGGCAGGGGAGGGGCAGCTGGCCTCGACTTCGAAAGCGTCCGGTGGCTCAAGTTCGGCGGCGAAGTGCTTCCACCTGCAACCGCAGCCGAACTCATCGATGTGTTCCCCAACGCAACGCTCAGCAATGTGTATGGCCCCGCCGAGGTCAACCAGTGCACGTACTACCACTTCGATACGCCACCCTCGACCGATGCCGAGATTCCTATCGGTGCGGCGTGGGGCAACACCGAGGTACGAGTTGTTGGGCCCGATGGCCACGACGTCACCGACTCCTCGACCGGCGAACTCGTCGTGCGCACCGCAACCATGATGCAGGGTTACTGGAACCGTCCCGACCTCGATGCGGGGGCAATCGACCGCACCATCGACGCTGGTGGACGGGCCGTCCAATGGTTTCGCACTGGCGACCTTGTCGATGTCGACGACGCTGGGATCCTCACCTTTCTTGGTCGACGAGACCACCAGATCAAGGTCCGCGGCCACCGACTCGAACTCGAGTCGGTCGAGTCGGCCCTCGGCGCACTGCCCAAGGTCGTGCATGCCGTCGCTGGCGTTCGGCGATCCGATTCGGGCGAAGACGAGCTCGTCGCCGCCGTCGTTCTTGAAGACGATTGTGCGGTCGATGTCGCCGACTTTCGGCGGCGTCTCGCCGACCGTCTGGCCCCGTACGCCATTCCCACACAGATTCAACAGGTCGATGATTTCGCCCGCACCCCAAGCGGCAAGATCGACCGACGAACCACCCGCCTGATGTTCACCCAGGAGAACCACCGATGACCACCACCGCCGACCTCGATGAGCGACTTGTCGCCTTCATCAACGACGAGGTTTCGACGTCCGCCGACCCGGTATCGGCCCACACCGATCTTCTACTCACCGGCGCTGTCGACTCTCTCGGCGTGGTTCGCATCACGCAATGGCTTGAAGACAACTACGGCACCGACGTCGACCCGCTCGAGGTGACGTTGGAGAACTTTCAAACCGTCGAGCGCATGGTCGCCTACGTCGAGTCGAAGCGGGCTGGCGGGCACGAAGAGTAACGACGGTGACAGGACCCCAAAGCTCAGGCGGGCCGAGCGACGAACAGCCCGTTGGGCTGCGACCAAAGCATCAACTGTCGCGCACGCAGGAGCTTATCTGGGCCAGCGAGCGCATTCATGCCGGCGCGCCTATCGGCAACATGCCGAACGTATCGGTCTTCGCGGCAGCGATCGAACCTGACCGCTTTGTTGCCGCCGTCGACGCAGCAGTGCAGGCCCACGAAGGCCTGCGCACGACGTTTGTTGAGATCGGTGGCGTGCCCCACCCAACCCTAAAGTCCGAGCCGCCCCGCCGCACCGAGGTTCTTTCACTTTCGCCGAACGATGTCGATGACTGGCTCCACGATCGACTCACCACACCAATCGATGTGGCCGAATCGCCCTATGACTCGGTGCTCATCGAAGCCGACGGTTCGTGGACCTGGCTGATGAACATCCATCACTTGGTCACCGATGCCACGTCGTCGGCCATCGTGTTCCAGTCGGTCGCCGATGCCTATCACGGCCGCCCAGTCGGTGGCTCGTCGTTCTTTGACCACCAGAGCGAGGCAGCAGGCCGGAAACAAGAACCTCGATGGCTGCAAGCTTCAGACCATTGGGCCGACTGGGCGAGCAAGGCGGGCGAACCTCGTCGTCCATCGCTGTACCGTCCAGCCCATCGAGCCGAGACCGCATCGACGCGCTCCAGCGTCGACCTTGACGAGTCACAACGCGCTCGCCTACGCGAACTTCTCGACGGCGAGCTCAAAATGTTGAGCCCCGATCTTTCCCTGGCCGCGTTTCTTGCCACGATTACCGCCACTTACCGCTACCGGCTCACAGGCGTTGCCCACACCACCATCGGTACCCCAATTCACAACCGCGACAAGAGTTCTCTCGGTGTGGTTGGCCCACTCATCGAGCTCTTCCCCATGGATGTCGTGGCCCACCCTGACGACACCTTTCGCACCCTTCACAAAAAGGTCTCCAAGGCGTTGTTTGCGGTGCTTGGCCGGGCCCAACCCGAAACCAGTCCGCCGCAATCGTTCGATGTGGTCCTGAACGTCTCGACCGCTCAGTTCGGCATGTTCGGGGAGCTCGAAGCTCAGACCCGATGGGTTCCGTCAGGCGCGGTCGACCCCAACCATGCGCTTCGAGTGCAATCCTACGACTGGGATGGCCTCGGCGAGCTGCAGTTGGCGCTCGACATCAACCACGCGGTTGCCGACCACGATCAACGCTCGAAGGCCGGGCAACATTTTGCCGCCGTCATCGATGCTGCGCTCACTGATCTCGACGCGTCGATTGGTTCGTTCTCGCTCATCACCCCGGATGAGATCGAGCGGATGAGCCGTTACAACGACTCTGGCCCGGGGGCTGTGCCGGTTGAGACCATTCCTGCGGCCATGCACCGCCTACTGCGGGCCGCCGACCCTTCCGCAGCCGTAATTGTCGATGGACTCGCAGGCCCCGAGGCGGGGCTCTCCGGCCCGGCCTTCGCCGATCGAATCGACCAGGTCGCTGCTGCGCTTCAAGCGCAGGGGATTGGTCGGGGAGATGTCGTTGGAATCTGTATGCCGGGGTCGGTCGATGCGGTTATTGCAATCCATGCGGTGCTGCGAGCCGGTGCTGCCTTCACGCCGATTGACCCCGAGTACCCCGACGACCGTCAAGGCCACATTCGCGAGGACGCCGGCTTGGCGCTGGTGCTCGACGCGTTGCCGACGTTTGGTGATAATGACGCTGACAGCGACGTCGGCGGCGGCGATAACGAGGCCGACAACCCGGCCCTTCAACCGGTGGATGTCTCGCTCGACGACACGGCCTACCTGCTCTACACCTCGGGTTCCACCGGGTTGCCCAAAGGGGTGCCAATCACCCACCGCGGCTTGGCCGAGTACCTGGCGTTTGCGGTCGATAGCTATACCGACACCGATGGCCCCGCACCGGTAGTTGCGCTGCACTCGTCGCTCTCGTTCGACCTCACCATCACGAGCTTGTTCCTGCCGTTTCTGGCGGGCGGATCATTGCGCGTCTTCGAGGCCGGCGGTGTTCCCGCACTGGCCGACATCATTGCTGATAGTGCTGCTGATGGTGCTGCTGATAGTGCTGCTGATAGCGCTGCTGATAGTGCCGCCGATAGTTCGTCATCTGGTGGTGGAGTCGATTGGCTCAAGGCCACCCCCAGCCATCTCGAGCTACTGCTCCGCTTGAACGACGGATCTCTGCAACTGCGCACCCTGGTAGTCGGCGGCGAAGCCTTCACCACCGATCTGGCTCGGCGCCTCACCCAGGCGTTTCCTGGAATCTCGATCTACAACGAATATGGCCCTACCGAAGCGGTAGTTGGCGTGATGATTCACCGGTTTGATGAGGAAACCGATACCGATGTTGCGGTGCCCATCGGGGTTCCGGCTCCGGGCGCACAACTCCATCTTCTCGACGAGCATGGTCAACCAGTGCCTTACGGCGTGCCGGGCGAGCTCTACCTCAGTCGTCCCGGTATGACGTCGGGGTATCACAACCGCCCCGACCTCAACGCCACCAGCTTTGTGAAGGTTGCCGCGGTAACCGATGGCATCCTGTACCGAACCGGCGACCGAGTAGCGATGCTCCCGGACGACGAAGCCGACCATGCCGACACGGCCCACAAGACAGACACGACAGACAAGATGGTCTACCTGGGTCGGAGCGACGAGCAGATCAAGGCTCAGGGTGTTCGCCTTGAGCCAGGCGAAGTTGAGGCCGCGCTCAACAGCTTCCCCGGCGTCGCCCAGAGTGCCGTTCGTTTGTGGTCGGCCGATGCGGCCAGCCAGCCGCTCGACCACTGCCCAACCTGTGGCCTTCCTACCAATGTTCCCGGCGTGGCGTTCGACGACGACGGGGTGTGCTCCACCTGCGCCCACTTCGAGTCGGTGAAAGACCAGGCCCAGGCGTACTTCAAAACGCTTGACGATCTGGCCGTGAAGCTCGACGACGCTCGGAAACGTTCGACCGGTGACTACGACGTCCTGCACCTGTTGTCGGGCGGCAAAGACTCCACCTATGCCTTGTACGAGATCGTCAAGATGGGTGCCCGCGTGTTGGCGATGACGCTGGACAACGGGTTCATCTCTCAAGGGGCAAAGGACAACGCCCGTCGTGCAGCTGAGGACCTCGGCGTCGACTACGAACTGGTCACCGCCGATGGCATGAACGAGATCTTCCGCGACAGCCTCGAACGGTTCTCCAATGTGTGCAACGGCTGCTACAAGACCATCTACACGCTGTCGGTGAACCGGGCCCATGAGCTGGGAATCCCCTACATCGTCACCGGACTCTCACGCGGCCAGCTGTTCGAAACCCGTCTCACCCCCGCACAGTTCGCCGCCGACCGGTTCGACCCCGAAGCCATCGACGCTGCGGTGTTGGAAGCTCGGAAGGTGTACCACCGCACCGAAGATGCCGTGTCGGAGCACCTCGATGTGTCGCTGTTTGCGACCGATGACATCTTCGATGAGGTGCAGTACATCGACTTCTACCGCTACACCGACGTGCAGCTCGAAGAGATGCTGCGGTTCTTGGATGAAAGCGCTCCGTGGCTGCGGCCCGACGACACCGGTCGCTCCACGAATTGCCTGGTCAACGCGGCAGGAATTGCGGTGCACAAGATGGAGCAGGGCTATCACTCCTATGCCTTGCCCTACAGCTGGGATGTGAAGCTCGGACATAAGACCCGCGACGAAGCGATCGATGAACTCGATGATCCGGTCGAAGACGAAGCGGTCGAGCGCATGCTTCGTGAGATCGGCTACGACCCAAAACCGGTGAGTGAGCTGACCGCGTGGTACGTGCCTGAGAATGGCGGTGCATCACTCGATCCCGACGAGCTCCGCCGACATTTGGCCGCCAGCGTTCCGGCCCACGCTGTTCCGTCGATATTTGTAGCAGTCGAGGAGATTCCGCTCTCGCCCAACGGCAAGGTGGCCACCGAGCTTCTGCCTGCGCCGGCGCTGATCCGTGAGCTCACGGGCGAACGTACGCCGCCGTCGAGCCAGGTCGAAGAGTCACTGGTGGCCATCTGGGCTGATGTTCTTGGACTCCACAGCGTTGGTATCGACGACGACTTCTTCGAATTGGGCGGAACATCGCTCAAGGCGTTGGAGATGATCGTGTGGGTGGCCGACTCCTACGAAGTCGACATCCCCGAAGTCGTAGCGTTCCAGCATCGCACCGTTCGAGCGTTGGCGGCCGAAGTCGAGCAGGCGGTCCTGGAGTCGATACTCGGTTTGTCGGGAGATGATCTCGACGCAGCGCTCGCCGAACTCGACACCGACGACACTAACGACACCGGCGACACTGGCGGTCAAGGGTGACCGAACTCACCGACGAACAGCGGAAGCTGCTCGAAGCGCGGCTCGGGAAGAAGCGCGTTCAGCCGGGCGAAGCACCGCCTCGGGCTGCGGTAGAGGTCATTCCGCCCCATGGTGTGGAAGGGCCAGTGCCCCTATCGACAGGGCAACAGGCGCTGCTGTTCGAGTATCACCGCCGAGCCGACGAGCCGGTCTACAACGTCACCCACTCGTACCGCATTACGGGCGGTCTCGACCTGGAACGGTTCGGTGATGCGGTCCGAACGGTCGTCGCCGCCCACGAGCCCCTTCATATTTCCTTCAGCGCCGATCGACGTGTTCTGCCCATCGATGAAGCGGTGTCAATCGAGTATGTCGATGCTGACGAACCGTTCGACGATCTTGCCGCCCGCATCGCCACCGAACGCATCGACCTTGAAACCGGCCCGTTGCTCAGGGTCGTGCTTTCTCCGATCACCGAAGACCCTCTTTCCGGAGATCAGGTCTCTGAAGATCCGGCTTTCGGCGTGGTGCTCGCACTGCATCATGTGTCATGTGACGCCGGGTCTCTCGCCGCGCTTTGGGCCGACCTGGCCACGGTGTACGGCGGCGACGAGCTCGCCGAACGGAAGGTCTCGTACTCCGATCACAGCCAATGGCAACGACAAAAGACCACCGACGACGATGTGGAGTGGTGGCTCGATCAACTCGGCGACTCGCCACAGACGGTATCGCTTGCCCTGGCCCGGTCAGCCGACGAGCCCGACGGCTATCTCACACATCAACTCAGCGTGTCTACCGAAGCGGTTGAGGCACTCGGCTCTCGACCCCTGCCGCTGTTCTTGTCGGCGTATGGGGTGCTGCTCCAGCATCTTGGCGGTGTCGACCAACCTGCAGTTTCGGTCGCGATGTCGACCCGCGACCACCCCTCAACCGAGTCGATGGTGGGCTATTTCTTGTCGATGCTGCCGTTCACGATCCCGGTTGGCGACCACAGTTTCACGTCACTTATCGCCGATGTCGAGGAGCGCCTTGCCGGAGGAATGCGTCGTCGGCACGTAGGCCTCGGCGAAATATTGCGTCACATGCAAGCGTCAGCCGACGACGTGAACCCGCACTTCGATATCGATGCCCTGACCAGGACGATGTTTGTCGTCGACGCCGAACACACGCCAACGCTGGCAAACCTCAGCATCGACGAGAAGATCCATTCGAACGGATCGTCGGTGGCTGGTCTCACCATGTTTGTGCGACCTCATTCGAGCGGAGGGTGGGAAGCAGCACTCGAGTACCGCGGCGAGGAATGCTCGGCCGACCAGGCGGCCATGATCTTGGACCGGTTCGATGCCGCACTCTTGTCGCTGCTCGCGTCGCCAGATCAACCGATTCGAAACCTGCTCCTGCACCGAGCCGCAGACACTGAAAGGGCGGACATTGATCCCGCTGCGGTCGGTGATCTCGATGGCGGCGAGATTACTGCATCTATTTGGGCGCTCCCAGAACTCATTGCCGACATTGCCGAAGCCGGTCCAATCGCACCCGCCGTCTCGTGCGGCTCGCGCACGCTCAGTTATGGCGACCTGATCCGCCAGGCCGACTTTCTTGCCCATCGGCTGCGCTCCGAAGGTATCGAATCGGGCCAACGGGTAGCCATCGTGTTGCCAAGGTCAGTCGATCTGGTTGTCGCAATTCTCGGAGTTCTGCGAGCAGGCGCCTCGTATGTGCCCATCGATCCCGCCTACCCTGCGGGGCGACGGGACCTCATCATCGACGCTGCGCAGCCGCAGGTGATCATCACCGGCGAGGCGTTTTTGGGCGACGGCAACCCTGATGGTTTGCCTGCGGGTCCGGCCAAGCTCCTCTCGGTCCCCTCGCTCCGATCCGTGCCCGAAACGGCGCCCCCGGCCGATCATGGTTGGTGCCCGGATCTTGATGCTCCGGCGTATGTGATCTTCACCTCAGGATCCACCGGCACACCTCGCGGCGTTGAGGTGACCCATCGCAACTTGGCCAGTAGTACCTTGGCGCGCTTCGACGTGTACGACTCGCAGCCCGAACGGTTTCTGCTTCTGTCGAGCTATGGGTTCGATTCGTCCATTGTTGGATTGTTCTGGACGTTGGCAGCCGGTGGCGAGGTCGTGCTTCCCACTGATACGCAGGTAGGCGACTTCGACGAGATCGCCGGCCTGGTCGAATCTGCGGAAATCACTCACCTGCTTGCTGTTCCCACGCTGTATGACGCATTGCTCCGTCGGGCTCCCGACCGGCTTGGCGGACTACGGGTAGCAATGATCGCCGGCGAGGCTGCCCCGGTGGCCATCGTCGGACGACACCATGCAATGGTTCCCCGTTGCCAGCTTGTGAACGAATATGGGCCAACCGAGGCCACCGTATGGGCCACCAGCTTCGATTGTGTCTCGCCGCCCGCTGACGAACCAGCCTCGGGTGGAGCCGCCGGCGTCGACAGCGTGTCGATCGGCGGACCAATCCCTGGGACCTTCGTTCGGGTTGCCGACGCCTTTGGGCGACCGCTTCCCGCAGATCTAGCCGGCGAGTTGTGGATTGGCGGTGCTGGGATAACCAACGGTTACATCAACGATGCCGAAGCCACGGCAGCGAAGTTTGTGACCGACCCGATTTCCGGCGCCCCGATGTACCGAACCGGCGACCTTGTCCGGGTGAACGAACACGGTGAGCTCGACTTCCTTGGCCGGGTCGACAATCAGCTGAGCATTGGTGGCGTGCGAATTGAACCCGAAGAGGTCGAAGCTGCCCTGAGCGCCCATCCGAAGGTGCAAGCCTCGGTGGTTCTGGTCGACTCGCGCCAGCGTCTCATCGCACTCGTCGAGCCCGATTCGGCGATAGCAACGGCCGCCCAACGCCAGGCACTCGAAACCGAACTCGGCGAATTGGCCACCCACCAACTACCGGTAGCGCTTCGTCCAAAGGCGGTGGCCGTGGTCAGTGCGCTTCCCCGGTCTGGTCATGGGAAGGTCGACCGGCAACGCAGTGCTGCGTTGGTGCCTGAGCTTCAGTCGACTACCGCTGCTTCCGTCGACGGATCTTCCGGCACTGCGGCGAGCGAGGTGCTGGGTGGCGTACTTGTGGTCTGGCAGTCGGTGCTCGGCGATGACTCGCTCTCGGTCGATTCCGATTTCTTTGCATCGGGCGGCGACTCGCTGCGGGCGCTTGAGCTCTGCGAACAACTCGAACCACTGGCTGGCCGCCGCGTGGGCATGGGCGAACTTATCGACGCCCGCACACCCGCCAAGCTGGCGGCCGTGCTTGGACTTGCCGACGGCGACAGCGCAGCGGTCGAGCTGGAGCTGTTCGAAACACTTCGCCACCCCACGCCTACGGCGCTTGTCGAACAACGCCCCACATTGGTCCTCTTACCGCCGGGCGGGGGAAACCTTCTCGCTTACGGTCCGCTTGTCCGACAGCTCGACCGCGATCAACCCATCGTGGGATTCCGCCTCCCTGGCGCCGATGGGCGATCCGAGCCGGTTCACTCCATCGACGAGCAGGCCGATCGAATTCTCCCCGAGTTGCTCGCTGCAGTTGCTCCCGGCGACGGCTACAACCTGGTTGGTTGGTCGACCGGTGGGCTCCTCGCTATCGAACTTGCGAGTCGTCTGGAACGGTTAGGTCATCCGGTTGCGATGGCCGCCATGGTCGACACGATCTACCCCGGTCACCAACGCATCGAGAAACCAACAATCCTTACCAAGTACCGCACGCTCCTCGACGAAGGGGGCGTGCGATCGATCGCCGAGGAAGCACAAGAGCGGGCAAAAATTCGAGTTCGCGAGCGGTCGAAGTGGCTACGGGCCCGCGTCGCCGAGCGTCGCGGCGTCACCGACGACGCGATGGCCAACGAACAGCGGCTGTTCGAAATTGCCTTTGGTGCCGCCGTTTCGTACCGACCCCCTACCTACGACGGGTCCATCACCTTCTTTGCGGCCTCGGCCACCGACGCCAGCCGCACCATCACACCGTGGTCAGATCACCTGGCAACACTCGACGTCGTGGTCGTCGAGGGCAGGCACGCCGAAGAAGAAGCGGTTCTCGACGCAGAACGAGTAGGCCCAATCGTCGACCACCTCACCAAACTCCTGGCGTCGGACTGACCGAGTCCCTAGGTCCTCGTTTCCAGGAAGCCGCATCCGCTGAGGTTCCCGAGAGCATCTACGATGGGCCGATGACCGATCGCGAATGGGGTTTCCGAACCCGTGCTCTCCACGCTGGTGGCCAACCCGATGCCGCAACCGGTGCTCGTGCAGTGCCGATCTACCAGTCGTCGAGTTTCGTGTTCGAGGACACCGCCGATGCCGCCGATCTGTTTGCCCTACAGAAGTACGGCACGATCTACACCCGAATCTCCAACCCCACCATCAGTGCCTTCGAAGAGCGAATGGCAAGCCTCGAAGGTGGCATTGGGGCGGTTGCCACGAGCAGCGGGCAGGCGGCCGAGTTTCTGGCCGTGTCGTCACTGGTCGGCCAGGGCGATCACGTTGTCGCCGCCGCCGGCCTTTACGGCGGAACCTTTACGCTGTTCGACACCACCATGCGGCGTTTCGGTGTCGACACGACCTTTGTCGATGGCACCAGCCCCGACGCGTTTGCCGCCGCAATCACCGACCAGACCAAGCTGCTCTACACCGAGATCATCTCGAACCCATCGGGAGCAGTCGCCGATCTCGAGGCGCTGTCGGCGGTGGCCAGTGCCCACGACCTGCCGCTGTTTGTCGACAACACGTTCGCCAGCCCGTACCTGTGCCGGCCTATCGAGTTCGGCGTCGACGTTGTTGTGCAATCGGCAACCAAGTTCATCGGCGGACACGGAACCTCCATCGGTGGTGTCATCGTGGAAGCCGGAACCTTCGACTGGGGATCAGGCCGATTCCCCAACATGACCGAGCCGGTCGATTCCTACAACGGCCTTCGATGGTGGGATAACTTTGGCGAGTTTGCCTACTGCACCAAGGTGCGTTCCGAGCAGCTTCGCGATGTTGGCGCGTCGATGTCGCCGTTCAATGCCTTTCTCTTTCTGCAGGGCCTCGAAACGCTGCCCCAACGGATGGAAGAGCATGTCCGCAACGCCCAGGCCGTAGCCACATGGCTCGACGCCGACCCTCGGGTTGCGTGGGTGAAGTTTGCGGGTCTGCCCGATTCGCCGTGGCACGACCTGGCCAACAAGTACCTCCCCAAGGGGCCCGGAGCAATCTTCACCTTTGGGGTTGTCGGCGGACGCGCTGCCGGTGCTGCCTTTATCGAGTCGCTTCAGTTGGTCAGCCATCTGGCCAACGTTGGCGACGCCCGCACACTGGTTATTCATCCGGGCTCCACCACCCATCAGCAGCTCAACGACGACGAACTCACAGCGGCCGGCGTGAGCCCCGACATGGTTCGCCTCTCGGTCGGGCTCGAAGACGTCGACGACATCATTTACGACCTCGACCAAGCGCTTACCCGCTCTCAGGAGATCTCATGACCGATAACGGCTTTACGAACCCGTCGGCCAACGAACGCCGGAAGATCCTCGACGACGCTCGATCCATTGCCATCGTGGGAGCGTCGGCCAATCCATCGAGGGCCAGTAACTTTGTCGCCACCTATCTGCTGAGTTCGTCGGCCGACTACGACATTTGGTTGGTCAACCCCCGCGAAACCGAGATCCTTGGCCAGCCGGTGTACCCGAGCCTCGATGACCTACCGGGGACTCCCGACATCGTCGACGTGTTCCGACGGCCCGCCGACTGCCCAGCCATCGCTGAAGATGCGGTACGGATCGGAGCCAAGACCCTTTGGATTCAACTGGGTCTCTGGAGCGAAGAAGCGGCGGAGATAGCGACAGCCGGGGGCTTGAACGTCGTGATGGATGCCTGCACCAAGATCGAGCACGCGCGATTCCACGGCGGCCTCGGCCTCGCCGGTTTCAACACCGGCGTCATCTCCAGCAAACGCCGCTAACCACCTGACACCGCGACACTCGTGTCTGACACCTGTGTCGCGGGTCCGGTTTTCGCGACACTCGTGTCTG
>CALJDK010000154.1 GCA_938023735.1 uncultured Acidimicrobiales bacterium
CCTGCACGTTGCGTCTGGCGAAGTCGTGTTGCTTCAGGGCCCCAATGGCGCAGGGAAAACTACCCTCTTGCGGGTGTGCGCGGGGCTGGTTCCCGTAACGTCCGGGCAAGCAACGATCCTTGGCCACAAGCTTCCCGAGGAGGCCACCAAAGTCCGGCGCCGCGTTGGGCTTATTGGCCACGCCACCGGGCTGTACCGCGACCTCACCGTGCTCGAAAATGTTGTGTTCTGGGCCAAGGCCGCACGGGTCAACAATCCCTCCGAAGCAGCGCTCGTAGCCATCGATCGCATGGGTATCGAACCTCGGCTCCACGACTTGGCTGTCGATCGCCTAAGTGCAGGTCAGCGACGCCGCACATCCATCGCCACCATGGTGGTTCGTCGTCCCGAGCTGTGGTTGCTCGATGAGCCCCACGCCGGGCTCGATCAGTCGGGCCGCGATGTTCTTGACGAGCTCATCACCGATGCGGCTGCCGCGGGCGCAACGGTTCTAGTGGCATCCCACGAACTTGAGCGGGTCAGCCGGTTGAACCCGCGCGAGGTCACCATCGCCGGAGGCGCGGCCCACGAAGCGCTCGGGCGAGAAGCGCATGCCAGAGAAGCAGCAGCCCGGGAAGGAGCCGGGACAGCCGATGTTTCGTGACGCGCTCCTTATCGCCGGCAAGGATCTTCGGATCGAAGCCCGGTCGCGGGTGGTGTTTAGCCAGGTGCTCCCGTTCGCGATCTTGGCGCTCGTCCTTTTTGCCTTTGCGCTCGACGCCGACCGGGTAGCGCTGCGCGACTTCAGCCCCGGCTTGTTCTGGGTGGCAGTTCTTTTCGCCGGACTGCTGGCAATTCAACGCACCACCAACCTCGAGCACGACGACAGCACCATCGACTCACTCCGGCTTTCTGCCCTTGAACCGCCTTCGATATTCGCCGGAAAGACCATGGCCATCTCGGTGCAGCTCCTTGCTCTGCAGGCGTTGCTGGTGCTGGGTGTTTTGATGTTCTACGGCGCTGCCATCGACTCGCTCGGCGACGCCGCGTTGTTGGGTGTGACCTCTGTCGTCTCATCCGTTGGGGTGGCGGCAGCGGGGACCCTCTACGGTGCACTTACCGCTGGGATACGCGGTCGCGAGACCCTGCTTCCCATACTGTTGTTACCGGTGCTTGCCCCGGTGCTCATCGGTGCCACTCGGGCCTTCGATGACGCATTGGGATCAGCAGCGGTTAATGGTTGGGCCTGGCTTGCGCTACTTGGTCTTTTCGCAGTTGTTTATCTGGTGTTTGGTCTACTGGCCTACGGAATACTCCTGGAGGAGTCGTGACATCGACGGTTCAAGACGCCACTAACTCGGCAACCGGTAATCCGGGTCCATCCGATAGCGGCACACGCACCACCGGCATCCTCTGCCTGCTCGGCTTCATCGTTGTGGCGGCGCTTGCGTTCTTTGCCACCGAACCCGACGACGTGCAGGGCGACCTTGTTCGCATCATGTATGTGCATGTGCCGGTGGCCATCATGTCCTACGTCGGCTTTGTTGTCGGCGCCATCGCCAGCGGCTACTACCTTCGCAAGAGAAGCCCCGCCGCCGACCTTGTCGCTCAGGCGTCCATCGAGATCGGTGTACTCGCCGGTGTTCTCACCATCGTTACCGGAGCGGTCTGGGGTCAACCCACCTGGGGCACCTACTGGAACTGGGGCGACGTTCGACTCGTTTCCATGTTGGTGCTGGTGCTGCTGTACGTGGGTTACCTTGCGTTACGCGGTGTTGGTGGTGACCCCACAAGTCAGGCCAGGCGATCCGCAGTCGTCGCAATCTTGTCGGCCTTCATGATCCCGATCGTGCGCAACTCGGTCGACTGGTGGAAGAACCGCACCCTTCACCAAACGTCGTCGCTCACCGATGGCCAGCTCGAAGACCTCACCCTGTTCACGCTGGTGCTTTCCATCGGTGTGTTCCTTCTCTTCTTCGTGTGGCTCACCACCAAACGCTTTCGGCTGGCATGGCTCGAATACCAGCGGGACGAACTTGGTCTGGGCGACGCAATCGCACAACGTCGAGCCGAGGCCGAGCGGGGCGTCGAGGCGGCTATCGCCAATCCACTCCGCGATCCCGCAAGCAAAGGGAGCGAAGCATGAGTAACGCAGCGTCTATCGCCATTGCCTGGCTGGCAGTTGCTGGCGTCTTTGGCATCTATCTCGTTTCGGTCCTGCGTCGCACCAAGGCGGCAGCCAAGTTGGTGCCCGCCGATCGCAGTCGTTGGATGACCACCGACGCCGAACCAACCAAAGGTGAACCTTCGTGAGTAACGACGCCGGAACCTATGACCCCGATTCAGCGTCGGCGCCCGTCGAAGATCTTGCGCCTCGCACGCTTGGCGACGGCGCCGGGCGCTCGGGTGGCCGAAAGTGGGTGCCGATCGCTGCACTTGGTCTCGTCATCGTCGCTCTCGGCGTCATTGTCGGCCAAGGCCTTATCAACGGCACGTTGTTCTTTCACGAGGTCGACCAGGCGGTCGAGAAACGGGCCGAACTTGATGACGAGCGTTTCCGTATGCTCGGCATTCCTGTTGATGGAACCATCGTCAGTACCACGGTCGATGGCGAACAGGCGGTTGCCTTTACCGTTACGTTCGACGACGTCGCCACCGACGTCGTGCACATCGGCGACCCGCCGCAGCTGTTCCAGCCTGACGTACCGGTAACGCTCGAAGGACGTTGGGTGCGGGGCGGCGCCCCCGTCGACGAGTTTGCCGACGGCGTCAATGACGGCTGGTACTTCGAAAGCACACACATGCTGGTGAAGCACGACAACGACTACATCAACGACAACGAAACCCGCATCGACGACGCCGAAGAGCGCGGCGCAAGCTACGTCGATCAGGACTCCTAGGCCACTCGCTGATGAACGCAATCGCAGGCTCACTGGTACTTACGGCCGGATTTGTTGGCTGTCTCTTCGCCATCGTCACGCTGACGGTTGGTCTGGTTACCAACAATCCCTCACGAATCCGCCAAGCTCGGGCCTACAGCTGGGTAATTCTCGTTTCCGCATTCGCAGCGTGTTTCATCATGGAGGTCGCACTCATCACCCGCGACTTCGAGGTCTCCTACGTGGCGAAGGTCGGCAGTTCGGCCACGCCCGCGCTCTTTAACTTCGCCGCGCTATGGTCGTCGCTTGAAGGGTCGATCCTGCTGTGGACGCTGGTGCTAGCCGGCTATGTGGTCATCGTGGCGCACAAGTTCCGCAACCGCCTCGACGACCCGCTCGTTGGGTGGGCGATGCTCACCATGTTTGTGGTGGCCGCGTTCTTCTTCTACCTCACCATTGGGCCGGCGAGTCCGTTTGGCCGGCTCGCCAATCCACCCGCCGATGGCCCCGGCCCCAACCCGCTGCTGCAGAACCACATCCTCATGGCGTTTCACCCACCCATGCTGTACCTCGGGTATGTGGGCTTCACGGTGCCGTTTGCGTTCGCCATTGGTGCGTTGGTTACCGGACGGGTTGGCGAAGGTTGGCTCATCGAAACCCGCCGCTGGACGCTGTTTGCCTGGGGCTTTTTGACCTTCGGAATCGTGCTCGGTGCTTGGTGGTCCTACGAGGTTCTGGGCTGGGGCGGCTACTGGGCGTGGGACCCGGTCGAGAACGCCTCACTCCTGCCGTGGATAACCGGCACGGCCTACATCCACTCGGTGATGGTGCAGGAACGACGCGGCATGCTTCGGGTGTGGAACCTCTCGCTGGTGTGCGCAACGTTTGCGCTCACCATCCTTGGTACCTTCCTCACCCGGTCGGGCGTTATCGACTCGGTGCACGCCTTCTCCGACTCGGAGATCGGCCCGCTCCTGCTCGGGTTCTTCGGTGTCATCGCACTGGTGAGCATCGTGCTCATCGGCTTGCGTGGTGATCAGCTTCGAGCGCCCGGAACCATCGACTCGCCGTTGTCTCGAGAAGGCGCATTCCTTGCCAACAACCTGGTATTCGCCGCCTTTGCCTTTGTGGTGCTTCTCGGCACGGTGTTTCCCCTCATCGTCGAGTCGCTCAACGACGAAAAGATCTCGGTTGGCACTCCGTACTTCGATCGGATGACCCAGCCCATTGGCTTCGTGCTGCTCTTCCTTATGGCCGTGGCGCCGGTGTTGCCATGGCGGAAGGCGTCGGGCGAACTACTGAGTAAACGCCTGCTGTGGCCTGGCTGGGTCGGTGTCGGCACACTGCTCGCAGCCGTGCTTCTCGGCGCCCGAGGTTGGGCTCCGTTGCTTGCGTTCCTACTCGCCGGAGTTGCTGCGGGTGCGGCGTTGCGACAGGTCGTGCTTGCCACCCGACGCCAGGGTTGGCGAGGGCTCGTCGGCCGCGCCAACGGCGGCATGATCGTGCATCTTGGTGTGATTCTCATCGCGGTGGCCTTCGCTGCGAGTAGCTCGTTCCTTCGTCAGGCCGAGTACGAGCTTGCGGTGGGTGAGTCGGCATCACTGTCCGGTCACACCATCACCTACCTCGGTGTCGAAACCGATCAGCTTCCCGAGAAGTCCACGGTACGAGCCGCCGTCCAGATCAATGGCGGCGATATCCATCACCCCGGCTTTGACCAGTACGCGTCCACCGGTCAGCAGGTAGCGGTGCCATCGGTGCAGAACGG
>CALJDK010000155.1 GCA_938023735.1 uncultured Acidimicrobiales bacterium
GCCAACCCAAACCGCTCGGCCAAGGCGCCAACCGACTCTTCGATCGAACGCTTGGCCAGGATGGCCGGCGATTGTCCGAGCGCCACATTCTCGGCCACGGTGAACGTGGGAATGAGACGAAACTCCTGGTGCACCATCACAACACCCGCTTCGATGGCCGCCGCTGGGTTCGCGAACGACTGCTCGACGGCGTTCAGGAGCACCGACCCCGACTCGGGCCGATAAACACCGGCCAGCACATTCATGAGAGTGGTCTTGCCGGCGCCGTTCTCGCCGAGCACAGCATGCACCGTCCCGGGACGAACCGTGAGGTTCGCCCCGGCGTTGGCAATAACTCCCGGAAACCGCTTCCAGATATCGACAAGATCAACCGCTGCGGGTTGTGCTGACATCGAAAGGGTCCCGATAGTTCTATCTCGCTAGGTGACGTGAGGGGGTCAGCCGTCGGTGGAACCGATGACGCCCTGCACGAAGAAGCCCATGCCGAGCAGGATTCCGTCGTTCATCGCATCGCCTACCGCTCCGATGTCGCCACCGAAGGGGTCCTGAAGGGCGATAAGGAGGTTGCCGTCGGCATCGGTGATCTGGGTGCCGTCCTGCATGAACATCTCACCCTCGAACACGTCGAACTCGCCGTTGATGATCTGCTCACGGACATCCTTCATCTCGCCAGCAACCGGCGAGCTGTCGGGAATGGCAATGTCGACAACGCCGTCGGCGATGCCGCCCCAGTACGCCTGCGGCGAGAACGAACCGTCCTGAACCGAGGCGATGATGTCGCTGTAGTGACCCGTCCAGTCCCAAACCGGAGCGGTGAGGTACGCATCGACCTGGGCGCTCATGTCGGAGTGGTAACCGATGAACGTTGCGCCGGCTGCGGTTGCGACCTCGCCGGTTGCGGTGGAGTCCTGGTGCATGGTGAGCACATCGGCGCCAGCGTCGATAAGGGTCTGAGCGGCGTTGCCCTCGACACCCGGATCGAACCAGGTGCTGGTCCAGTTGACCTCGACCTCGACGTCAGGGTTTACCGACTGGGCGCCAAGGGTGAAGGCGTTGATGCCGCGGATGACCTCGGGGATCGGGAAGGCGGCGACGTAGCCAATCTTGTTGGTCTCGGTCGCGGCACCGGCAGCCATACCTGCGATGTAGCGGGGCTGGTACATACGGCCGAAGCTGTTGCCGAAGTTGGTGTCGTTCATCTTGAAGCCCGAGATGTGCTGGAACACGACGTCGGGGTTATCGGCGGCGAACTTCTCGGTAGCGTCCATGTAGCCAAACGAAGTGGTGAAGATCACGTTGAAACCGTCGTCGATGAACTGCTGCACCGCGTTGTCGAAGTCGGCGCCACCTTCGGCGACACCATCGACAAAGGCGGTCTCGACACCGGTTGCCGATTCGGCGCCCTGGCGTCCCAGGTCATGCATGAAGTTCCAGCCAGCATCGCCGACCGGGGCAACCATGACGAAAGCAGCCTTGACGTCGGTGCCGCTGTCTTCCATGGCTTCGTCGTCTTCCATCGCTTCGTCATCGCCGCCACCGTCGGAATCGCTGTCAGAATCTCCGGACGAGCCAGAACCGGTGGCGGTATCGCCATCGCTACCGCAAGCGGCAGCGAACAGGGTGAAGACAGCAAGCAGGGCGAGCAGCAGTCGTAATTTGCGGGTCATGAGTTCCGTCTCCAAAGGGTCATCAGCTGGAGAGCTGAGCGGTTACATCGGTGAAATTAGCGCGTTGACTTGCCGCGCGGCTCGTCGGGCTTCACCACCCGCCATATGGAAATGAAATATGGACACTCTGAGTGAGAGTTTTTCAGTGATCGCGTGACGAGTCAGAGGGCGTGTACTGATCGACCTCGTTTAGGAGTCGACGTAGTTGCAGGGTGGAGCGATCGGCCCGGGTGTGGATCTCAGCTCCGGCGTCAAGGGCAACGCCTTTTTGCACGATCTGCTCAAGCAGCTCGCGATCTTCGCGCCCTACCTCAGCCTGAAACGCAATATGGTCCTCGGGCAACATACGGCCATCGGCGATGTTCTCGGCATGGGCGAAGCAATACAGCGTGGTGTGGTCGAGATCGACGGGTTGATGAAAGAAGGTCAACACCAGGATGCCGTCGTCGCCGTAGTCGATATGAAGCCGAACGTGGTGGGGAGCGTCGCACCGGAAGGTCATCGTGCGGTCGAAGGTGGTGAACGATTCGGTCTCGCCGCTCGTGGCATCACCCAAGACCTTGCTCGAGTGATGGTGCACCGAGGTGAAGCCCCACTGGAACTTCTCCACCTGGTAGTCGCCAACCTCGAGATCGTCGGGATCGCCGATGGTTCCCAGGTGGGTGAAGGGAAAGTGGGCAACGTCGAGAAAGTTGTCGGCCATCTGCGCGGCGCTTGCGTTCCACGTCTGCGGCGGGATCACGGCGAGGCCGAACCGATCGTCATCCCATTCTGGGATTTCGGGGATATCGCAAAGAGGTTCGTCGAACGCCACCCACACCACGCCATACCGCTCTCGGGTAATCATCGTCGGAGCTTCCAGGTTGGCCCCGGGCGGAATCTTGCCGTCGGTGCCGAGCGCTGGAATGTGCACACAGGTGCCCTCGGAGTCGAAGCACCAGCCGTGGTACCTGCATTGCACGACGTCGCCAGCGACCGGATCGGTTACCACCGATCCAGCGCTGAGCGGAGCCAGTCGATGCGGGCACGTAGTTGGCAGCACCCGCCATTCGCCGTTGAGATGAGCAATGACAAAGTCTTCACCGAGTAGCCGTATTGGGTGAGGGCCCTTTCGTTCGATGTGCTCGGGACCACCGACATCGGCCACCAAAGCGACGGGGTGCCAGAAGTACCTGAGGTTTGGGTTGTCGTTATCGAACCAACGGATGGACTTGGGATCAGCGGCCATGACTTCTTCCTAGTCTCAACGTGGCCGGTTACGCACCCTGCGGGTCATTCCCTGCCATGCTTGTCGATCGTGACTGCTGATCTTCTCCTTACCAATGCTCGCCTTGTCGCCACCGTCGACGCCACCCGCCGCGAACTGGCCGGCGGATGGGTGGCCATTACCGATGGGCTGATTTCGGGCTTAGGCGCCGCTACCGACCCCCAGCCCGACGCCGCTCGCACCGTTTCGGCCAACGGGTGTCTGGTAACGCCTGGCCTTATCAACACCCATCATCATCTGTTTCAAAATCTCACGCGGGCTTATACGCCTATGACCGCCGCTCCCCTCTTCGGTTGGCTTCAAGCCCTGTATCCGCTTTGGACCGCCAACATCGATGAGGAGGCCGAGTACACCGCGGCGTGGGTTGGCCTGGCCGAACTGGCGTTGTCGGGCTGCACCACGTCGAGCGACCATCACTACTTGCATCCGTTGCGGGCCGGGGATCTGCTGGGCGCCGAAATTCGGGCGGCGCAAGACCTGGGAATGCGGTTCCACCCCACGTACGGGTCGATGAGCCTTTCGGTGAAGGACGGCGGCCTGCCACCCGACGATGCGGTGCGCGACGAAGACGACATTTTGGCCGAGTCCGAGCGTCACGTTGCCCGCTACCACGACCCAAGTCACGGCTCGATGGTGCAAATCGCGTTGGCACCTTGCTCGCCGTTCAGCGTCACGCCCGACCTCATGCGCCGATCCGCCGAACTGGCCGAGCGCCTCGATGTTCGGCTTCATACCCACCTGGCCGAGAACAGCGAGGACGACGAGTACGCCATCGCCACGTTCGGGATGCGGCCGGTCGACCTGTACGAGGACGTCGGCTGGATGACCGACCGCACCTGGGGCGCCCACGTGGTGCGGCCCAACGACGAAGAGATCCAGCGGCTTGGCGCTGCCGGCGTGGGTATCGCCCATTGCCCCAGTAGCAACATGATTCTGTCGTCGGGTATTGCTCCGGTGGTGAAGATGCGTAACGCCGGCTGCCCGGTAGGCATCGGCTGCGATGGATCTTCGTCGGCCGACAGCGCTTCGCTTTGGCAGGAAGCCCGCCTTGCGATGCTTCAGGGCAAGCTGGTGTCGGGCGCCGATGCGATGACCGCCCGCATGAGCCTCGAGGTAGCCACCCGCGGCGGGGCCGGCTGCTTGGGCCGCGACGGCGAATTGGGCGAACTCACGGTTGGTGCGGTGGCTGACGTTGCCGTTTGGAAGCTCGACGGTGTCATCTTCGCCGGCGTGCTCGACGACCCCATCGAAGGCTGGCTGCGATGTGGACCCACGTCGGCCTGGCACACCATCGTCAACGGAGAATTTGTGGTCGAATCAGGTGAGCTCGTCTCGTCGGGTCTCGAAGAACGTCTCGCCGATCACCAACGAATCGCCCGACGCTTTCAACCGCAGTAGAGGGCGCGCCCGGGAATAGGGCGGATAGGTCCGATTTCGAGTCTGCAAACCGCTCTCTTCCAAGGGCCTTGCTACGGTCATGCCATGCGCATGGGAGATATTGCTAACGAGTCAGCCGCTGGCAAGGGAAAGCCGCTTGACGGCATCCGGATACTGGCGCTCGAACAGATGCAGGCACTGCCCTACGCCACACAACTCCTGGCCCGACTCGGCGCCGAGGTCGTGAAGGTCGAACACCCGGTGCACGGCGACTTGGGCCGTGGATCGCAGCCGGCCATGAAGGACCCCGATGGCCGCAGCCTGGGGGCCACGTTTCTTCGTAACAACCTCAACAAGCGGTCGATCGGAATCGATCTCAAGAGCGATACCGGCCGCGAGCTGGTGCTGAGTTTGGCACCCAAGTTCGACATTGTGGCCGAGAACTTCAAATCGGGCGCGGCGTCACGCATGGGGCTCGGATTCGAACACGTCATGGCGGTGCATCCGAATGTGGTGTATCTGTCGATCAGCGGCTTCGGCAACACTGTCGAGACGCCCTACGACGGCTGGCCGGCCTACGCCGCAGTTGCCGAGTCGATGAGCGGCCTCTACGACTGGAAGCTGCAACCGGGACAACCACCAGCGGTCAGCCCGGTCGGCGCTCTCGGCGATATCGGCACCGCGATGTTCGGCACCGTGGGGGTCCTTGCCGCCCTACGTCAACGCGACCAGACCGGCGAAGGCCAGTACGTCGACATCTCGATGTTTGACTCGATGGTTGCCTTTGCCGATGTCGTCACGAACTACTGGTCGATGGGTGTTCGGACCGAACCCGGCGCCGGCCTCCCGATGATCATGGATGGTTTCCAAGCCAACGACGGCTGGTTCATCGTGCAGTGCGGCCGCGAGCACGAATTCGCAAGACTGGTCGGCCTCATCGGGAAGCCCGAGTGGGTCGACGATGAACGCTTCGCCACCCGGGCCGGCTGGCGTGAACATATGGATACCATCCGGGTCGCCGTGAACGACTGGGCGAAGGACATGAGCAATGTCGATGCCTGCCACGCGCTCGCTGGTGCGGGCGTCGCGGCCGGTCCCGCCCTCAGCGCTGCCCAGGTCATCGATGATCCGCACGTGGCCGCCCGAAACATGCTGGTCGAGATTCCCCGCATCGACGGCGAAGGTGGTCCGGTGATCACGCCCGGCAACCCGGTGAAGATGAGCGGCATGGCCGATGGCCCCGACACGATGGTGCCGTTTCTGGGCCAGCACACCGATGAACTCCTCGATACCGAACTCGGTCTCAGTGCCGATGAGATCGCGGCGCTACGAGAAGCCGGCACCATCGGCTAGTGCTGCCGCAACCATCGTTGGTCTACGTTTTGTGCTGTGCAGCTGACTTTCGACGCCGAACTCACCCCTTGGGATTCCAACCCCAAGATGATTCTCGTTGCGCTGCCCACCGACGATTCTGACGCTATCGACGACGTGGTGTCTCATGTCGGCGGCTTCGGCAGCGTCAAGGTGAAGGTTCAGCTCGGCGGCACCGCGTGGAGTACCTCGCTGTTCCCGAGCAAAGAGCTGGAGACCTACATCATGCCCGTGAAGCAGGCAGTGCGGAAGGCCGAAGACGTCGATGTCGGCGACATCGCTCAGTTCACGATCGAAATCGTGAACATCTAGCGCACCAACTCGGTTGCCTACGCCGAGGCTTCCATGTCTTGCATGATCGCGTCGGGGATGTCGAAGTTCGAGTAGACGTCCTGGACATCGTCGTGATCGTCGAGAATATCGATGAGGCTCAGCACCGACTTTGCGGCGGCCGCATCGGCGAGTTCGACAGTTTGGGTTGGCAGCATGGTTACGTCGGCCGAATCGAAAGCGATGTTGGCTTCCTCGAGTGCCGCGCGAAGTTGCGGAAGATCGGTGGGCTCGCAGGTGAGCTGCCAAGTGTCGCCCTCGTCGATGAGATCATCGGCGCCAGCTTCCAACGCCACCATCATGAGGTCGTCTTCTTCAATGGTGCGAGGCAACATCACGACACCCTTGCGGCCAAACTGCCACGCAACGGCGCCCGGCTCGGCCAAGGATCCACCGTTCTTACTCAGCATGCTGCGAATGTCGGCACCGGTGCGGTTCCGGTTATCGCTGAGCACCTCAAGGTAAAGGGCCACGCCGTGCGGGGCGTATCCCTCGTAGGTGATCTGTTCGTAGTTGACGCCTTCAAGCTCGCCGGTTCCGCGCTTGACGGCTCGCTCGATGGTGTCGAGCGGCACCGAAGCATCGCGGGCCTTCTGAAACATGGTGCGCAAGGTGGGGTTGGCCTCGGGGTCGCCGCCGCCGGTGCGAGCAGCTACCTCAACCTGTTTGATGAGCTTCGCGAACAGCTTGCCGCGCTTGGCGTCAGCAGCGCCCTTCTTGTGCTTGATTGTTGCCCATTTGGAGTGACCCGACATTTTTCGGCACTCTCCTTACTGTTTTGCTGTGTGCGTTTTGGCGGGGTTCGTTTCGGCTGGCTCGTAGCCGGTTGTTAACCTGTCGCTTTGCCCGAAGACGTCGCGCCAGCGATGGATTCAAGGAAGAGTCGGTGCAAACGATCGTCGTTGGTGAGCTCGGGATGAAACGAACACGCCAAAACCGAGCCAGATCGACACATCACCGGTTCTTCTTGGTGCTTCGATACTACTTCGACTCCCGCACCCAGCGCCTCAACGCCCGGCGCACGAATGAATACCGCATGGAAAGGTTCGTCGAGCCCATCCACGGAGAGTGCCGTCTCGAACGACTCGACCTGGGCGCCATAGGCGTTGCGGCGAACCTTGATGTCGAGGGCCTCAAAGCAGTTCTGATCGCTGCGACCATCGAGAATCTCCGACGACAACAGGATCATTCCGGCACAGGTACCAAATACCGGGAGTCCGCCATGGATGGCCTTCTTCAGGGGCGCAAACAGCTCCTGAGAATCAAGCAGCATCGACATGGTGGTGGACTCGCCGCCGGGCATAATGAGCGCGTCGCACTCGGCAAGCTCGGCGGCGGTCTTGACCGGCACGCCCCGCACAGCGAGCCCCGTTGCAGCAAGCCGATCGATGGCCTGAAGATGAAGGGCGAAGGCTCCCTGAAGAGCCAACACCCCGACGGTTGTTACCAACCTCGTTCGGCCATCTTTGTTTCGAGGGTTGCCATCTCGAGACCCTTCATCGCATCGCCCAGGCCGGTGCTGACCTTGGCGAGGATGGCGGGATCTTTGTAGTTCAAGGTTGCCTGCACCACAGCCTCGGCCATGCGGGCTGGGTCGCTGCTCTTGAAGATTCCCGAGCCGACAAACACCGACTGGGCGCCGAGCTGCATGGTCATCGCCGCGTCGGCGGGCGTGGCGATACCACCAGCGCAGAACATGGGAACTGGAAGTTCGCCGGTCTCGGCGATTTCTTGCACGAGCGGCAAGGGAGCCTGAAGCTGCTTGGCCCATTCGAACTGCTCGGCCTTATCGGCCTTGGTGATCTTGCCGATGTCGCCAAGGATCGACCGCAGGTGACGGGTTGCTTCAACGATGTTGCCGGTTCCGGCCTCGCCTTTCGAGCGAATCATGCAGGCGCCCTCGCTGATTCGACGCAGTGCCTCGCCAAGGTTGGTGGCACCGCAAACGAACGGCACCGTGAATGCCCACTTGTCGATGTGGTGGGTTTCGTCGGCCGGAGTAAGGACTTCGCTCTCGTCGATGTAATCGACGTTGAGCGACTCGAGAATCTGGGCCTCGACGAAGTGTCCGATACGGGCCTTGGCCATCACCGGAATGGTCACGGTTTCCTGAATGCCCATGATCATCTCGGGATCGGACATGCGCGACACGCCGCCATCGCGGCGGATATCGGACGGCACTCGCTCAAGGGCCATGACTGCCACAGCGCCAGCATCTTCGGCGATCTTGGCCTGCTCAGGGTTAACGACGTCCATGATGACGCCGCCTTTGAGCATTTCAGCGAGCCCACGCTTGACGAGCGGTGACCCAGTTTCGCGAGTTGATTCCTGTTCAGACATGTTGCGCAGTCTATGACCGGAATCGATGCGCGCACGAGCCGTTATAGCAACTAACCCTGCGATTTTCTTTTTCCGGTTTACGGCTTACGAGTTGTCGTCGGTGCCCGTGGCCCCGAACTCGCCAAACCCGAGAATGCTCAGATCACCCGGACGGCTCAGATGCACAAAGGTCTGGCCGGGTTGCATACGCACCTTCTTGCCGGTGGAATCCAAGATGTCGAATCCCTGGCTCGATACCGTGCGCTGCCAGCGACCTTCGATTCGTTGGCCGTCGGTGAAGACGGTGGCGGCGCCGGTGCCGGTGGTGATGGCCTGTGGCGACGCAGCATCGGCCCGACTGATCGTGTAGTCGATCTCGAGAACAACAACGTTGGCCGGGGTGAGCTGTGCCCCGCTCTCGGTGAGGTGGGGGGTTCCCGCCTGGACTCGTTCCCACCCAAGTTCGTCGTTGTTCCAGGTGTACACGGCGGGGGTGCGTTCGTTGGTGGAAACCTCGAAGCTTGCGGTGTCGATGGCGTCGGCCACCGGCTCGTCGCTCAGGCGCATATACCGAAACACGGGCCTCACAACGATGGGCGCAGTGGTGAACTGCTCTTGATTGAGCTTGGCCGGAAACAGCGTGCGGTGATGCGGAGCCGGGCGATCGTCACGATCGATGTACGCCGAGTTGGCTTGATCGAAGTTGGTGGACACCAGCAGACCGTTAGCTTGGGCGGTGCGGACTTCCTGCCCAACGATGTCGTTGCTACCCGAGTAGGCAAACAGTGGGTTGGCGAGCGGCGCCATCAAATCGATATCGCTGCTGCGGGCCGAACGGACCGGCCCGACCAGTTCGGGATAGTTGCTATGGAAGATTGCCAGAAAGCGGGTGATCTGGTTCTCGACAAGGATCTCATACACAATGTCGGCGTCTTCGATGCCGTATTGGGGTCGAGCCTTCTCGTCGTTGTCGATCTTTACCGCGATGGGGCGAATATTGAGGAGCGTCTCGTCATCCAGCGGGCGACCATTAAGCGGCTGAATGTCGCCGTTCTGCCGGGCGAACGTGTCCTCGATCTCCACCGGAGATCCAACAGCCTCTTCTTCGAGAACTACAGGCTCCACGCTGGTAGGCGTTACGACATCTTGGGCATCGTCGGCGACCGCCGTGGTTGCTGGCGCTCCGATCGGTTCCTCGTTACCGCCACAGGCTGCAGTGACGAGCGCGACGATGAGAAGCGTTCCAACAAGACGTAGAACGTCCCGAAGTCGGTTGGGCATTAGAGCTCCCGGAGAATGCTGATTCGGAGGTGAAGCGGGGGATGAACCCGCTCAGCCAAAACAGCGGGATCCCCAATGGGATCGGCCAACCAGAGGTGAGCATTAGCAGTACGGGCCATGGGCACGGTGGTATCGGCAGCCGCTAGCTTCTCGAGCGACGCCGCGAAACTCGGCGGATACCGGGTGTAGCCCACGGCCTCGAGGTCGGTTTCGATACGGAAATGCTCGGGGAACATCCACTCGATGGCCCGTTTGCGGATTCCGTTACCAGGCAAGATCGAGAGCACAGCGGCGGCCAACGTTGCCCCGCCGATCTCGGCGCTCGACGCCGCGGTGAGCAAATGCGCCAGGACACCTTCGATCTCGAGTCGCTCGAGTTCATCCATGAGACCGGTGGTGAGAATCAGCTTGGTGTTTCGGGCGTCGCGGCCGACCACCGCCGCATTGGTTGCCGAACTGTTGAGCAACAGAACGTCGGGGCGGTCGAAACCGTGGGTGACGACAAGTCCGTCAAGCACGCTGCTCAGATGCGGATTGTCTTCGAGCTGCACCTCGCGAGGCGCCATGCCCGACATCGCCAGGTTCTCTCGGCTCACGTATACGAAGCCGACGATTGCAACCCACAGAACCAACGCAACGATGAGCGCGATCCACCAGTTGGCAACGAGCCAAACCAGAACGAAAACCACAAGCGCCACCAGGTCGGCGACCAGGGCCAGAAGGAGGAACGCTTGATTTCGGATATTCATAAAGAATCGATCTACTCGAAGCTCACGTCGACGTTGCCGCGTGATTCCTCGTCGACCTCAAAGTACTCGCGTTCGGTGAAATTGAAGCTGTTGGCGATAACCGAGGATGGGAACACTTCGATCTTGGTGTTATAGCGAAGCACGCTGTCGTTGTAGTACTGGCGTGCATACGCAATGCGATCCTCTGTGCCGCGAAGCTCTTCTTGGAGCTGCAGGAAGTTTTCGTTTGCCTTGAGATCGGGGTAGGCCTCGGACACGGCAAACAGCGACTTGAGGGCGCCGGTGAGGATGTTCTCGTTCTTTGCCTGTGCGGCCGGGCCGTCGGCGGAAACCGCCATGTTGCGAGCCTGGATTACCGCTTCAAGCGTGTCTTTTTCGTGCGATGCGTAGCCTTTGACCGTTTCGACCAAGTTCGGGATGAGGTCGTATCGGCGCTTCAGCTGTACGTCGATTTGCGCCCAGGCACCCTCGATCTTGTTGCGCAGTTTCACCAGCGAGTTGTACTGGCCAATGATCCAGCCAACGACCAACAGGATTATGACGATGAGAATGATGATCGCAATAAGCATTTGACGCCTCCGAGGGCAGTTCTGTCTTCGTCGGTCAGTCTAGTGGATCGGACGAAAATCAGGCCGAGCGGGTTGGTCGGGCCCAAACGCTGCCTAGAGCGATAGCGGAAGCGACGACCGTCGATCGACCAGGTCTTCGTAGCTTTGCTGATACACATCCGCGAGACGGCGCATCGAAAACGACTCGGCACGTGCAAGGCCCGCAACCTTCAACTCGGCGGTTCGGGCTGGCGACGACAACACCGATTTGAGCGCATCGGCCAACAATTCGACATCATTTGGCGGCACCAGCACCGCATCGAGTCCGTTTCGGGTGACCCGCGCGTAGCCGGGCAGATCGCTCGCCACCACCGCCGTTCCGGCTGCCATCGCTTCGATAAGCACCACGCCGAACGATTCGCCTCGCAGCGACGGCGCACAGAACACGTCGGCCTGCTGGAGGCGCTCGATCTTCTCGGTCTCGGTGATTCGGCCGAGCCATTCGACTTTCGGATTGCCTGCCGCTACCCGTCGAAGCGCCTCGGTCTCGGGGCCATCGCTGCCAACCCATAGTTGCGCCTCGGGGAGGCGCTGCATCGCCCGAAGTAGGACGGCGAGACCCTTCCGAGGTTCGTGGCGACCAAGAAAGAACACCGTCGGCGGCTTTACCGCCGTGGAACGTTCGGGGCTCGTGAGGTCGCTAGAGGTTGTCGCCCGAGCCGCGGTATAGCGCGAAACCTCGACGCCGTTGAACAACACCTCGTAGTCGCCGCCCAACGCGTCCTTAGCCATCCGCTTTGCATCCTCGGACACGGCGAAGTTTCGATGAATTCGGCTGGCCATCCAGCGAACACCGGGCTTCAGATAGTCATACGCCAAGCTTCCGCCAGCCGCGTGGTAGGTAGCGATCAACGGCGCCGGCCGCAGCAGGAGCGCGGTCATGGTCGGCCCTGGGGCCAGCGGCTCATGCAGATGCAACACGTCGAACTCTTCGTCACGCAGCGCCCGCATCACCCGAAGTTGGGCTGCCGGATCGGGTGCGACCGGCGCGATCGATCCGTTCGCAACCGCAGGCAAACTGTTTCCGAGGGGCGTCACCCCAGAGTCGGGCGGCGGACCATCGCACGGGCCCAGCACACGGGCGTTGCATCCGCCCGCTCGAAGCTCGCGCGCCAACGCCAGCACCTGTCCCTGCACGCCGCCCGGCATCGTCAGGCTGTACGGGCAGATAATGCCGACACGAAGACTCATGAGGGCCGTTCGATTCCCAGCGCCTCGTAGTCACTGGGCCAGTTGGGTTGCAGCAAGTGCCACTGCTCGGGCGCTTCGGCAATCTGTTCCTCGAACGCCCAGGCCATCTCCTGGGTGACCCGTTGCACATCTTCACGAAACTTGCCGTGACGTGACGTGTCGAGCGGAGGTCGGGCGATGCCGTAGACCCCCTTGCCGTCGTCCTCGAGATAACAGACGGTGGGGAGAAGCGCCGCTCCGGTGCGAAGCGCCAGGGTGGCCGGACCCGCCGGAAGCGTGGTGGTTTCGCCGAAGAACTCCACCTCGACACCATTGTTTTCGATGTCACGATCCGACAGCAACACCACCACGTTGTTGTCGCGAAGAGCGGCGAGCACCTCTCCCCCGGCGTCGGGGCCGAGCGGCACGATGTTCATTCCCAACGACCGGCGGTAGTCGACAAAGAACTCGAAGAGCTCGTCGTTGTCGATCCGTTCCGCCACCGCGGTGACCTGATATTTCGGTATCAATGCCAGCCAGAATCCCGCCCATTCCCAACCGCCCAGATGCGGCATGGCCAGAATCGGACCGGGTTGCTCGGGGTCTTCGATCGCCGACTGAATATGTTCGAAACCTTCGTAGCGGAAACCCTCGTCGATCTCTTCGGCCGACATGCCGGGAAGACGGAAGCTCTGCATCCAGTAGTGGGCATAGCTCTCGAAGGTGGCGTCGATTTGCTGTTCGTGGGCCAGCGGCGCAATGTTGCCCCGAACCCGAATGAGGTTGCGGGCCACGATGGAGCGCTTTTGCCGACTCACCCGGGCCGCGCTGAGCCCCATGCCCTTGGCGGCGTAGCCGGTGGCGACCTTTGGTAACGCCCGGGCGAGCCGAGAGCCAAGCTTGTAGCTGAGTGCTGCGGTATTGACCATGAAGAGACCGGGCTGGCAGGCGAACTACGCAGGTAGTCGGCTGGTTCGCCGACGTATCAGCGCGACCTTCCGGCGCGATCGCCGCGATTTTGACGTTCGGAACGCCGACGACGCCGCCGAGCAAGCTGTGGCTCGTCAATTGGTGCCGGTCGGGTGGCGCTTGCTTGTTTCCACACCTTCGCAAATCGTTGAATCGCGGTGATGGCCGTGAGCACAAACATGACCCATAGGATCGGAATCAGGTACTCGTTGAACAGCAAGCCCACCCCCAGAACGATGAACCGTTCGGCCCGCTCCATGATGCCGCCCTTGGCGTCGAATCCGAGCGACTCGGCCTTGGCCCGCTGGTACGACACCATGATCGCGGCGCCCATGATGGCCACCGGGAGCATCATGATGCGGCCCGGCTCGTTCGATGCGAGATACCAGGCAACGCCGCCGAACAACATGGCGTCGGTGAGTCGGTCGGAGACCGAATCGAAGAACGCTCCCCGGTCGCTCGAGGTACCCGACGCTTTCGCTACGGCTCCATCGAGTGCGTCGGGGACTCCGGTAAGGGCAAGAAAGAGCACGCCGAGTCGAAACCATCCCTGACCAATGAAGTACGCGGCTGCGCCGGCCATAAGGATCCCGGTAACGGTGACCATGTCGGCGGTAATGCCGGTACGTCGAAGGCTGACACCGATAGGGATCAGGGCTCGATCTACTGCGGTACGCCAATTTCCGTCGAACATTGTTACTCCTGGGCTTCCCGCCGGGGTGTTCTGCGGAAGCCAATGTTGCTCGTGAGTTTCACGGTAGCACCGGCGCGCTGAGAGGTATCATGCGGCATGCCTTCGGATCGATTCTCCAAGCTCAAGCCACCCGCAATCATCTCGACGATTGCGTCGCTCCCCCGCCGGTTCGGCGAAGCTTTCGTGCCCGCACCCACCGCCGACCCCGACGAGGTTGCTGCCTTGGTCGGCGACGACGGCCGCACCATGCTCGACATCGTGGCCACGGCAACGGCCGAGGTGAAGTTGCTCCACGAGGCCATTTCTCGCGTTGCCGACACCGACAACCCCGAGGTTTCCGCCTCGGCAGTCGATGCTGCCCAGCGGCCAGTTTCGTCGGCCAGCGGATCGCGAACCGCAGAACTTGCTGCGCTCGAAGCCGCTACTGACAGTCTCACCACAACACTCAACGGCTATTCCGGCACCGAGTGGGGCCGCAATGCCCAGGTAGCCGGAGGCGGTTCGATATCCCTTGAAGAGTTGGGCCAAGAAGCAGCAAGAGCCGGAATCGCCCAGTTGGCCAAAGCCGAGGCCTTAGCCAAAACGTTCTAGGGAAGCGCAAGGAGTCGAGCCGCAGCGCCAACGAAGGCCAAAGTTGAAGCTAGCGAGACATAGCGAAGCGCGGGAGCGAAGAAGCGCAGCGCCAGCAAAGGCCGAAGTAGAAGCTAGCGAGACATAGCGAAGCGCGGGAGCGAAGAAGCGCAGCGCCGAAGCGAGCCAGTTTAGTTGTCGTAGCCCGACCAGTCTTCGGGGTTGTCTTCGACGAGGCGGTCGACAATGTGCCCGTCGACGCCGTCGACCAGCAGGAGGCCGCGCTGCTTTGGTGGCGACTCGGCCGAGTAGAGCAGTATTCGCCACGTTGGTCGGCTGCGAAGTCCTCGCCAGCCAAGCTGCGCCGATGCGTGTCCCACGGTGAATCCGGTGTCTTTACCGGCGGCTTGCAGTGCGTCGCGTTCGTCGATGGCCAGGTCCCAGCCGCCTTGGATCGAGTACAGCCCGATTCCGAGCATTCCGATTGCTGCCCAGAGCACACCGGTGTTCACCATGACTGGGTTATCTCCTCGGGTGAGGAACCAGAACAGAAAGCAGATCACGGCAAGAACGAGGTAGAGGTAGCCGGGGATTCGGCGTCGACTGTTGTTGGGGAAGACGTAGTCGCTTTCGAGTTGGCTGAGGTCGAGGTCGGCGGGCAGAACGTCGGTGACCGCCCCATCGTCCACAGCAGCGGACGCGGCGGTTGACGACGTACCTTCAGCAAGAGCGTCGGTATCGCCAACTGGCGAAGATGCCTCAGCCGCTTCGGCAGCCCTCCGAGCCTTTGCCTCGGCGATCGACTCTTTCTTCTCAGCCATGCCCAAACGCTACGACAGCACCGCCCCAAACCCGCAGCCGGACCACCAAACCATTCACCAACCGGTTCCAGGCACCAAACGGCCCAAAAGGTTCCTGGCACCACAGGCCAAATAGGTACCTGGCACCAGGGGGCTGAAAGGTACCTGGCACCATTTGGGGGGTTTGGTGCCAGGTGTGAACGGCGTTCGAATTGCTAGGGCCAGGCGGCTTTGAGTTTTTTCCAGACGTCGGGGAGCGACTCGGGAAGGACCCGGGCTTCGGCGACAGTGGTCATGAAGTTGGTGTCGCCGCTCCAGCGGGGCAACACGTGCACATGCAGATGGTTCGGCACGCCCGCACCCGATGCGGGGCCCAAGTTGATGCCGATGTTCACGCCTTGGGGCTTGAAGGCGGCCTTCACCGCCGAGTGCGCCATCTGAACGCCCGCCCACAACTCGGCTGACTCCTCGGCGGTAAGGCCATCGAGATCAACGACCGCACGTTTGGGCAGCACCATCACATGACCGGTGTTGTACGGGTACGCGTTGAGAAGGGCAAAGCAGGTTTCGCCCCGCCACACGATGTAGGTGACATCATCGGCCAGGTCGCTCTGCTCAATGCCTTCGAAGAGCGACATCCCGTCGGGAATGTGCTGGGCGCGAAGGTCGTCGTCGGCGCCGTACACAGGAATGCGCCAGCCCGCCCACAATCGGGCGAGCTGATCGCGAGGCGCATCGGCCATAACCCGCTGCCTAACCGTCAGCTGATTCGAGTTCGGCGATCTCGATAACGCGATCGTCGTCTTCTTGTTTGAGCCGTTCGATAAACGCCGAAACCGCAACATCGCGCTCGGGGTCGTTCTGACCGCGCTTGTTGACGCCAACGGTGTTGGCCGCAACGTCGTCGTCGCCCACTACAAGGATGTACGGCAGCTTCTCCATCTTGGAACGACGGATTCGCTTGCCGAGCGGCTCGTTGGGTTCGGTGGTGTCGGCTCGAAGACCGGCCGCCTTCAGCTCGGCGACTACCTGGGCCGCGTAATCGGCATGGTCGGCCGACACCGGCAGCACCCGGGCCTGGATTGGTGAAAGCCATGCGGGGAAGTTGCCGGCGTAGTGCTCGATGAGCACGCCGAAGAACCGTTCGATCGATCCCATAAGCGCGCGGTGAATCATGACTGGACGCTTGCGTTCGCCGTCGCTGGCCACGTACTCGAGTTCGAATCGTTCGGGCAGATTGAAGTCGAGCTGAATGGTGCTGAGCTGCCACGACCGACCGATGGCGTCGCGGACGTCGACGTCGATCTTGGGGCCGTAGAACGCGCCGCCACCTTCGTCGGTGATGTACTCGAGACCTGCCGATTCGAGTGCGCCCCGCAATCCTTCGGTGGCTTCGTCCCAAATGGCATCGTCGCCCACCGACTTCTCCAGCGGACGGGTCGATAGCTTGGCCTGAAAATCGGCGAACCCGAAGGCTCGCAGCACCGAGAGAACGAACTCAAGCAGCGACGACAGCTCTTCTTGAAGTTGCTCGCGGGTGGCGAAGATATGGCTGTCGTCCTGGGTGAAGCCGCGGCTTCTCATGAGGCCATGGACGGCACCACTGAGTTCGTAGCGATACACGGTTCCGAGCTCGAACATACGGAGAGGGAGTTCGCGATAGGACCGCTGCTGATCGCGGAAGATCATCACATGGAATGGGCAGTTCATGGGCTTGGGGTAGTACGTGGCGCCGTCCAACTCCATGGGCGGGTACATGCCGTCGGCGTAGAAATCGAGGTGACCACTGGTTTCCCAAAGCACCGACTTGGCGATGTGCGGACTGAACACAAACTCATAACCGCCGTTCTCGTGGCGATCACGGCTGTAGTCCTCCATAAGCCGGCGAATGGTGGCGCCCTTGGGGTGCCACACGGCCAAACCAGGGCCAAGCTCTTCGGGCCACGACACCAAACCGAGCTCGGCGGCGAGCTTTCGGTGGTCGCGTTTTTCGGCTTCGACCAAACGCTGCAGATGAGCCTTGAGTGCCTTCTTGTTTCCCCACGCAGTTCCGTAAACACGCTGAAGCATGGGTCGGTCGGTGTCGCCGCGCCAGTAGGCGCCTGCAACCTTCATCAGCTTGAAGTGACCAAGCCGACCGGTGGACGGAACGTGCGGCCCCGTGCACATATCGAGGAATGTGTCGGAGTTTTGGTAGTAGCTGATGGAGTCGGCTCCGCCGACCTCGTCGGCGAGTTCAGCGTCCTGCGATCCAGACGTGACCGTCTTGATGATCTCGGCCTTGAAGGTGTGGTCGGCGAAGAACTCGAGCGCCTCATCGACTGGCAACTCGTGACGTTCGAACGGTTGGTTGGCCTTGACGATGGCCTTCATGCGGTCTTCGATGGCCGCCAGGTCGTCGTCGCTGAGCGTGGCGCCTTCGGGCAACTCGAAGTCGTAGTAGAAGCCGTCTTCAATCGGTGGGCCGATGGCCAACTGCGTACCGGGATAGAGCTCTTGCACCGCCTGGGCCATGACATGGGCGGTGGAATGACGGATGGTGTGAAGCGCGTCGTCGGACTGCTCGGTGATGAGCTCGACGGTTGCGCCGTCGGCGAGTGCGACGTTGAGGTCAACCTCGGTGCCGTCGACGCGGGCCAACAATGAGGCCTTTGCCAGACCCGGCCCGATGTCGCTTGCCAGATCGAACGCCGAGGACCCCTCGGGCAATGCCCTGGTGGATCCGTCGGGGAGGGAGATAGTCATCTCTGCCATAGCTGTTGAGGCTACCCCGCAAAATCCCCACAAAACCGCCAATTTCTATCCATTGCCCTGTGTCACGGCCTCCTCGTACTCTGTAAGTATATGAGCAACGACAATGACTCAAATCAGCCTAAAGGTAACGAAACACCTCTTACCGACGGCGTGGACGATCTGCCGGCAGCATCCGAACCGGCCACCGACGTAAAAACCGCGCCTCAGGCAGCCGACGACGGGACGAGCTTTGGGCCCCAGGTTGACGTTTCCGCCCCCAACGTTGCCACGGTTCCGCTGCTCAGTCTTCGCGCCCTGCTTTCCACGCTCGTCGCCGGTGTCGCAATCGACCAGGCATTCCGTCAATTCCCCAACAGCCTCGCCGCAACCATCGCCATCGCCGTTGTGGCCGCCGTGCTTTTGTTCAGCGGAACGCTCGAGTCGAAGGCGTCGAAGGTTCTTGTAGGTCTCGCCCCACTCATTGGCCTGTGGCTCTCCATCCGGGCCAGCGCCCCGCTCATCGCGCTCGACGTGTTCGCCGTGCTGGGCGCATTTGCCCTCGGTGTGGCGCTGAGTAAAAGAGGACGGTTCTTCGACTACCGCTTCAGCTGGCTCGTGCAGGCCAGCGCGTATCTCCTCGAAGACGCCATCATGGCCGGGCCATACGCATCGAAGAGTGCAGTACAGCTGAGCAGCGGCCGTAATCGCGAGACGGTCCGCCAAAGCCTCATCGGCGTCACCATTGCCACGCCGATTCTGCTTGTGGTTGGCATCTTGCTCGCCGAGGCCGACAGCGAGTTCGCCTCGATATTCGGATGGCTCGGCACCACCGGTGTGTTCGGACATGTCGCGCTCATCGCGGTCGGAGCGATCATCGTGGTCATCTTGTTGCGCGGTTCACACGCCGACCGGAGCGACTTTGAGATTCCTGGAACCGGCATCCTCGCTCCCACAACCTCACTGGTCATCATCATGGGTTTCGTGGCGCTCTATGGCCTGTTCGTCGGCACCCAGATCGTCGATGTCCTCAACACCACGTTCAGTCACAACGAGATTCGTGACTATGCCCGGTCGGGTTTCTTCCAGCTGCTTTGGGTTGCGGTCATCACCCTCGTGACCCTCATGGTGGTGCCAGCCATCACCAAGCAGGCCACCGCAAAGACCCATCGCAACCTGCGCTATGCGTCGGCCGTGGCCATTGGGCTCACCGTAATCATCACGGCGATGTCGGTTCGCCGACTGCTGCTCTTCATCGAGATCGACGAACTCACCATGCTGCGAACCTTCTCGCTCGTGGCCGCATCGACGATTGGCGTGATCTTCCTTCTCCTTGCCGCAAAACTGTGGGGCTGGAAGAGCGAGCGAGATTGGTTCGTTGGCGCAACGATTAGCCTGCTGTTGCTGGTGGTGTTCGGTTTCAACATCGCCAACCCCGAAGCCATCGTGGCCCGCTACAACACGGGTGCTACCGACAAGATCGAGACCATCGATATGAGCTACCTGGGCAACTTGTCGGCTGATGCCGTGCCAGCTCTTATTGCGTCGCTTGATGAGCTTCCGACCCAACAGGCCGGCGAGCTTCGACAGTCGCTATGTAACCGCCACGGCAATGACGACAAACGATCATCGGCTGGATACAACCGGGCCACGGTGAAGGCCGAACAGCTCATCGAAGGGCTCGGCTGCCTACAACGCCGCTAGGTTCCCGGGGAATAGAGCGGATAGGTTCGATTTCGAGTTTACAAACCGCTCTATTCCAGGGGCTGGCCCATTGGCCTCCGGCCAATCCGCGCAGCCCCCGAGCACAAGCCGAGGCGGCCGACCGTTAGTCGATTCGGCGAAGGTTCTGGCGGTAGTAGTGGCCGCGCTCGCGGTACATGTCGGCGTTGAGCATGGTGGTTCCGGGCGTCACCGAGTCTTCTCGGATCTTGGCCGGAATCCCCAACGCCATCGCCCGGGCTGGCACCACCAAGCCCTGGGTTACCACGGCGTTGGCACCAACGATGGCTTCTTCGCCGATGTCGGCAAACGGCAACACGATCGAGCCCGACCCGATGAGTGCCTTGTTACCGATAACGCAGCCTTCCATATGCACGTTGTGGCCAATGGTGCAGTCGTCCCCGATGACCGTCGCGGCGTTCGAGAGGCAATGGATGATCGAGCCGTCCTGAATTGACGAGCGGGCGCCAACCACGATGCCGCCGTCGTCGCCTCGCATCACCGCACAGGGCCAGACGGTGGATTCGGGACCGATGACGACGTCGCCGATGATGACCGCGTCGGGGTGGACAAATGCTTCGGGGTCGATCTGTGGCTCTTTGTCGCCAAGCGCATAAAGAGCCACTTACAGTTCTCCGAACGTTCCGTAGCCACCCTTGAAGAACAGCAGCGGCTTACCTTCGGCGCCGTCTTCGCCGCCGTTGTGGCCCATGGCCACCACCTTGCCGAGCACGATCCAGTGATCGCCGGCGTCGACCGCCTCGACAACATCGCAGTCGATCCACGCCAAACAACCGGCGATGCGGGGCGAACCGTTGTCGGTCATCTCCCACTCGACCTCGCTGAAGGGGTCGACGTCTTTCTTGAAGAACTTGTTGCACGTATCGACCTGATCGTCGGCCAACACGTTGACGCAGTACTTTCCGGACTCGGCCATTTCGGCCCACGTGGCCGACGACTTCGCGGGCATGAACTGCACGAGTGGCGGGTCGAGCGAGACCGACCCGAACGAGCCAATGACCATCGCCCGGGCGGTATTGGTTGCATCACCAAACGGCGACGCAACGATCGTGACACCGGTTGGGTAGGCGCCGAGCACCTGACGAAAAACTGCGCTATCGATTTCGGCCATGACCGTTCTCTCTGTTCTCTCTTGTGTGCTGTTCTCTGCGTGTCAGCGATTATCGGTGAGCTGCACTCAGTCGAGGGTGAGTTTAAGTCCCTCAGACGCCGCCACAACCGATCCGATATTTAGACCGCTTGCCTGCTCCTGCGCTTCGGCGAGCAGCTGGTCGATCATGTCGTCGTGATGCATGGGGTCATGGTGGAACAGCACCAGCTGTTTGGCCTTTGCCTGATGCGCGACTTCGAGAGCGTACCGGATCGAGCAGTGACCCCAGTGGGGGCGTTCGGCGAACTCGGCTTCGGTGAACTGCGCATCGTGGATGAGTACGTCGACACCATCGGCCAACTCCAGCACGCTGTCGGCAACATCGGTTGGGTTTCCGACCGGTTCTTGATGGTCGCTCATGTAGGCGACGGATTTGCCGCCCCACTCCACTCGGTACCCATTGGTGAGCCCAACATGGGGAACGGGTCGACACACAACCCGGGCCGGGCCGATCTGAAACTCATCGTCCACAACGTCGTGAAAGTTCACGTCGCCCATCAGCTCTGAGCAGTGCACCGGAAAGAACGGCGGATTGAGGAACGTGTCGAATGCTTCCGACAGGCATTGCTGGTCGCTGCACGGACCGTATATGTCGAGCGACGAGCCCTTGCGGTGAATCGGCGCGAAGAACGGCAAGCCTTGTACGTGATCCCAATGGAGATGGGTGAGAAGTGCGGTGCCGGCGAACGGCGCGTCCTGTTGAAAGTTCTCGCCAAAGGGCCGAAGACCGGTGCCAAGGTCGAACACGATGGGGTCGCCATCTTCGCCTTCAACGACAACGCACGAGGTGTTTCCGCCGTACCGGTGGAGGTCGGGTGATGAACATGGTGTTGAACCACGGACGCCATAGAACGAAATCGTCAGCACGAACCTTCCCCCTTCTTGGGGCAAGCGTAGGCAACCTCGCGGCCTAACTCCATACCATGTGACAGATTCACCATTTAGCTCGGCAGGCGGAGAACACCCTTTTGGGTCACGGCCAGACCATCGGCGATCACGCCAGCTGCGACTCGGGCGGCGCGGTCGGGTTCGTCGGGCCAGCCCATCACGTCGGCCAGATCGATCTCGGCGACAGGCTCGACCCGAAGCTTGTCGACCAGACGTCCTCGGCCCTGCCGGTCGCTCCCGGCGAAGGTCGATTGTTTCCCGCTGACCCCGGCCGAACCAACCGCAGGGTCGGGGCCGTCGCCTCGCCACTGGCAGGTTTGGGCGACCGGACACTCGCCGCAGGCGGGGTTGCGTTTGGTGCACACTGTTGCGCCCAGGTCGAGAAGCGACTGGTTCCAGGCCCATCCATCGCCCAGCGGCGCACGCTCGTCGGCGCACGCCTGCACCTCCTTGGCCGTGAAGGTGGTGCCGGCCTGTCGGGCCAGAACTCGAGCCACGTTGGTGTCGACCACGGCAACGTCGGCCTCGAAGGCAAACGCCAGAACCGCGCGAGCCGTGTAGGGACCAATGCCCGCCAAGCTGAGTAGCTCGGGAAGTGTGCTGGGCACACTGCCGCCGTGGTCGTTGACAATCTGCACTGCGCACCGGTGCAGATTGATTGCACGGCGGTTGTAGCCGAGCCCAGCCCACAGCTTTACAACATCGGCCGCCGAACCTTCGGCGCAATCGCTGGCGGTGGGGAACATGTCGAGGAACCCGTGGTACTTGGGAATCACCCGCGCCACCTGTGTCTGCTGCAACATGAGTTCGGACACCAGGATCCGCCACGGGTCGCGGGTTTGGCGCCAAGGAAGGTCGCGCCGCACCTCGGCGCCCCATCGCAAAACGTCGGCGACATTCATTTTGAGCAGTGTGGTTCAAACAGTGCGGCAGGTGGGCCAAACGCACCGAGCGCGCCAGCAGCCTCGCGGGTGCGATCGACAGACGTGCTGGGGGCCGGCCGGTCCGAGCCTTCAGCAGGAAGGATCACAAAGTCCGATCGATCGACCCAGGTTGGGATGATGCAGCCTGACTCAACAACAAAGCCACCACTGCGGGTTTCTTCCAAAGTCACCTGAACGATCACACCGTCCTGGGTTGCACGCAGGCAACAATCGGCCGACTGATTCGACAGAAAGTTGCCCAGGCCGAACACCACAACTTCGGCGGGGTCGGCGGCATCGATCGGCTGCACCACATGGCTGTGGTGGCCGACGATGAGATCGATGTTGGGATTTCCGCGCAGCCGGTCGGCCAACGACGTTTGGGCGGCGCTCGGCGTCGACACGTACTCCGATCCCCAATGCAGGCTGACGATCACCACATCAGCCCCGGCATCGCGGGCCGCCAGGGCACGCGCATCGATGAGGTCCGGATCGATGAGGTCGACCAGATACTCCTTGCCGGCAGGAACCCGAAACCCGTTGAGCCCGTAGGTAAACGAAAGATGGGCGATCCGGATTCCGTTGACGTCGTAGGTCGCAGCCTCGGCCGCTTCGGCTGCGCTTCGGGCGATTCCAGAAAAGCCAAGACCCACCTCGTCGAGCACGGCTGCGGTGTCGAGCACCCCTGATTCGCCGCGGTCATAGGAGTGATTCGATGCCAGCGAGCAGCCGTCGTAGCCGACGCTGGCCACAGCCTCGGCCAACTCGTGGGGCGCGTTGAACACCGGGTAGCCGCCGAGTCGAGTGTTGGTTGACGACAGCGGTGACTCCATATGACACAGGGCCAGATCGGCCGCCCCAACGATGTCAGCCACCTCGGCAAACATCGGACCGAAGTCGAACGACACACCACGTTGGCGCCCGTAGGCCTGCCCCTGGCGAGTCACCGGACCATGAGGAATCATGTCGCCGGTAAACAGCACCGTCACCTGGCGCTGCGGCTTGGCTTTGGGCCTCGGAGGCTCTGGCAGTTGCGGGAGTCGGCGCTCGAAGTCGGTGTCGAGCGGGGCTTCACCTCGCCGGATCGGTTCCGAATCGGCCCACGCCAACCCGGTCTGGATCGAGCCGATCGCCTGCTCGATAGCACCGACGTTTCGATCGCCAGCGGGACGGTTGTTGCTCTCCACACCAAGACCGGTTGTAACAATTGCCACGGCCAGGAAGACCGTGGCTCCCACGCGCCGAGGTGCCACCATGGCGTCAGCTTAACGGCGCCGGGAACCAGACCCGCTGCATGCAGCCTTCTCCTAGGCTTCCTCCTGGGACCTCTTCGGTGACTGGAAACCGTTGCGGTTACGCAAGTTCGGCGGCGAGGGGGCAGGAGCTGGCCAATGGCCGACCCGCAACTCGCTGGGGGCCATCGGGGCCGATCACCATGTCGAAGTCCGACAACTCGAGCACCTCGCCCAAGTCACCGGCGCGGTCCGACGCGGCATCGAAGAGTTGTTTCGGCAGCACCGATCCGTAGGCGGCAACCGCCCAACACTTGAGTCCCTCCGCCCGGGCAGCTGCGACCACCCGGTTCACGCCTGTCGGAGCAAGGAACCAGAACGGCCCACCAGCGTCAGCGTCGACCAACAAAATGTCGGCATCTTCGAGCCGGCCGGTGGGGCGCACATCGGGTCGCTCGGCCAGCACCGCATCAAGATGTTCAGACCAACCCGACACGTACACCGCCGATGGCGACGGGAAACTATCGATGAGATGTTCGGTGGTGAGGTCAGAGTGCACCTCTTCAACCACTCGCCACGCTTCCTGACGGGCATCGTCGCTGGTAAGCATGCGTGCCGCCAAGGCAACCAGCGCACCCGACGTTGGATGGTGCGAGAGCATCTGGCGACACGACATCACGAGCGCGTGATGCTCGTGGGCCACCGACGAAAGCGCTGCAGCGGCCTCTTCGACCAATAACTGTTGCGGAACGTCGTTTGCCCGAGCGAGGTATCGCAGTCTCTCCATCGGATGCACGGGCCGAAGAGTACCGAATAGACACCCGTCACGTCTGTCGGAGCGACAATCAACTGTGCCCGGCAGAAAATGAGCCACAAATTTGGGGCGCCAGTTCACAATTTTGGTCGGATCGTGCATTACCGTTGCTTCTCGTGGCTACAGCCCCTTCACTCGACACCAAACTCAACCCGCTCGTCGGCGACGCACGCCCTCTGAGCGACTGGCTTACGACCTTTCCTCTGATTCTGGGCGTCATCGACCCCTACACCCACGAAAGTGGTTGGCTCCTCGATACCTTTGCCCGGATCTTCCATCACTTCGGCGGCTCAGACGCCCGGGTTTCGTGGCTGGTCACCTCCAACGAGGACGGTGCCAAGAAGTTTCTTGGCCCACTGGCCGAGCAGTACCTCACGTTCTCCGATCCTGACCGCACGATGGTGAAGAACCTCGAACTCGATACATTGCCGGCGCTTGTCGTGATCAAACAAGACGGCTCAATCGTGGCGGCAGCCGAAGGATGGGATCCCGCAACTTGGCGACCTGTCACCGAAATGCTGGCATCGCTTACCCACTGGAGTCGGCCAACCATTCCCTCCGATGGCGATCCTGTGCCGTACCCCGGCACCCCTGCGCTAGGCACCTGATCCACCACCAATCCACTGCGCTGCGGGTCGGTACTCGGGCGCGGTAAATCGGTCGCCCGTGGGATAGCTTCGGGCCATGGCAGAGTTTTCCTACACCGACCTTCTCCCCATTGGCGACGACGACACCGAGTATCGCCTCGTCACCACCGACGGCGTGTCGGTCGTCGATCTCGGCGGGCACAGCTTCGTCAAGGTCGAGCCCGAGGCGCTGCAACTTCTGGCCGGCGAAGCCATGCGCGATATTGCGCACTATCTCCGCACCTCTCACCTTGAGAAGTTGGCGTCGATTCTCAGCGACGACGAAGCATCGGCCAACGACAAGTTCGTCGCAACCGAACTACTGAAGAACGCGTCTATCGCCGCCGCCGGTGTGCTGCCGATGTGCCAGGACACCGGCACCGCCATCGTGATGGGCAAGAAGGGCCAGAACGTCCTTACCGGTTTCGACGATGCCGAAGCGCTCTCGCGAGGCATCTACGACACCTACCAGACCTCGAACCTTCGCTACTCGCAACTGTCGCCGGTTTCGATGTTCGAAGAGAAGAACACCGCCAACAACCTGCCCGCTCAGATCGAGCTGTACGCCGACCAGGGCGATGCCTACAAGTTCCTTTTCATGGCCAAGGGTGGCGGCTCGGCAAACAAGAGCTTCCTGTTTCAGGAAACGAAAGCGCTGCTTAATCCGGCCAGCCTTACAGCGTTCCTCGAAGAGAAGATGCGCAAGCTCGGCACCGCCGCGTGCCCGCCTTACCACCTCGGCGTGGTTATCGGCGGAACATCGGGCGAGTACACGTTGAAGACCGCAAAGTATGCGTCGGCACATTATCTCGACTCGCTCCCCACCGAGGGCGGCCTGGGTGGCAACGGCTACCGCGACGTCGAATGGGAAGAGAAGATTCTCGAACAGAGCCGCAACATCGGAATCGGCGCGCAGTTTGGCGGCAAGTACTTCCTGCACGACGTGCGGGTTATCCGACTCCCCCGCCACGGTGCGTCGAACCCGGTGGGTATTGCCGTGTCGTGCTCAGCCGACCGGCAGGCCAAGGCAAAGATCACCGGCGAAGGTATCTTCCTCGAGCAACTCGAGACCGACCCGGCCCGGTTCATGCCCGAACCCACCGAAGCCGATTTGTCGGGCGAGGTGGTGCAGATCGACATCAACCAGCCGATGGACGAGATTCGTAACACGCTCACTAAGTATCCGGTGAAGACCCGAGTGTCGCTGTCGGGAACCCTCGTCGTGGCCCGCGATATTGCGCACGCCAAAATCAAAGACCTCGTCGATTCGGGTGCCGAGATGCCCGAGTACTTCCGCGAGTACCCCGTCTATTACGCCGGGCCGGCCAAGACCCCCGAAGGATACGCGTCGGGCTCGTTTGGCCCTACCACCGCATCGCGCATGGATCCGTACGTCGATGAGTTCCAGGCCATCGGCGGCTCGATGGTCATGCTCGCCAAAGGCAACCGCTCGCAGCAGGTCACCGATGCATGCGCAAAGCACGGCGGTTTCTACCTGGGAAGCATCGGCGGCCCGGCGGCTCGGCTCGCCAAGGACTCCATCAAAAAGATCGAGGTCCTCGACTACGAAGAACTCGGTATGGAAGCCGTTTGGCGGATCGAAGTCGAGAACTTCCCCGCCTTCATCGTGGTCGATGACAAGGGCAACGACTTCTTCGCTGAGGTAACAACGCCAGTCGCAATCTCCTAGCCCGAAGGGGTACGGTCCGGCCATGGCTCTCGACCCTGCGACCCTCGCAACCGACGAGTATCGGCGGAATCCTGCGCCGGTCTGGGCGCAGATGCGCGATGAACATCCGCTCTTCCACGACACCGCCGCCGACATCTGGTGGCTCACCCGCTACGACGATGTCGCCGCAGTGTTTGCCGACTACGAGACCTACTCGGCTTCGACCTATGAGCTTTCGACCGGCAAGGTCATTGGCCCCACGCTGATCTCCCGTGATGACCACGGCCATGTGGTGCGACGCAAGATCGTCGCACCAGATTTCGTGGGGAACCGACTGGCCGCATACGGCGACGAAATCAAACGGTGCGCGTCCGAACTTATCGACCAATTCGTCGACAACGGTGTGGTCGACTTGGTTGCCCAGTTCAGCGCCCGGCTTCCCGTCGACGTCATCGCCTCGATGCTCGGTATGGTCGGCGACGGCGATCTGTTTCGCCGATGGGTGACCGAGCTCATCCAAGGATTGTCTCCCGACCCGGAGCTGCGCAAGAAGGGCATCGAAGCCCACCAGGCGTTCTGTGCACACATCGCTCCGGCGCTTCAAAACGTCGACGATCCGGCCCGCATGGATCACATTGCAAAGATCGCCCGAGCCGAGGTTGAAGGCCATCGCCTCGACGCCGAAGAGGTCACTGCATTCTGCGGCCTGCTGTTCATCGCTGGCGGAGAAACGACCGACAAAGCCATCGCAAACATGTGGTGGAACCTTCTCCAACAACCGGATCTCTTCGCCGAGGTTCTGGCCAACCCATCGCTTTGGGACGCGGCATTCAGCGAAACGATGCGACACACCCCTCCAGTGATCAGCGAGGATCGGTTCACCACCGCTCCAGTCGAGTGGTACGGGGTCGAGTTGCCGGTAGGCGCGCGGGTTCGGGTGTGTATGGGCGCTGCACATCGAGACGCAACGGTCTTCTCCGATGTCGACACTTTCAACCCCCATCGAACCGATCTTCATCTTGGCAAGGAGCTTCGGTCAGGCGGATCAACTGACGACGGTCGGGCCGGACACCTCGGATTCGGTCTCGCAAAGCACTTCTGCATCGGCTACGAGTTGGCCCGTACCGAAGCGATTGTGGGTTCACGACTCATCACCGAACGCTGCACCAACATCGCCCTGGCACCGGCGTCCAGCCCAGCGCCAATCATTCAAGGCAACGCATTTCAGGCCGTGACCGAACTCCACCTAAGTTTCGACAGATGAAGATTCGCATTGGTTATGGACTCGGCGGTCATGCCTCGGTAAACGATCAGGAGCAGTTTGCTCACATCGTCGACGAGCTCGAGCGGCTTCGCTTCGATTCGCTTTGGGTGAGCGAGCGGGTCGAGAACAACACGCTCGATCCCATGGTGGCGATGACCTTTGCAGCGGCTCGTACAACCAAACTCAAGTTTGGTCCGGCGGTCATGGTTCTACCCGGGCGCAACCCCGTGCTGCTGGCCAAGGCCATCGCCAGCCTCGACCGGGTTTCGAATGGTCGGGTCCTCCCAGCCTTTGGTTTGGGCAGCCCCCATGCGGCGGAGTTTCAGGCGTTCGGCGTCGAACGCACCGACCGCGCCCCATGGTTCAACGAAGCGCTTCCGCTGCTGCGGCGGCTCTGGGAGGAAGAATCGGTCACCCATCACGGCGAGCGGTTCCACCTCGACGAGGTCAGCGTGTACCCGAAGCCGGTACAGGACCCCATCGAAGTGTGGTTGGGTGGTGCAGCCAAGTCCGAGTTGCGGCGGTGCGGTCGTCTTGGCGACGGTTGGATGCCATCGTTCTGCACACCCGATATCGCCGCCGAGGGCATGGCCGTCGTCAACCAGGCCGCCGAGGAAGTCGAGCGCGAGATCGACGATGAGCACTTTGGCGTACTGCTCCCCTACGTGCACGGCGAGGTTCCCGATCAGCTGGCCGCAATCATCAAAGCCCGCCAGCCCGAGGCCGCCGTCGGCGACATCATCAGCACCAACGTTGATGAACTCCACGGCCTCATCGATCGGTTCGTCGACAAAGGCTTCTCAAAGTTCATCGTCTTCGCCATCGACGAACCAGCCAACTGGACCGAAGATCTCGAACACGTAGCCGACCGCCTGCTACCCCTTCAGAACTGACGCCCAGCGAACGGGCAAGCTCTTGTGCCGGGAATAGAGCGGATAGGTCAGATTTCGAGTTTGCAGACCGCTCTATTCCATTGGCTGGCCCATTGGCCTCCGGCCAATCCGCGCAGCCCCCGTCATGGCTAGCTGATTTCGTACTGCACAGCGGCTCGGGCCGAAATGTTGGGCTTGATGAGGTCGGCGATGAGGGCGACGTGGCCGGGGTCGGTTGCGTAGGTCTGGTAGTCGTCGACGTTCGCGAAGTCGCCGACCACGACGTAGTCCCAGTTGCCGTCGCTCACGCCGGCATCGGGTCCGTGCTTGTACGCCTGCGTTGCGGGCAGATCGGCAAGCCGGTCAAGACCGGCAGAAATTGCGGCCTTGGTGTCGTCACTCACGCCATCTTCAGACCAACGAAACATCACCACGTGTCGAAACATGGCCACACCCTACGCCGATCTACCCACCAAGCTGACACTCGTGTCTGACACCTGTGTCGCGATATGGCAAACCGCGACACTCGTGTCTGACACCTGTGTCGCGTTATCGAAGCAACGACTCGCTGAGGGTTACGCCGCAGGCGTTTGTTGCGTCGTAGGCGAGGGCTACGTATCGCTGCGGGGGTTGATTGGTTTTGCCGCTCAACCCTCGGCGAAGGACACGGTTCATGGGAACCGGATTCACACCGCTGGTGCGGACATACTCGACGATGCAGTCAACCTCGTTCGAGCTGAGATTGGTGGCGTTGCGTACTAGACCACGAAACGAATTGAGCGCTCGACGCCGCGCCCGATGATCAGAGTCCTCTGACTCCAGATCCTCGACCGTGCTCGTCGGATCCTCGGCATCTGGTTGTTCGGCTGGTGGGTCTGGAGCACGGTGAGCGAGATGATCTTGCTCGTCAGCCATCTCGTCAGGCGTCTCGTCAGCCTTCGCATCGACGCGGGTCGCGGGCTCATTGGCGGGTTCGTCGACCGGCTCGGAAGCTGGATTGTCGATCGACTCAGCGGTGTAGGCGAGTCCTTCGCTGGGAGAAGTACCACTCGACGGACGGTCGGACTCGGCTCGGGTTTCCTCTGCAGCTTCGAGGTTGATCGGGACACCCTCGTAGCGCACTTCGAGAGACTCGTGACCCTCTTCGTATCCACAGGACGCCAGCACGACGCACAGTAAAAGAAAGAGTGCGATCGACCTTGCACGAACGGTGTTTCGATCGGTTCCCGCGGCGCGCATCGATGTCTCATCGACACCGGCCTTCGCTACCTTAAATCGATCGCGTTCGAAATGGTTTTAGGCCAGGCCTACCTGCCGGTGCAGGCGGTCATGCGGGCCAGGTCGTCGCTGGTCTTCTCGGCCGATGCCCGGTCGCCTCGACTGTCGGTCCACTTCTCCATCACATCGACCAGCTCATCGATGTCGGCGGAATCTTCGAGAAGGACATCGACTCGAATGCACGTGTTGTCGCCGTCCTCCCAAACGACAAACCAGTCGCCTTCCCAGCCATCGAGGGCGCGCTTGGCATCGTCACCCGAGGTGCTCTCAAAAATCGTCTGAAACACCAGCGGACCGAAAACACCTTGCTCGACCACATCGCCATCGGCCGGCGGGGGCGACACCGATTCGAGCGGATCGAGATCGACGAACCGCTCCGGCCGAAGTACCTGCTCGGAGGTGGTTGGGGGCTCTTCCAGGGCTTCGTTGATTCGGTCCTCGCCGCCTTCGTCATCGAGAACTCCCACCAGCACCTCGCCAAACTCGTACGGGGCAAGCTGCAGGTTGATGTATTCAAAGGTGATCTTGCTGAAGTCGAGATCCATGCTCAGTGAAGCTTGGAGTTCATCGGCGGCAAGCTGGGCCAACTCGTCGGCCGAGAGGGTGTCTTTCCACGCGTTCTCTACCCGCCGAGCGTTTCCTTCAACAATCGCTGAGAACCCGGTGGAGATCTCGTCATCGCGGTCGTCGTATTCGGGACGGTACAGGTCGAAATGTTGATCGTCGATTGCGTGCACCAGCTCGTGAACGATGATGGTTTTGAGAAGCACGGTAATCTCGCCGCCGCGCACGACAAGCTCTTTGTCTTCGGGGTTGTAGTAACCAAACACGCCAGCAGAACCGAAGGCATAGGTTGCATCGAGCAGCGTTACCCCCGGTGGGAGGATGCCGAGCGCTTGGTTGATACCGGTAAACAGGTCGAGCTCTTCTCGGTCCTCCTCCACGCTTTCGTCGATGAGTGCGTTGTAGCGATCGACGAAAGCATCGTCATCAAGCTGGAGGACCTCGACTGGCTCGAGAAACTCAAGCTCGCGTTCGGCTTCGACAAACGCGCTGAGCTCTTCGATAAGCGCATCGAACTCGGCCGTCTCGGAGGGGTCGTCTTCGCCAACGATTCCACCTGACGCATCTTCAGGCTCTTCGTCGCTCTCATCGGCGCTGCCACCCGAATCATCGTCGGACCCACCGCCGGACCCTGAACCGCCATCGGTATCCGGGTCCGCCGGAATGACCTCGCCGTTCTCGCCGGTGGTGAAGACGGGCGAGTTGTCGGCCGCGACGCTCCACAGCAGCCAGGCCAACAAGGCAGCGGCGAGGGCCGTACCAAAGCCGGCAAGCACCAGCTTGCGCGAACTCGGCGTACCCGAGACCGATGCCATCGGCTGGGACTGCGGATCGATTGTTGGCGGATTGATCGGGGCCCACGGCTCAGTCATGAAGCACCTAGAGTACCGGTGCTCAAAGCCAAAGGGGCTGCAGGACTAGACCGCGTCGAGTGCCGTTTGAAGATCGTTGAGCAGATCCGACGCCGACTCGATGCCAACCGACAACCGCAACAGCGAGTCGGGCACCTCAAGTGGCGACCCGGCCGCCGAAAGGTGCGTCATTGCGCCAGGGTGTTCGATGAGCGATTCGACGGCCCCGAGCGATTCGGCCAGCGTAAACACGGTGGTCGATTTGGCCAGCTCCATCGCCGCAGCCTTCCCGGCCGCCAGCTCGAAGGACACCATCGCCCCGAACCGGCTCATCTGACTCTTGGCGATCTCGTGACCGGGGTGGTCGGCGACGCCGGGGTAGCGAACACGCGACACTGCGGGGTGCGCCTGGAGAAGTTCGACAATCTTCTCGGCGTTGTCGGTAGCTCGGTCCATACGGATCGCCAAGGTCTTGATGCCTCGAAGGGTAAGGAAGCAGTCCATCGGGCCCGGTACCGCTCCGGCGCCGTTCTGGATGAAGCCGAGCCGGGCATCGATGTCTTCGCTGTTGGTTGCGACGAAACCGCCGACGACATCGCTATGTCCGCCGAGATATTTGGTTACCGAATGGGTGACGATGTCGGCACCGTGACGGAGCGGCTGCTGGAGGTACGGCGTGGCGAACGTGTTGTCGACGACGCAAAGACCGTCGTTGGCATGCGCGACATCGGCGATGGCACGAATGTCGAACACGGTGAGCAGCGGGTTGGTTGGGGTTTCCAGCCACACCAGTTTGGTGTTGGGCTGCCAGGCCGCAGCCAACGCCTCGGGATCGGTGAGGTCGACAGCCGAGTAGTCGATTCCCGCCTCGCCGTACACCCGTGAAATCAGGCGAAAGGTGCCGCCGTACGCGTCGTCGCCAAGGATGAGATGGTCGCCCGGCCGCAGATACCGAAGGATGGCATCGGTGGCCGACATTCCGCTGGCAAAGGACCGACCGAAGCGACCCTCCTCGAGCGATGCCAGACACTCTTCGAGCGCTCGCCGAGTGGGGTTGCCGGTTCGCGAATACTCGAACCCTTTGTGCTCACCAACCGCTTCCTGAGCAAAGGTGGTGCTCTGGTGGATCGGCATGGTGACCGCACCGGTTTGGGGATCGTGGGGTTGTCCCGCCCGGATCGCCCGGGTCTCGAAGCCGAAGCCTTCTGGGTTAGCGAAGGGATCAAGGTCGCTCACGGGCGCTCACTCTCGTCTGGTACTCGTCTTTGGGACCCGCAATTGGGACCGACGGACTAAATCTGGTCGATATCGCTTGCGGGCGAAAGGAAGGTAAGCACATCGGTACGGCTAATGACGTGTCGCGGCCGGCCACCATCGAGCACAACAACCGCGGGGCAGGTTTCGAGCATGCTGACCACCCGGTTCAGCGGCTGACCAATACCGATGGTGGCTAGCTTGGTGTCCATGACCTCCTCGACGGTGCGGTCGAGAATGCTCGGGTCTTCGAACGCCAGCTCCATAAGCCGAAGTTCGCTGACCGAACCCATCACCTCGGCCTCGGCCAAAGGCATCTCGCCCTTCGCAACCGGCAATTGCGAGACACCGTTCTCGCGCATAACCGCAATGGCTTTGCGAGCGGTGAGTTCGGGGAATACGTAGATCAGGTCGTCGACGCCGTTCTTCTTGCTTTCGAGCACGTCTCGAACGATGGGCCCCTCGGCGGTGAGGAATCCGAAGTTGCCGAGCCACTCGTCGTTAAACACCTTCGACAGATACCCCCGGCCGCTGTCGGGAATGAACACCATCACCAGGTCGCCCGGCTTCGCTTCAGTGGCAACCTGCAAGGCCGCCTGCACTGCGGTTCCGCCGGACCCGCCGATAAAAATGCCCTCTTCCTGAGTAACCCGACGGGCCATGAGGAACGAGTCGAGGTCGGGAACGGCGATGGTTCGGTCGACCAGATCAGGCGAGTAGGTGCTGGGCCAGAAATCTTCACCGACACCTTCGACCAGGTACGGGCGCCCGGAGCCGCCGGAGTACACCGAGCCCTCGGGGTCGGCGGCGATGATCTGGATATCGGGGTTCTGTTCCTTGAGGTACTTGGCAACGCCGCTGATGGTTCCGCCGGTGCCGGCGCCCGCGACGAAATGGGTGATCTTGCCGTCGGTTTGGCGCCAGATCTCGGGCCCGGTGGTTTCGTAGTGAGCACGCGGGTTGTGCGGGTTGTCGTACTGGTTCGGCCGGTACGCGCCGGGTGTTTCAGCGACCAGACGTTCAGCGGTGGAGTAATACGACTCGGGGTCCTCGGGCGGCACGGCGACCGGGCACACCACAACTTCGGAGCCATAGGCCTTGAGCAGGTCGACCTTTTCGGGGCTGACCTTGTCGGTCATCACAAAGATGGTCTTGTAGCCGCGCTGCGCAGCGACGATGGCCAAGCCAACGCCGGTGTTGCCCGAAGTCGGCTCGATGATCGTGCCGCCGGGCTTGAGCAAGCCAGCCTCTTCAGCCGCATCGATCATGGTGACGGCCGGGCGATCCTTCGAGCTTCCACCGGGGTTGGTGAAGTCGAGCTTGGCGATGAGATCGCCGGGGAGTCCGGCACCGATCTTGGGAAGTCGAACCAGCGGGGTGTTACCGATGAGTTCGAGTGCTGAGTCTGCGATTTCCATGAGCGGTCCCCTGAAGAAATTGGTTGCTCCAAGATACCGCGGTCTAGCCCTTACACGTCTTTCGCCTCGGGCTTTCCCCTGCGCTAGCCGCCAGAAGATTCGTCCGCCGCACTTGGTGCTGACTCGACAAGAGTCGTCGCGACGCGCGGAGGTGGCGGGGCTGGTGCTGCACTGGGATCGAGAACCGTCACCATCGACGGGAAGCCGTTGGTCACCGACACGATCGCCAGTCCTTGCGGTGTGAAGGTGTTGCCGCCGATGCCGCTCTCTGACGTGAACGCAGCTGAGGTAATAAGGAAATCCTTGGCGCCGATCGAACGCAGGTGGTCGGCGAGCACAACGCCGTCGAGTGCACCGGTTGCTTCGGCGGCCTTGGCGAACGCGACAAACGACGCGGAGACTAAGAGGTCGGCGCTACCCGACGGGGCCGGCGAAAGCGCACGAATGTACTCAGTGTCGGCGGCGCTTCGCAGGCCATAGAGCGACGAGGACGAGACAAACCAAACGTCGCTCAGGTCAGGCTGACCCTGCAGCCAGAACAACGTGTCGCCCTCGCTCCCCAACATGATCGGAGTGGCTGCGTCGTCGGCACGCAGCTGCTTTGACAACACTCGTAGATCGGCGGGCGGAGCGCACAACACCATCAGGTCGGGTTCGACAAACTGTCCGACGGTTTCCCCAACATCGGCCAGCGGCAGTCCGCCGTCGCCGTATTCGATCGATGCGGTTACCGCTCCGCCGGAAAAGACAAACCGGTCGGTAAAGGACATGCACTGGTCGAACGCCGTCACGTCGGCAACGTCGGAGATGGTGATGGCCGTCATCGCGCCCACATCGATGGCATGGTCAGCCATCACCCATCCCTGCTGCCGATCGGTGGCCGCGAACGAGAACGCCAGATCGCCCGCATCGAGAGCAAACTCTTCACTCGTTACGCATGGCGAGACAACCAGCACGCCCTTGTTCGTAGCAATCGACGCCGCCGGGATCACGGTTTCGGCGTCACAACCCACAACGATGAGGTTGGCGCCCCGAATGATCAGGTCCTCGACCGCATCGATGGCTTCGTCCACATCGTTGCGACTATCGCGAACCATCAGACCCACCGTGTCGCCAAGGATTCCGCCCTGCTCGTTCTGAATCTTCACCGCTGCGGTGAGCTGCTCGGCGAACGGGGCTTCAAGGTCGCTGTTGTTGCCGCTCAAGTCGGCAACCAAACCAACGATGACCTCTCCGTCGAGCTCGGGGAACTCGATGGTTCCGAGAACGGTGGGTGGCGGCGAGGGCGCAGCGGCATCCTCGATGATCTGCACGGCCGAACAAGCGCTCGCCACAATAGCGAACACCGCAAGGATGACGCCGGGAACGACTCGGCAGCGAAGGCGGGGGAAGGCCGGATCCGACATGAGAACTCCACGCTATCTGCGCTGCTAGAACATCCACATGAGTTCACTCGCCAACGGGTCGTGGCCCCAGCCATCTATCCGGTCCGGCGTCGACCCGTTCCGGGTGATGGAAGTCATGCGGGCAGCTGAGGAACGGGCGGCGACCGGGAAGGACGTGCTTCATCTCGAGGTCGGCCAGCCATCGACCCCTGCACCCGCCGGCGTGCTCGCCGCTGCGCATGCCGCCCTCGACAACGATGTGCTGGGTTATACAACCGCCAAAGGACTCGCCGAGCTCCGATCTCGAATCGCACAGCACTACGACGATTGGTACGACCAGTCGGTCGACCCGGAACAGATCATCGTCACCACCGGCGCTTCGGGGGCGTTCGTGCTGGCGTTTCTGGCCGCGTTCGATCTGGGCGATCGGGTTGTTGTGCCGTCGCCCGGCTACCCGTGCTACCGCAATATGCTCGGCGCGTATGGCGTCGAGGTCATCGACTTGTTGACCACAGCCGACACTCGGTTCCAACCCACGCCCGAGTTACTCGAACCGCTCCTCCCGTTTGACGGCTTGGTCATTGCCAGCCCGTCGAATCCTGCGGGGACCATGATCGGTGCCGACGAACTGGCCATCCTCGGTTCGTGGTGTCACGAGAACAAGGTGCGTCTGATTTCCGACGAGATTTACCACGGCATCACATTCGGTTATCCAGCCGACACGGCAATCGCATCGTCGGATTCGGCCATCGTGGCGCAAAGCTTCTCGAAGTACTTTTCGATGACCGGCTGGCGACTTGGTTGGATCGTGGCCCCAGACGAGTTGGTGCAACCCTTGGAGCGGCTCGGCCAGAACTTGGCTATCGCTGCGCCGACACTGGCTCAGGTGGCCGCATGCGCAGCCTTTGACTGCCACGAGGAACTTCAGGCCAACGTGAAGCGGTACCGCACCAACCGTCAGCTTCTGCTCGACGGGCTTCCCAAGGCCGGCATCGACAAACTCGCTCCCGCCGACGGAGCGTTCTATGTGTACGCCGATGTGAGTTCGCACGGCGACAGTCTTGAGCTATCGACCAGGTGGCTCAGCGAACTCGGCATCGCCGCTACTTCAGGGCTCGACTTCGACCCATCTCGGGGCCGAGACTTCGTGCGATTCTCCTACGCTGGCGATACCGACGACATCGCTGAAGCCCTTCAGCGTCTCGAACAGGCGCAGTAGCTAGCTCACCGCTACCGGCCGCCGCAGGTCGATGTTGGCCGAAGCCAAAATTGGTGCCCGTCTGCAACGGCGTTCTGAAATCAGCACCTTTTTCTCAGATGAGCACAGGAAATGGCGATCGGGAGTAGGTGCCCAGCGATCGCTGGGCACCTTCACGACGCCTGCGTCCCCGGGCACTCTCTGAGGCTCTCACTTCATGTTTTCCGTTCGCACCTCTGGTCAACGCCATCGATCTCCCCTCCGACGTTCGGCCCTCCGGCTGACCGTCGTGTCGATAATCACGGCGTTGTTTGCTTCGACGCTGGTGGCCATCGCCCCGGCGGAGCTGGGTCCATTTTCAACGCTTCAGGCCGATCCGGCCGCAGCACAGTCGGGTCTTTGCCCTCCCGGAAGTACGTTTCTCACTGCCTTCAACTGGTCATCAGCGCCCGGGGGCTCAGACAACCCCGCCAACGCCGATGGCGCTACCTGGCCGATCAACACCACCAACAAAACCTGGACCAACGTCGGTGGTAGTGGCCTCGATGTCAACATTGCGATGACTGGAACGATCATCGACGGCACAAACGGCGGACAAGCCGGGCCGGGCGTTGTGGGCAACATCGACGGATTCCCCACCTCGACCAATGAAGGTCAAAACATCGGCGGCGACGACGGAGCCTACGGGTCGGATTACCTCACCCTCGCCATGTACAGCGAAAGCTCCGACGACCTCGTTACCGTCGACTTCAACTTCTCGATTCCCGTGTTCTTCGCCAACGACTTCACCGTCGACGACGTCGACTGGCTCGGACACTCTTTCCAGAACCCCATCCCAGCTGGCGGCTTCCAGGACGAAGTGAACTTCATTGCCGATGATGGCACCGGCAACGTTCCGGTCACGGTGACCCCGCTCGGAACCGCCACCAACATCAGTGGACAGTCGGCGAAGGGCGACGTCTATGACCCGGCACTCAACGGAAACGTCACGCCGAATGACCTCGACGGTCAGGTTCTCGTCACCACGCCAAAGCCGTTCACCACCCTGTCGCTCGAATACTCGAACGGCCCGGACGATCAGGTCGCCGAACTCGCCGACCCCAACAACCCCGGCACCTGGGATGGCGTGAGCAATGGTCACGCGGTTCGACTGGGCGGCTTCTCATTGTGCGAACCCGACCCGGCCAGCATCAGCCTTGAAAAGACCGTCTACGAGGGTCACGACGCTGGCGCGCAGTGCACCGGTAGCGAACTCATCACCGGCCTGATCCCGGGCGAAGCGGTTACCTACTGCTTCGACGTCACCAACAGCGGCGATACGTTCCTTGACACCATCACCATCGACGACCCCGACCTTGGCCTAGCAAGTGCTGGCGTTCCGCCGCTCGGCTACATCGGTACCCCAATCTTCCCGATGGCGCCCGGCGACACGATCACCATGTACTACGAGGCCGGGGCCCCGCCAGCCGACCTGGTGAACACGGCGACCGCCGAAGGTATCCCCGTGTACGCCGATGGCACAGTCATCCCGTTCCAGAATCCGGTGACTGACGTCAACACCGCCGAGGTGCAGGTGGCTTCGCCCGCAATTACGTTGGTGAAAGACGTCATCGTCGGCCATACCGGCGGTGCCGGATGTGCCACGGCCGCCAACACTGCAGCAATCACCCCTGGGATTCCCGTCACCTACTGCTTTACCGTCACCAACTCTGGCGACACGCCGCTCACCTCGATCACGCTCGACGACTCCACCCTCGGCAGCCCGGTCATCAACCAGACCGTCGGCCCACTGCCCAACCCGCTGAACCCAGGCGACACCGTTGTCTTCTACTACGAGACCACGGCGACAACCTCGCTCACCAACACCGCATCGGTTACCGCGGTTCCCGCCAACCCGGACGGCTCTCCTGTTCCCGGCGGCCTTCCGGTAAACGATGACGACACGGCCATCGTCACCGAGGAAGCTCCCGGACTTCAGATCGAAAAGACCGTCTCCACCAACGGGTCGTGCCCCGGAAGCGAATTGGTCACCCAGGTTGCTGGTGACGCTCTGTCGTACTGCTTTGAAGTGATCAACACCGGTAGTACCTCGCTGGCAAACGTCACGATCGCCGACGCCGATATCCCGGGTTTCAACCCATCCAACCTCATTCCTGTCAGCGGCACGCTCGCCCTCATCGCTCCCTCTTCGTCAGCCGTTGTTCGCTACGACACCGTCGCAACGGTCGACGTACTTCCGAACACCGCTTCGGCCACCGGAACGCCGAGTGACGCCACCGGCACCTCGCTGGGCCTCGGGAACGTTTCTGACGACGACACCGCATCGGTCGATGTTGTTGACCCAAGCGTTCAAATCATCAAGACCGTGGTGCCCGAAGGCAGCGCTTGCCCCGGCATCAACGCCAGCACGCTACAGGTGGCCGCAGGCTCCAACGTTGTCTACTGCTTCACCGTCACCAACACCGGCGACACCGACCTCATCGACCTTGCGTTGAACGATGCCACCCTCGCCGCCGCAGGCGTTGACGTATCGCTTCTTGCCGTGAGCGACCTTGCGCCAACCGACTCCGTCACCGTTGCCTCTCCCGCCACCCCCGCCGCTGACCTCACCAACACCGCCGGTGTTTCGGGAACGCCGGCCGCCGGCGGAACAGCCATCCCCGGCCTCACGCCCGTCACCGACAGCGACGACGCAATCGTCGATGTCGTGACCCCGGGTATTCAGTTGGTAAAGACCGTCGTGGGCGGCGGCTCAACCGCAGCATGCCCCGGCTCGCCCAGCCTCGACGCTGGAACTGGCGTGGCAATCACCTACTGCTTCGAGATCACCAACACCGGTGAGACCCATCTCGACCTTGCCGGAATGACCTTCAACGATCCGACGCTTGGAATCACCGCAGCCGATCTTGTGCCCGTTGGCGCAATTACCGACCCGCTTCCTCCCGCCGGAACGGCCATGTACGCCTACACCACCACCATGGGTGGCACCCTCACCAACACGGCCGACGTTTCGGCAGATCCGGTCGACGCCTCGGGCGACCCGGTACCCGGCGCCAACCCGGTCGATGACTCCGATACCGCCGACGTTGTTCTTGCCACGCCTGCGGTCGATATTTCCAAGACCGCATATGCCGGTCACGACGGCGGCGCCAACTGCCCCGGCGCCGACCTCACCACCGTCAACGCTGGCGCAGATGTCACGTACTGCTTCATCGTCACCAACACCAGCAGCGACGTTTCGCTGGCCAACGTGGTCATTGACGACCCCGCATTGAGCGCCTCCTATCCCGGCGCCATCACGCTCCTTAGCGGAAACCCCTCCCTTCTCGGTACCGGGCAATCCGCCGTGTTCTTCCTCGACGCGACCGCCGCCGGCGACCTCACCAACGTCGCGGACACCACCGGCGACCCTGCCGACGCTTCGGGCAACCCCATCGCAGCTACCCCACCGACCGACGACGACCCCACCACGGTCGATGTTGTCGGTGCCGGAATCGACATCGAAAAGACCGTGTACCTCGGACACGACGGCGGCACATCGTGCGATGGAACCGAACTGTCCACCGGAATCAGCGGCACCGATGTCACGTACTGCTTCACCGTCACCAACACCGGCGACACCCACCTTTCCGGTGTCACGGTTTCTGACCCGCTGCTCGGTATCACGCTGATCGCTCCGGCAACGCTCGCACCGGGAGCCTCGGTAACCCTGTTCGCCGAAACCACCATCACCGGTGACCTGCTCAACACCGCGACGGCAACCGGTACGCCAAGCACCGCTGGCGGCACACCCCTGCCTGGCATTGCGGCACCATCGGCTGACGACACCGCCGAGGTCGACGAAGTCACCCCGGCGGTCACCATCGACAAGTCCGTCTATGTCGGCAACAACTCGGGTGCCACCTGCCCAACGGCGGGCAACAGCACCCTTGCGGTTCCCGGCGATGCAGTCACCTACTGCTTTGAAGTCACCAACACCGGCGACACCCACCTCGATGATCTTGTTGTTTCCGACACGACCCTTGGCATCACCATCGACGCAACAAACGAGGTTGCCCTGAGCGGCACGCTTGCGTCGCTGGCCCCCGGCGCTAGTGCCGTCGTGTACGTCGAGGTCACCGCCGGCCTTACCGACGTCGCCAACATCGCCTCGGTCACGGGTAACCCCACCACCCCGACCGGCGACGACATCGTTGGCGCCACCGACCCCACCGACACCGACGATGCACTTCTGAACATCGTCACCCCATCGGTAAGTATCGCGAAAACGGTGTCGGCAAACGGAACCTGTCCGGGCGTTGAAAGCCTTGGCCTTGTTGCCGGTTCGGCCGTGTCGTTCTGTTTCGAGATCACCAACACCGGCGACACCTACCTCGCCGACCTCACTATCGACGACGACATCTACGGCCCACTCGACGCCACCAACACCACCGCAGTATCCGGAACGCTCAGCCTCGTCGCACCGGGCGCAACCGTGGTCGTTCGGTACGACACCACCAGTCCCGCCGCCGATCAGATCAACACCGCCACCACCTCGGGCACACCAACCGACAACGCCGGCAACCCACTCGGTATCGCCAACGTCGACTCCGACCCCGACACCGCCGAAATCACCGTGGTTGGGCCCGCAGTAGAACTCGTCAAAACCGCCGTTCCCGCAGGTACCACCTGTACGGGAATCGATGGCACCACCCTCGAAGTAGCCGCTGGATCACAGGTCACCTACTGCTTTGAAGTAACCAACACCGGCGACACCTACCTCGCTAACATCACCGTCGACGACCCAACACTCGGCGTCGTCGGCCTCGCAGTGGCCGACCTGCCCGCAAACGGCGACAGCGACATCGTCTCCTTCGGCCCGGTAACCGCAACCGACGCCGTCAACACCGCCCAAACCACAGCCAGCCCGGCCGACGCATCCGGAACGCCGCTGCCGGGCGTTCCCGATGTTGACGACACCGAGGTCGCCGAAGTCGACGTCCTCACTCCCGCAATCGAACTCCAGAAAACTGTCCGTCCCGGAACCAGCCTCAACGCCTGCCCGGGCAGCGAAACCGTCACCGCCCAGAACGGCGTAGCGGTCGTCTACTGCTTCGAGGTAACCAACACCGGCGACGCACCACTCGACAACATCACCATCACCGACCCCAACCTCACCTTCGGCGCCAGCGACCCCACCCTCGTCAGCGGCGTCATCCCACTCGCTCCAGGCGCAACCGCCACCTTCGCCTTCGCCTCGTCGATTGATGGCGACCTGCTCAACACCGCAACCGCAACCGGCGACCCCACCGACTCGGCCGGCAACCCACTACCCGGCGCCTCGTCAGTCGACGACACCGACACCGCTGAAGTCATCGAAGCCGATCCGGCAGTCAACTTGGTGAAAACCGTCTACGCCGGCCACGATGCTGGCGCTTCATGCGGCGGCGGCAACCTGGTCACAGGGCTCAACGGCGACGCCGTCACCTACTGCTTCGAGGTAACCAACACCAGCTCGAGCACCACCCTCTCGGCGGCAACGGTGAACGATCCACTCGTCGGTCCGGTCACCCTCATCGCCTCCGGCGACACCCTCTTGTCGCCCGGCGAAACGGTGGTCTACTACGTCGAGTCGACCATTAATGGCGATCTCATCAACACCGCCACCGCATCGGGAACCCCAAGCGACCCGAGCGGCAACCCCCTCCCCTCAGCCACGCCCGTCGAGTCCGCACCCGACACCGCCGAGGTCGACGAAACCGCCCCGGCCGTCGACATCGAAAAGACCGTATACGCCGGCCACGACGCCGGAGCCAGCTGCGATGGCGTCGAGCTCGTATCGGGCCTCAACGGCGATGCGGTCACGTATTGCTTTACCGTCACCAACACCGGCACCTCGCACCTCACCAACGTCAGCGTCACCGACGCCACCCTCGGTCTTTCGCTCAACGTGCCCGGCCCCCTCGCCCCCGGAGCCAGCGCAACCGTCAGCCACGAAACCACCATCACCGGCGACCTCACCAACACCGCCTCCGCAACCGGAACCCCATCCAACCCATCAGGCGCACCAATCCCCGGACTCCCCCCGGTCAGCTCTAACCCCGACGACGCCGAAGTCGACGAGATCAACCCGGCCATCAACATCGAGAAAACCGTCTACGCAGGCCAAGATGGCGGCGCAAGCTGCACCGGCGCCGAGCAGGTCTCAGGTCTCAATGGCGATGCCGTTACGTACTGCTTCTCGGTAACCAACACTGGCGACACGCCGCTTGCCGTGCTCATCGAGGACGCTGCTCTCGGACTCGGCACAAGCGGCGCCCAACCAACTGCGCTCAACCCTGCAGGCGTTTCGCCGCTCGCCCCCGGCGCCACCGAGATCTTCTTCTACGAGTCGGCCCTCACCGCCGACCTTCTCAACACCGCTGACGCCGTCGGCACGCCCACCGATCCCGCCGGAAGCCCGCTTCCTGGCGTCCCGCCAGTTTCCGACACCGACACTGCGGCCGTCGATGAAGTTCAACCGGCCATCACCGTCGAGAAAACGGCAAGCACAACCGGTTCGTGTCCAGGAATCGAAGTCGCGTCGGGTCTTCCCGGTGACACGGTCACCTACTGCTTTGAGGTCACCAACACCGGCGACACCGCTCTCAGCGGCGTGACACTCGACGACTCCACACTCGGAATCACCGACGCCGACATGGTCGCCACCTCCGGCACCCTTGCCCTCATCCCGGTCGGCGGCACCGTTACCCTCGAATACGCCACCACCATCGCCGGTGGTCTCATCAACAACGTCACCACCGAAGGCACACCGTCGGATCCAACCGGTACTTCGCTGGGTCTTCCACCGGTCGACGACACCGACTCGGCAGCCGTGATCGAAGTTGGTCCGGCCGTCACGCTCGCCAAGACCGTATCGACCGACGGAACCTGCCCGGGCGCCGAACTTGCCGGCGTCACCGTTGGGGCCACCCTCACCTACTGCTTCGAGGTCACCAACACCGGCGACACCCACCTGAACGGCATCACCATCACCGATCCGCTGCTTGGGCTCACCCTTTCGGACCCAACACTGTTGGCACCGACTGAATCCGTGACGCTGTCGGCACCTGCCACCGCAACGATCGACCTGGTAAACACCGCCTCGGTTGAAGCCACCCCAACCGACTCCGCCGGCAACCCCCACGCCGGCGTCGACCCGGTCACCGATAGCGATCCGGCCGCCGTCGATATCCTCACCCCGGGTATCGAACTCTCGAAGACCGTCTCGGCATCGGGCTCCTGCCCCGGCGTAGGCAACCTCAACGGTGGCGAAGGCATTGCGCTCACCTACTGCTTCGAGATTCTCAACACCGGAACCACGCACCTCGACCTGGCATCGATGTCGTTCGATGACGCCGATCTCGGTATCACCGAAACCGATCTCACCCTCGAATCTGCAGCCAGCACACCGCTCGCCCCCGGCGACTCTGCGCTGTACTCCTACTCGGGTGCAACGCTGCCCGCCGGCGGACTTCTGAACACTGCCGACGTCTCAGCCGCACCGGTCGACGGATCGGGCGACCCCATCCCCGGACCCGGCGGACCCGCCGCACCGGTGAGCGATGTCGATACCGCCGAGGTCGTCGAAGCGACCGCCGGCATCAGCATCGTCAAGACCGTCTACGCAGGCCACGATGCCGGTGCTGGCTGCCCCGGTCTCACCACCGAAACCGTCGATGCCGGAACCGCAGTCACCTACTGCTTCACCGTCACCAACACCAGTGCAACTTCGTACCTGGCCGACGTGACCATCGACGACGCCACCATCGGCGCCACCTATCCAGGTGGGCCGTCGACAACCTCGATCGTGCTGGTGAGTGGCAACCCGTCACTCCTCGCCCCAGGCGCATCGGCCGAGTTCTACTTCGAGGCCTCTGCCGCCAACGACATCACCAACGTGGCATCGACCACCGGTGAACCAGCCGACGCATCGGGTACTCCAATCCCCACGTCGAGCAACCCCACCGCTTCCGACGACGCTTCGGTCGATGTGGTAGCGCCCGCACTCACCATCGACAAGACGGTGTACGAGGGGCACAACAACGGACTGCTTTGTGGCAGCGCCGACGCCGACGATCTCGCCGCAGGAACCGCCGGCCAACCGGTCACCTACTGCTTCGAGGTCGCCAACACCGGCGACACCTACCTTAACGGTGTGACCGTCGATGACTCGGTGCTTGGCGTTTCGCTGACCGACCCAACCCTGCTGGCACCCGGCGCTTCGGTGATGCTGTTCACCGAGTCGACCATCACGGCCGATCTGGTGAACACTGCGACCGCAACCGGTGACCCCAGCAGCCCAACCGGCACGCCGCTGCCCGACGTCGACCCACCCACCTCGGGCCCCGACGACGCCGAGGTCAACCTGGTCGCACCGGCAATCCAACTTGAAAAGACCGTCTACGCCGGCGCCCACGATGGGGGCGCACGCTGCGACACCGCTGGTGTCGAACTGGCAAGCGGCGCAGCCGGTGCAACGGTCACGTGGTGCTTCACCGTCACCAATACCGGCGACACCGCACTTGACTCGATCGCGATCGACGATCCCACCCTCGGCCTCACCGACTCTTCCACCCTTATCGCCGTCTCCGGCGCTGCTCCGTTGGCCCCAGGCGATCAAATGACCCTTGCCTATGAGGGGACTCTGTCGGGCGATCAGGTAAACGTGGCCACGGCTACCGGCACCCCAACCAACCCCGACGGAAGTCCGCTTCCCGATTCGGTCGCCAACCCCACCGACGACGACAGCGCCACCGTCGACACCATCGATCCATCGATCGAACTGGTGAAGACCATCTCGGTCGACGGCACCTGCCCCGGCTCGCCGTCGGTCTTCGGTGAACTCGGCGACGCAATCACCTATTGCTTCATCGCCACCAACGATGGCGATACCGAACTCATCAACGTCACCGTCGACGATGCCACCCTTGGCCTCGCCACGGCCGACCTGACGCTCGTTTCCGGATCGCTGGCTTCGCTGGCCGTCGGCGACAGCGTGATACTCAGCTACGAATCGACCGTCACCGGCGACCTGGTAAACGACGCCTCCACATCAGCCACTCCGGCCGACGGCAGCGGCAACCCGCTGCCCGACGTCAACTCGGTCGCTGACGGCTCGCAGGCCCTGGTTACCCAGGCAGTCACCTCGATCGAGCTGACCAAAACGGTCTCGGTCGACGGAACGTGCCCCGGCTTTGGTATGGCGGAGATCGCGGAAGACACCCCGATCACCTGGTGTCTCACCGCTACCAACACCGGCCAGACCTTCCTGTCATCGCTGCAACTCTCCGATGCCCAACTTGGTCTGACCCCGTTGAACCAGTCGACGATGGCGATCCCCGACCCCGGTACCGTGACCCTCGCTCCAGCCGCACCCGGAGCCACCGCCGGCGAATCGGCGACCTTTGCCATCGCTGCGACGGCGACCGCTGACCTGTCGAACACCGCCACCGTGACCGCAACCCCATCGGACCCGGACGGCAACCCGCTCCCCGGTTCCGCCGAGGACGTCGCCGATCCCGATACCGCAGAGATCGACGTTGTCACCCCAGGAATCACCCTGGAAAAGACCGTGTCAGCCGATGGAACCTGCCCGGGCGTCGACTCGCTTGCCGCTGGCAACTCCTTCACTGCGACCTACTGCTTCGAGGTAACCAACTCGGGCGAGACGCTGCTTGGGAACATTGCAATCGACGATCCGCAACTCGGTGCCACCACCAGCGACCTCACCGCTGTATCGATCCTCGACGACGACGATTCGTTGCCGCTGAGCCCAGGCGGAACGATGATGTTCTCGTTCGAGGCGCCCATCGACGGCGACCTGTTGAACACCGCAACCGCAACCGGTGATCCGCTCACCTCCAACGGCGATCCGCTGCCGGGACCAGGCGGTCAACCACTCCCCGCAGTGACCGACACCGACACCGCCGCCGTGCTCGAAGCCGACTCGGCTATCGCCATCGTCAAGACGATATACGTCGACCACGACGGAGGCGCCGGCTGCCCCGGAACCGAAACAGCAACCGCTGATTCGGGCGATGCCATTACCTTCTGCTTCAACGTGGTCAACACCGACCCCACCAACCATCTGAGCAACGTGACTGTCGACGACGCCACCCTCGGAATCACCACCGCCGACCTCACGGTTGTCGCTGGCGACCCAAGCGACCTTGCCCCTGGCGAGTCGGTCACCTTCAGCTACGAAACCACCGCCACCGGAAATGTCGTGAACACCGCATCAACCACCGGCGACCCCACCGACCCAAGCGGCACTCCGCTGCCTGGCGTCGAGAAGCCCACCGATGAAGACTCCGCGACCGTTACGGTGGCTGGCGCCGATATCTCCATCGTCAAGGCCGCCTACCTCGGCCACGACGGCGGGGCTCGCTGCCCGGGTGTCGATCCGCTTCTCGGAACGCAGGGTCAGGAAATGACCTGGTGCTTCTACGTAACCAACACCGGAGACACCGCGCTCATCGACGCAACCGTCACCGACACCGACCTTGGCCTCACGCTGACCCATACGGGCATCCTTCAGCCCGGCACGTCGGTAACCCTGCATCACGAGACGGTGCTCGACACCGAGTTCACCAACACCGCCTCGGCAACCGGTACCCCAAGCTCACCTACCGGCACACCGTTGCCCGATGTTGCTCCGCCGACTTCGACCGACACTGGTGTCGTCGACATCGTGGAGCCATCGATGACCGTCGACAAGACGGTCTACAACACTCACAACGCTGGCGCCGACTGCCTCGGTGAGGAATCGATCATCGCCGACCACGGCAGCCAGGTCACCTGGTGTGTCGAAGTCACCAACACTGGCGACACCGCACTTGGCGACTTCGAGATCATCGACGCCGCACTCGACTTCACCACCGCAGACTTCAGCATCGTCGAAGGTTCAACGCCGTTGGCTCCGGGCGAGTCGGTGTGGTTCTTCGCCGAGTCGATCGTCGATGATTCGCTCACTAACGAAATCGTCGTTGCCGCTGCTCCGTACGGCGAGATCGACGGGCTACCAATCCCAGGAGTCGACCCAATTCAACGGATCGACACCGCCACGCTCGAACGCACCCCGTTCGACTTGGTCATCGTCAAGACGCTCGACGCCACCGATGGCGCAAAGCGCACCGCCCGCTGGAAGCTGACGGTCGAAAATAATGGTCCAGGTGTCGCTGCAGGCCCGATCACGGTCACCGACCCCCTTCCAGCTGCCCTGTCCTACATCAGCGGTGGTGGTAACGGGTTCGTGTGTACCGGTGGTCAAACCGTCTCCTGTGTCCTCGACCAGGACCTTGAGGTCGGCGAACGAGTCGAACTTCTTATCGACACCAACATCTCGGCAAGCGCCAGCGGCGTCATCAACAACGTCGCTACCGTGACATCGCCTCTTGGCGGCATCAGCATCAACGGAGGTCCGGGCGAGACAACGCTCGACAACAACAACTCCGCGGCGCCGGTATCGATCAACGGAAGCGGCCAGATCGCCTTTACCGGTAGCAGTTCGGGAACGATGGTGCGGTTGGCCCTCGGCCTTATCGCCATCGGCCTGCTGTTCATCGCCGTAACCGTTGTTGTTCGCCGCCAGGACGAACTCGACGGTACTGCCTAGACCAATATTGCCTGGACGGTATTGCCTAGACCGGTGTTGCTTCCTTTGCTCAGCTCTGATCCCAAAGCGGGCCAAACAGCTCGCTCTCGTCCGGAAGATCCTCGGTGGTCGTCCGGACGAGGTGGGTTAGGTTGAGGAACTGGTCGAGGCTGAGGTTCTCGCTAATCGAGTTACCTGCCCACGTGCCGCACCCCATGCTGAGCGTGAACGGCAAAGCGTTCTCAAACGAACCGCCGTTGCCAAACGTATGCGCCTGGTTCACCAGCACGCGCACCACGGGCAACTCTTCGGCGAGCCGACGGGTCTGTGCTTCGTCGGCCGTGTGAATTCCTACCGAGTGCCCTTTGCCCTGCACCTCGAGCACCTGCGACACCAGCTCGACGGCATGATCGAAACTGCTTGCCCGGTACACGGTGAGAACCAGCGACAGCTTTTCGCCGGTGAGTGGGCGATCGCTCGACGGTGCTGGCTCCTCGACGATCAAGTACCTCGTGTCGGCCGGTGCATCGAGCCCAAACGCTTCGATGAGCACCGCCGCGTCCTGGGCGATGAGGTCGCGGTTGAGGTGACCACCGGGGAAGAGTTGTTCGGCAACGTCGGCCGCCCGGTTGGGGGCGACCACAAACGCCCCCGCTTCGGTGAGCGCTTCGAGGGTCTGGTCGTACACGTCGTCGAGAATCACCAGCGAGTTTTCCGACGAGCACGACGTGGCGTTGTCGAAGGTCTTCGATTGCGCAATTTTCTCGGCCGCATCGGCAAGGTTGGCCGACGAGTCGATGATGACCGGCACGTTGCCGGCGCCAACGCCGATTGCGGGGGTGCCGCTCTTGTACGACGCCCGCACGTTGTTCTGTGAACCCGTGGTCACCACAAGGTCCACCAGTTCCATCAACTCATAGGTTGCCTCGCGCGACACCGGCGCGGGAAGCACTTGGATGAGATCGACGGGCGCTCCAACTTTTTCGAGCTCGGCCCGGGCGTACTCGACGCTCTTGGCGGTGGTGGTCCAGCCAGCTGGTGATGGCGCAATCACGATGGCGTTCGCGCCTTTGATGGCCATCATTGCTTTGTTGATGGGCGTAGCTGCCGGGTTGGTGGACGGCGTGATCGCCCCGACCACGCCGACCGGCTTCGCATAGATGGTGAGGCCTCGCTCGGGTTCGTCGCTGACGATTCCTACCGAGGTGCGGCGAAGCAGGTCGCGGAGCGTTCCGAACGTTTTGCGCTGATTCTTGATGATCTTGTCAGCCACGTTTCCGAGGCCGGTGTCCTGCACCGCGAGTTCGGCCAGTTCTTCGGCCCGCTGCGGCTCATACAGCGACCACGCCACGGCCCGCACAGCCTGGTCAACCTCGGCCTGCGATGCCGACGCAAACGCCTGTTGTGCCGTGCGAGCCCGGGCAACAACTTGTGCAGTAGGTGAGGTCGGAGCGCCGGAGGTCATACCCAAGTATCCCACGCGAACTGCTGGTATGAAGCCCTTACGAAGCGATGGCTTTCTGATCGTCGGTGCTACCCACGATGGCCTGATACAGCGCCTCGACAACCGGATCGAGCGGGCCGGGCGCAGCGCGCGCTACCTGGTAGACGTCGGGAAGGGGTTCGATGGTGTCGCTGCGGTCCCAGATGACCATGTCGTCGGTGATGTACCTGGTGCTGAGCACAGCGACCCCAAGGCCGGCATCGACCGCTGCTCGCACTGCCGACGATGATTGGCCGGAGAACACGACGTGGTGCCCAATGCCAGCAGCATCGAGAACTGGTTCGGCCAGGTCTCGATAGAAGCAATCTTCGCCAAACGCTATGAGTGGCACTGTGTCGCCGTCGTGGCGGGCATTGCTGCTGGTGATCCAGTGGAGCTCCTCGGTCCACAGCACTGCGTCGGTGGGCAGGATGTCGGCGCCATGCATTTGAAAAACCGCCACGTCGATTTCGCCCCGTTCGAGCCGACCCGGAAGCCGCTGGCTTGCGTCGATGATGAATTCGACGGCGGTGTTGGGGTGGAGCCGCTTGAACCGTCCGAGCAGATCGGCCATATGTGAAGTAGCCACCTCCTCGTCTGCGCCGAGTCGAACCGCACCGGTGAGATCTGAACACTGCAGCCGATCGGCCGCCCGGTCGTGGGTTTCGACGATGAGGCGGGCGTCGTCGATGAGGTTGCGACCGTCGAACGATGGGCGCAGGGTCCGACCGTCGCGCAGCAGAAGTGGTCGACCAATTCGCTCCTCGAGACGTTTGATCTTCCAGCTCACCGACGACTGGCTGGTATGCAATTCCTTGGCTGCCGCGGTCATTCCGCCGTGGTCGAGAACGGCCAGGAACGTGCGAAGTGATTCGACATCAAGCTGCATTACTCAACTATGGCATTTTGTCATCGAAAGAACAAGAACATGTCGCTTTTCATATAGCCCGATGCGGCGGACAATACTCCTATGACTACGTATCGAACGACAGATTCTGCCCACCAACCGCTCTCGATCGCACAACTTCGTGAGGCCGTGGGACCCGGCTACCAGGTTGCGATGAGCTTCGACGCCATCGGCGCTTACAACAACGGCTCGACCCGACACCCACAACCAGACCGGCCCACCCGTCGCCTCACGCATCGTCGTGTCACACATCGTCCTGGCACACAGGGAAAGAGCCGACTCGCCATAATCTTGTCCACCCTCACAAAGCCAGCAGTCCCCAAAACTCCCGCCACCCAGCAACCCCTCCCCACACCCTGCCAAACCTGCTAGCCAAACGGTGTCAGACGTGGTGTCAGACCAAGTGTCAGACCAAGTGTCAGACCAAGTGTCAGACCAAGTGTCAGACCAAGTGTCAGACCAAGTGTCAGACCAAGTGTCAGACCAAGTGTCAGACGAG
>CALJDK010000156.1 GCA_938023735.1 uncultured Acidimicrobiales bacterium
TGCTGAGCGATGACCGCTGCAGCCTGCTCTTTGAGCCGTCGGTGGTTGTCCTGAGCCTCAGTGATTGCCTGCTCAAGTTGGACCTTCGGGTCGGCCATGGCGTTAAAGTCGCCAGTCATTTTTGCGGTGAGATAGCTCCACCAGCGTTTCGCAAGTTTGATCATGGGAAATATCTTAGTCTTCGCTACGAGCGTCCGCTCCAGATCGCCCGCCGAATCGGGCGTAACACCAGAGATGCCTCGTCGACTCCACGACGGAAACTCATCGAGGTGTAGAACAGACCAGCAACGCCCAACAGAAGCGGTGCCGCCACCAGTGCAGGAAGCCATCCCACCGCCAGCTTCAGCACCGTAAGGATGAGGAACGCCAGCGCGGCGGGAAGCGCAAGGGGGCCAAAGGCCCGAAGTGGCGAGAGGAACCCGACAACGCGGCTGCGGGCCAGACGACTGAGCAGGAAGTACTCGGTCCAGGCAGAGGCAACCAGGCCCGCCGCCAAGCCGACCGGGCCAAGGTGCGGTTGCGTGCTGGCAACCCCGGCGAGCCGGGGGTCGGTTTCTGACATCACGGTTCGGCCGAAGATCAGGTATTTGTCGAGTGGGTACATCAACGCCAGGCCAACCGCAGTGGCCACGACCACCTTGGCGAGGGCGATAAGCGCAGGACCGCGGGTTTCGCCTTTGGCGTACATCACATTCTGAAGCAGTCGCGAGCTGGCAATCGCTGGCAATCCCAACGCCAAGACTCCCAGGATGAACCACACCGCCATCGTGTCGTCGGGGGTGAACTTGCCGCGCTCAAGCAAAGCACCCACCACCACGTCGCCGACCGCAACGTAGGCCACCGCAGTAAACAAAATGAAGAACGCAATGCGTCGTTGACCCGCCTGTGCCCGGTGACTGATGAGGGCGTCGTCGTCGTGAATTCGCGAAAGTTCGGGAAGTTCGGCCGCAGCAACCGACATGGCAAAGAGGCTGATCGGCAGAATGTAGAGGGTTTGGGCGAAGGCCATATTGCTGACCGCCTTCTCGGCCAACAGGCTGGCGAGAGCGATGTCGATGAACGCCGAGATCTGCACGACGCCTCGCCCCAGCAACGTGGGGGTGAACCGACTGATAACGGTGGCCACATTGGCTGACCGTCGGTCGAGGCTTAGTCGCAGGTTCTGGACCAACCCGAGAACCTTGGGCAGCTGCACCAGGAACTGCGCCACGCTCCCGGCGAGAACCGCCCAGGCCACCGCCTTCACACCCTTGGTCGTTGTCCATGCGAGCACACCTACCAGCACCAGCACGATGATCTGGGCGGTGTTCCAAAGCACCGGAGCCACATACGACAGAAAAAACTGGCGGTGTGAGTTGAGGATCCCCAGGCACCACGCCGACAGCACAAGGATCGCGATGCCTGCGGTGGTGATGCGCATCAAGGACACGGCCAGGTCGTGGGTTTCGCCTTCAAACCCCGGTGCCGTCAGGCTGATGATCGGGCCGGCCAGCACGATGCCGATGGCCGAAAGCACTCCGGTGACCAGCAACAACAGCCCGGCAACCGCCCCGGCGACCCGCCCCGCTTCTTCGGTTTCTTCCTGGTCGACGAGCTCGGAATAGACCGGGATAAACGACGCCGACAGCACGCCCTCGCCAAACAGGTTCTGCAACAGGTTGGGGATTCGCATCGCCACCCGGAACGCATCGAGCTGCACGCCGGCGCCGATAAACGCGGCCAAACAGGCTTCACGGACCAGCCCGCTCAGGCGCGACAGTAAAATACCGGCGGCGACCAGCGACGAGGATCTGCCACTCGACGTCGGTTCGTCGGTGGGTACCGACGAGGTTTCGGCCACCTAGCCAGCTTCCTCGAGGCCCGCACGCAACGCCTCGAGTTCGTCGACCATCGTTTCGACGTTGGATACCAGGCTTTCGGCCGCCCCGATCTCGCCTGCCGTCGAGAGTTCAAAGGCCCGAGTTGCGGTGTCTTTGAGTTGGGCATCGAGCGTGTCGAGCCGTGCGGTGGTGCTCTCGAGTCGTCCCTCGAGCCGGCTCGCCGACTCGAGCTGCGAGCGCAGCGCCGACACCTGCCTGGCGGTGTCGCCGCCGGTAGCGCTTGCATCTTCGGCCTTCGCCAAGCGCCGCTTGAGATCGTCAAGGTCGATGCGCTTGCGGTTGTCGGCCAGTGTTTGGCCGAGGTTCGAAATTTGCCACACCTCATCGACGCCATCGCCAAGGCGCTCATGGATGGTGACGAGCCGTTCCCGAATGGGGCCGTCGGCGGTATTGGCGATTGTTTTCGAAACATCTCGCTGGGCCTTTTGGGCGTCGCGTACATAGAACCGCCAGGGTTCGCGCAGCGCGAAGGCGTCGACATTGTCGGGACGGTCCGATCTAGCCATCATCCGAAGCGCAACCAAGGCGATGGCGGCAGCCCAGAGAACCAGGGCCAACGCAAGTAACAGGTACCAGGGCACATCTAGAAGGGCGGCAATGATGACGGCAACGCCGATGACGAGAAGAGCGAGAGGGGACACCGCGGCAAAGAGCCGTGCGGGACTGCGATCGGACCTGGAGCCGGACATGCCTCAAAGGCTACTCCTGGTAACCTCGCGACGTGACGACAACACCGATTCCCGAACTCGGCAAGCGGGCGAAAGCCGCGTCGAGGGCGGTCGCAAAGGCCTCGACCGCGCAGAAGAACGACGCCCTGTCTGCCGCCGCCGATCTGCTCGAAGCCAACGCTGCCGACATCCTCGCAGCCAACGCCCTCGATGTGGATGCCGCAGAAACAGGTGGATCCACCGCCACGGTCATCGACCGGTTGCGACTCACCGAAGCAAAGATCCAGGGCATGGCGGCCGGACTGCGCCAGGTTGCCGGACTCGCCGACCCGGTCGGCCTCATCACCTCGGGTTGGGTGCGTCCCAACGGCCTGCAAATCTCCAAAGTGCGGGTGCCGCTCGGCGTCGTCGCCATCATCTACGAGAACCGGCCCAACGTCACCAGC
>CALJDK010000157.1 GCA_938023735.1 uncultured Acidimicrobiales bacterium
GCTTTGCGAGACATGCTCGACTCTCGCCGAAGGTGGTCGATGAGCCGCCGTTTGGCCACCACCTTCAACCACGGCACGGTCACTTCGGCCGCCCGATCTTCTGCGAATCGTTTCGCCGCCGACAGGTAGGTTTCGGCCAACAGGTCGTCGGCCAGTGTGGTGTTTCCACCCACAAGGCCAAGCAGGTAGCCGTACACATCGGGCAGCGTGCGCCGGTAGACCAACCGGAAATCGGGGTTGCCCGAGGTGGCGGGCACAACGCTGCTCATACCGACCTATCGCAATGCATCCGCCGTATCCCCCACCGCTCCGGAAGAAATCTCTACCAAGCAGAATGGACTCTCCCCCCGGCCGTCCGCAACAAACCCGAACGCCGGGCGCGCAAATCGGGCCCCTCGGGGCCGTTTCGTTGCATGTTGCTGCGGGCTCTGCTCGCTTGTTGATGAGCCCGGGAATTCCCGCCCCGCCCTACACCGGCGGGTGGGTTAACCACATCAGGCGGCCGACGGATTGATCCCACCAGGGCGACAAATATCGATCGCCCTTTTGTCGGTTGTGGAACCCGCATAACAACTGAGCGTTGTCGATGGCGGTCTTGCCACCTTGCGAGTACGGATAGACATGATCGGCTTCGCACCACACGCCTGGCAGGTCGCAGCCGGGGTGCTGACACACCCGGTCGCGCAGCTCGATGCCTTCGCGCAATGCGCCGGTGAAGAACCGCTGCTTGCGACCAAGGTCGAGAACCTGGCCGTCGCTATCGAACACGATGCGGCGGACATGGCCTTGGAGCGCCAACTCCACAATTTGGCGGGCCGATAGCGGAGCGCCGGCGTTGGTTTCTCGGATGCCCTCGGCCGGATAGGCAGCTGGCAACCCGGCGAATTCGTTCATTGCCTGCTCAAAGGTTTCTTGGTCGACGTGCACGTTGAGGCACGGAAGCGAACCGGTGCGAGCCCCCGACGAACGCTTGGCCATTTCGACTAGGGCAGCGCTCATGCGTTGTGCCTTGGTGCGCCACAGATCACGTGCCCGGGCATCGTCGCCGAGGCGATCACGAGCTTCGACCCAGTCGGCTTGCAACAGTTGTTCGTAGATTCGTTTGAGTTCGGTATCGATAATTTCGCCACCGATGGGTCCGAACCAGCCGTCGGTGCGGAACGTGCCTTCGAAGGTTTGTGAGAAGTGAAGCTCGGACCGCACCTCTTGCTCTTGCGCATCGTCCTCGCCTTGCGAGGGGTCGGCGGCCTGCTCGAACTTGCGGAGGATCACGGTGAAGGTGCGCCAGTGCACGGCTTTGGCAGCCGGCACGAGATCGTCACGCTCGCCGGCGGCGATGGCCCACGCCAGATGCTTCTTCTCCGAGGTGCTGCCAATAGCAACCGCATGGGCAAGGTGAATGTCGCCCTTCTGCAAGGCGGCAAACGTCACGGGAAGATTGCGAAGGCGACGAGCAAGAGCCACCCGTCGATTGGCCTCGTACGGAGAAATGCATGTCTGGGCCGCCAGCCAACCGGCTACCCCACCCCGGTGCACAAGGTTGCCGCCAGGGGCGTGTTCGAACGCTTGCAGTATCGAAACGTCGACGCTGGCCAGTCGGGACATCAGCACCGTCTGTTCGCGCAGAACATCGCCGAGCTGAGCTGCATCGAGAGTGGTCCAATCGACCTTGGTAAGAACGTCGATGGCATCGGAGAGGTCGGCGATTTCGCCAACGCCACAACCCGGCCCGACCTCGTCGGAGCGCGAGGGAATACCCGCATATGGGCTCCCGCTTTCCGATTGAGAGGTGGTGGCTTGATCGAACATGTGTTCGATGATAGTCAGATATGCCGAAACCTGTCAAGAGGTGCCGAGAAGAAATCGGAAGAAATTCTTCGCTGCGCTCTTCGATGCGAGATGCGAGACTCGGGCCATGACCGATCAACCGTCAAAGCCACCCCTCCCTCAAACAGTCGGCGCCATGGTCATGCGCCACATCGCCCCCGAGCTCGTACCGGCCCACGTCAAACGCTTCGACGGTCGATTCGATGAACTGTGGATCGTCGAGGACTGCTTCTATGCGGGCGGCATCAGCCAACTCACCGCCGTGCTCAACACAACATCGCAGTCAAAGATCGGCCACGGCATCGCCCCCGGCCCCTTCCGTAATCCCGCAGCGCTCGCAATGGAGTGGGCCACGCTTGCCCGACTACACCCCGGCCGACTGCTTTGTGGGGTCGGCCATGGCGTCGACTATTGGATGAGACAGATCGGCGAGGAGGTCGACTCACCCATCACCCTCATGCGCGAAACCGTCACCACAACCGGCCAACTTCTGGCCGCCGAAACCGTGAGCATCGATGGTCGGTATGTTCAACTCGACGAGGTGACCTTGGAATTTCCGCCAGCCGAACCGCTGCACATCTCTTTAGGTGTCCGAGGACCAGTCTCGTTGCGACTCGCGGGCGAGATCGCCGACGGCACCATCGTTGGCGAAGGCATCGCACCGCACGAAATCGCTGGCATCCGAGAAACGATTGAGGAGGGCCAGGCCACAGGCAACCGACGGAACCACCATCGCATTACCGCCTTCGTTGGGTTCTTTGTCGGTGATCCGGCCAACCTTCCTCCCCCACCGGCCGACATCGTCCCCGGCTGGGCCGCAGTTGGCCAGCCCGATGAGGTTGCAGCCGGCTGCCAGGAGATGCTCGACGCCGGAATCGACTCGCTCATCTTTGTTCCGTTCGGTGATCCCGACCCGCAGCTCGAGCTTGCGCATGAAGCGATCGTGCCGCTCCTGAAACTCCGTAGCTGACCATCGGCGCAGCGATACGATCACTCCGATGCCCGACCCAGAATCCCGCCCCACGCTCGCCACCTACCTCGGAGCCGCGGTCTTTACCGGAGCTGGCATCGGCCACTTCGCCAAGCCCGACTTCTTTGAAGCCGTGGTGCCCGACTGGTTCCCCGACAAAAGCTTCGCCAACCAAGCCAGCGGCGCCGCCGAGATCGCTCTTGGCCTTGGCCTACTTCCAGCACGAACCCGCAAGCTCGCCGGCTACGGGCTGCTGGCGCTCACCGCCGCCGTGTTTCCGGCAAACATCGATATGGCCATCAACAAGGTCGAGATTCGCAAAGACGAAACCGGCACGTTCCAGCGCTACCCGGGCGAGGTTCCTGATGCCCGCAACTGGATCCGCCTTCCGTTTCAATTGGCGTTTGTGGCGCTCATTCGCAAGGCGGCCGAGTTGTCCAAAACTCCCGAAGCCGACCCCCGCTAACCCCTAGGTCCTCCTACCATCGACCCATGTTTGATGTTTCAACCCTTGAGCTGAGCAACCCTGACGGGTCGGTGGTTTCGCTCCAAGAGTACGCAGGCAAGCCGCTGGTGGTGCAGCTGCATCGCTTCTACGGTTGACTGCCCTGCGTCGATTACCTCATGCAGTTGCGTGAGATTTACCCCAAGATTCTCGAGCTCGGCGCCGACGCCGTAGCGATTGGTCCGAAGCCCGCCGTGATGGCTCAGAACCAGCTCGACCAAGGGTTTCCGTTTGCTCTTCTCATGGACCCCGACCACACGGTCAGAAAGTCGCTAGAGATCGATCAACTCTCACCTGTTCAGCTTCTCAAACCTCAGGGCCTCAAGAATTACGCAAAGTCAAGGGGTTCGTGGCGCTCGTTCGGTATCGAGATTGATCAGGCAACCAACCGTCCCGGCGCCTTCATTCTCGATGCCGACCAGAAGGTTGCGTGGTCTCACGTTGGCGACACGCTGGGCGACTACCCCGATACCGGTGAGGTAATCGCCCAGCTCACCAAGCTGACCGAGCAGTAGTAAGACCGTCCGTTCCACGCGATGGCTGGGTGTCACTGGCAGGCGGTACGATGGACAGGCTTGCGTTTCTTGAAAATCCAGACGAATGCTCTGCTCCTCTCTCCCCTTGGGTTTTGGGGAGCAGGCACAAGCACAAGGGGCTGATCGGTTTCGACGTTGAGACCTGGAAGTCGGTACGTGCGACCAGAGTTGCTCAGACTCTAAAAACGGGGCAAACACAGAGACGCCACTTCGGATGATCTCGCTCTTGCCGCTTAACTTTTAG
>CALJDK010000158.1 GCA_938023735.1 uncultured Acidimicrobiales bacterium
GGTAATGAGGAGGGTGCGATGCCCCGCCGCTCGGTGCGCCCGTACCCGGCGGATTGCGGCCGGAAACGACTTGGTGAGGATGAGGTCGGAGAACATCTCGGCGCTGGCTGCTTCGAGTTGCTCGACGTCGGCGTGTTCGAAGCGGCGGTAGAAGTAGCGGAGGAAGTCGGAGCGATCTTGGCGGTCGAGCGAAAGTAGCGCCGGGCCTTCCATGATGGTTCGGGCAACAAACCGGCCCCGTTCGCGATCGGGAAGCTCGCGGCTGGCAAGCCACGCGTAGCTGGCCACGACGTTGCTGGCGATGAGCGTGTTTTCGAGGTCGAATACCGCCAGTTGACGGTTGGGGTCGAGTACCTGGCCGCGCAGGCGTTGTTGACGGGTTGGTCCGGTTCGAGCGCCTGGAGTGGTCTTCACTCGGCCGGCTTTGACCACCGATGGCAGGTGAATCTGGGGCACGTAGTCGTCCCACACGATGATGCGAGGGTCGAAGGTGAACCGCTCCTGATCGTCGGTGTCGAGCGAGTCCCACAGCGCGATGAGGCGGTCGAGACCGTAGATGGCTTCGCACTCGGCGTAAGCCCCATAGAGATCGACATACCCTTTGGCTCGGTCAACCTGCTCGCGTTGTTCGCCGAGGCCGGCGGTGTACATGGCTGGTTTGCCACGAAGCGGAAGCATCGAGAGCGCTCGGTCGGTGCGGTCGAGGGTTTTGCCTGCTCGCTCAAGCTGTTTCTGCACCCGACCACGACCGGGAAACGAGAACTCGGGAACAGCGATTGGCTGGCCTTTGTCGTCGTAGAGCGGGTTGGCGGTGAACCATTCCTGGGCCAGATCGACGAGTTTGATGTAGCGAAGCGGGTTGAGCGAACCCGAAGCGACCTGGGTGATATCGGGTTTGCCGGTCTCGGTTTCGACGGGGCCTCGAGCGGCGACGGCGCAGATAGCGGCGACGACAAAGTCGACCGGGATGACGTCGACAACACCTTCGGGTACTCCGGGGAATTCCTTCAGTAGGCCTCGGGCGTAGCTGATGATGATGGGCTCGGCCATGCGAAAGCCGCGGATCCAGCCGGGGACCGGTTCGGCGACGGCCGACTCGATAATGGCAGGGCGGACGGTGGAAACGGGAAGGTCGCCGCGGGTTTCGGCAAGGGCGACTTCGCCCAGTGCCTTGGTGTAGGCGTAGGAGTCAGGAAAGCCAAGTGATGACGCTCGGGCCCGTCCGGCTTCGGCCAACTGGTCGGTGACCCAACGTGATCGAAGCTGTTCGGTTTTGGCGGCGATGGCTGGTCGTCCGGCGGCGCCGAGTTCATCGTTGGCGTCGCTACGGAAGCCGTCGAGTTGCGAAACGCTTCGGCTTTCGGATTCGAACTCGGCGCGCGCCCGGCGGGCTTGGTCGACTTCGACCCGCCAGTCGACATCGACAAAGAACGGGCTGTCGTCGACCGGTTCTTCCGGGGCGGCGCCGCGGCGAGAGCCGGCGACGTAGCAAGTGGACACCGCCACCAGGTGTGGGGTGACACCGAGTTCGTTGAGCGCCTCTGCAACCCGGACAGGGCCCAGCAGGTTGACCTCGACGGCCAGGTCGATGGGAGAATCGAACGACACAGCAGCGGCCGAGTGAATGACGATGTCGCAGCTTGCGAGCGCGTTGAGGCCGGCTTGGTCCATGCCGAGTCCGTCGGTGCCGACGTCGCCGGCGTAGGAGTGAACCCGCTGGTCACAGATAGCGTCGAACTCGTCGCCCCATTCTTCACGAAGCCGGTCGAAGGCATCGTTCTTGAGGATTTCGCGCTTCACCCGCTGCTCGGCGCCCCGTCGGCCCGGGCGGACGAGAAGGATGAGTTCGCAACCCGGCGCGCAGCGAAGAAGGCGCTCGACCAAGGCCGTGCCAAGGAAGCCGGTGGACCCGGTGATGGCAATACGTTTGTCCGCCAACTGCTCTGGAATCACCCCGCATTTCTACCAAAGGCCGCGCCTTCTCTACCATTTGGTCAGTGACAGATTTACTACCAGAGGTTTCGACCAAAGAACGGGTGCTTCAGGCGGCACTGCGATCGTTTGGTACGAAGGGCTACGATGGCACGTCGCTCGACGCATTGGCGCGGGACCTGGGTGTCCGAAAACAGACAATTCTGTACCACTTTTCCTCCAAAGAAGAGCTGATGTCGAGCGTGGTCGACCGCGCCGGAATGGACCTGCTCGAGACGATCGAACAGGCGCTGGAGAACGCCGGTCCGGGGTGGGAGCGGGTCGAGGCGTTGGTTCGTCGAATGTTTCGTTTGGCCTTGGTCCGCCCCGAACTTCTGGGGCTTCTGCGAGAGGTAAGTCGACCCGGCTCGTCGATGGCCGATCGGTTGGCGTCGCGGATGGAGCCGCTGATTCGGCGGGGTCGGATCTTTCTCGAGCGCGAGATGGCGGCTGGCCGATTTCAGCAGGCGGACGCCAACGTGGTGATGCTGTCGGCGTATTCGGCCGTTGTTGGGGTGGCAACCGAGGTCGAGGTGTCGCGAGCGTTGGGAATCGAACCGACCTTGCGGTCGATGGTGGCCCGCCGCCAACAACTTCTGAAGTTTCTGTTTTCGGCGCTCGCCGTCGACGCAAGCCCGACCTAGCTTTCGCCGTCGGTTTCGGTGCCGATAGAAAGCCATGTCCCGATTTCGCCGTACTCGGAGCGTTTGGTCGCTTGTCGTTGTTGTGTTGGCCCTGGTCTTCTCAGCAATGACCGCCACGACTGCAATGGCCGACATCGCGGTGCCGGAAGAACCGGTGATCGAGGCGCTAACAAACTGCGACTTCGTATTGACCGATCAGGGCGATTCGTTGGGCGATGCAACTCGCATTGTTGTGGCGGCCGAGAAGCTTGAACAGTTTGGTGAGGTACGAATCAGGGTGTTCGACCAGACCGCAAGTGGTTCGCTCGATGACGAACTGGCTTCGATGGCCGTCGAATGCGGCTGGCTGGATGACGGCGGCGACTACAATGCCAACTTTTTGGTCTTTGGCGTCTCGATTGGCGACCGGGCCACCCGCGTGCTGTACGGCTCCGAGTGGGGGCCAGCGCTCGACGATTCGGCATCGGTGATCATCGACCGGGTGGTAAACGCTCAGTTCGCCCAGGAGAACTACCAGGGTGGACTCATCGGCGGTGTCGAGCAGTTTGCGTCGCTCCGGGCCGATGCCGACGCCAACGGTGCAGCCGTTGACTCTGGTGGGGCCGAGGGGGCCGATAGCGAAGAGCCGGTTCTGGAACTCGACCAACCCGATGGCTCGGCCGGGGAAGCCGAGGGAGCGGCGATCGTCGCCGACGAACTCGATGATCTCGACCAGTCCGTCGAGGTGCCCCCTGTACCGACCGTGGAATCGCAGGGTTCCAAAGTCGGGATCTATGCGCTTATCGCTGGCGTCCTTGTGGCGGTCACGGTGCTTCCGGCGATCTTCCTTCGCCGTTCACGAAACGACGCCGATTCGGCCCACAAGCCGGTGGCTGCTTCAGAGGGTCAGTAGTCGGTGCGGCGCCGGCGCCGGCCGTGCCGTTCCAGCGCAAGTTCGACAAGTCGATCGATAAGCGCACCGTAGGAAAGACCTGATGCCTCCCACAGCTTGGGGTACATCGAGATCGGCGTGAACCCGGGAATGGTGTTGAGTTCGTTCAGCAGCCAACCGCGTCCGCCGGTGGCGGGATCTTCGTAGAAGAAGTCGGCCCGGGCCATACCCTCGCATCGAAATGCTCGGAAGGCCTTGCGTGCCAGGTCTTGAACCTCGGCGCTGGCATCGGCCGGCAGTTCGGCGGGAATGGAAAGTCCAGCGGTGCCGTCGTGATACTTGTCGGCGTAGCTGTAGAAGTCGTCGGTGGGAAGAATCTCGCCCGGCACCGACACCTCGAGTTCTCGATTACCCAGCACCGCCAGCTCGATTTCGCGCCCGTCGATGCCTTCTTCGACAACGATCCACTCGTCGTAGGTGCCGGCCAATGCGAGTGCTTCAGCGAGTTCGTCGGCGTTGGTAGTTCGCGAGACGCCGATGGACGACCCCATGTTGGCTGGTTTCACAAACAGGGTGTCGCCGAGTTCGTCGATGAGTTGGGCCGGGGTGGCATCGTCGATGTCGGTAACGTGGAATCCGCGCCACTCGGCCTGAGCGATGCCGTGATATGTCGCCGACTCTTTGGCTTTGATCTTGTCCATCGTGAGCGCGCTGCCCAAAACGCCGCAGCCCACATAGGGCACGTCGGCCAACTCCAGAAGTCCCTGCATGGTGCCGTCTTCGCCGAGCGGCCCGTGGAGTAACGGAAGTACGACGATCTGCTCGCCTTCGTTCACCGATTCGCGCACTGCCGGCAGGAGCTCGAAATCGGATCCGACCGGCTTCAACGCGTCGGGCAGTTCGTTTGCCCCGGACTCGAGTTCGGCGATGGCGTCGTCGGCGCGAACCCATGCGCCCTCACGGGTGATACCAACCGGCTCGACCAGATATTTCGAGCTGTCGGCAGCGGCCAGGACGTGACGTGCCGTGACACACGAGACGTCGTGTTCGGCAGACCGGCCGCCAAAGATGACGATCAGGCGAGTTTTGTCAGCGCTCATCCCGCAGACTCTACATTCTCGTTAACCCGCCTTCGGCTCATTCTCGTTGTCGCGCCATCGGCTCATTCTCGTTGTCCCGCCTTCGGCTTATTCCTGCCAGACTTCAGAACATGCATATTTCCCTGACCGACATCGCCGCCGCGGTGGGCGGCACGATTGTTGGCGACGCAATCGACGCTGCCGGAGCGCCGGTCGAAATCAACGGTGTCACGCAAGACTCGCGGGCCGTCGAGCCGGGATGTCTGTTTGTGCCGATCCTGGCCGAACGCGACGGTCACGACTTTGTTTCCGCGGCCACTGCGGCGGGTGCCGGGGCATACCTTTCGTCAAGACCGGTTTCGGAACCGGGCTCGATTCCGGCCGTTGTTGTGGCCGACACGGTCGACGCCCTCCAGCAGTTAGGGCGTCTTGCCCGCGCTCGTATAGGTGCTGACGTTGTCGGCATCACCGGTTCGGCTGGCAAGACCTCAACCAAAGATCTTGTGGCCGCTGCGCTGGCCGCTGAGCGGGCAACCCATGCCAGCGAAAAGTCCTTCAACAACGAGTTGGGCGTGCCGTTGACCTTGCTCAACGCCCCCGATAACACCGAAATCGCGGTGGTCGAGATGGGTGCTCGAGGTCCGGGTCATATTGCGCTGCTCTGCGATATTGCGCGGCCTACTCTTGGCGTGGTTACCACGGTGGGGAATGCGCACACCTCCGAGTTCGGGTCGTTCGAGGCCGTCGTTGCCGGCAAGGGCGAGCTCGTCGAAGCGCTGCCAGCATCGGGCACCGCCGTGCTCAACGCCATGGTGCCCGAGGTTGCTCAAATGGCTGGCCGTACTCAAGCTCAGGTCATCACCTTCGGAATCGATACTGGCGATGTTCGAGCGGTCGATGTGTCGATGAACGACGATCTCACCTCGCAGTTTCGTATCGAGGGTGAGCTAGGCGGGTTCGACGTTTCGCTGGGTGCTCGAGGCGAGCACAATGTGGCCAACGCTGCGGCTGCCGCTGCGGTTGCCTTGTCGATCGGGGTGTCTCCCGAGTCGATCGCTGCCGGCCTAGCGAACCCTGGCTGGTCGCCGTGGCGAATGGAGATGAGCACCGCAGCATCGGGTCTGGTGGTGGTAAACGATGCCTACAACGCCAACCCCTTGTCGGTTTCGGCGGCATTGACTTCGTTGGGGGCGATTCCCGCAAGGCGCCGCATAGCGGTGCTCGGCGTGATGGCCGAGCTGGGCGACGCGGCTGCTCACGAGCACCGTCGCATCGCCCATCAGGCGCACGAGCTCGGTATCGAAATCATCGCCGTCGACGCCCCGTTGTACGACGCGGCTTCCAATGTGGCCGACCGAAATGCGGCGCTCTCGGCATTGGGTGAGATGGGTGAGCTGGGCGATGGCGACGCGATCCTCGTGAAGGGTTCTCGGGTGGCCGGACTCGAACTCCTGGCCGACGAGTTGCTCTCGGGTGGCTAGTGCCGAGGTGACGAGCTCCTCGCGATCGGTTGGTCGATTCGAGCGCCGCGAGCTCGCTGCTATTGCGGCTGCTGTGGTGCTGGCGTTGCTTGCGTTGCCCATCGGTACTTGGGCTCGGTTGCTGCTCGGTGCGTTGGTTAGTGTTGTGGCCATCGCCGAACGCTCCGGCGATTCTGGCGACGGCTTTCGATTCGACCGGACCAGTGCGCTCTGGCTCGGCGGTTCGGCTGGTTGGTTGGCGTTCTCGGCGTTGTGGGGCCTCGACCCAGGCCTGTCGCTGCTGTGGGTGGGCAGCTTTGTGGGGTTCGTTCTGTTTGGCGCGTCGATCGTTCGGTGGTTTGGTCGCGACGTCGCGACGAGGGTGCTGTTTACAGGGCTTGTTCCACCGGTTGCCATCGCTTTGGTCTCCATTGCCGGACCGCTCGTAGCTGACCGGGTTTTTGACGTGGCCGACCGCGCCGTAGTTACCAAAGACATGGCCGCGTTCTTCGCGGTGACGTTGGCGCTGCTGGCAAGGTTCTCGCCAGCGCTGCAACGTTTGCCCCGGGAAGCCGCCGGAGCAACCTACCTGGCCGCGGCGATTGTGGTGGTGGCATCCGACAGCCGGTCGATGGCGGTCGCGGCAGTTATCGCATTCGGTGTGGGACTGGTTGAAGGTGGACGAGTGCGGCTGGTTGCGGCTGCGGTTCTTGCGGGCGTCGTGGGCTGGGGTGCCGCGGTGCTTGGCTTGGGCGTCGACGCCGGGGGAGTGTTCGACCTGGTGACCTCCGACGTTGCCGAAGGCGGCGGCCGCGACAATTTGTGGGCCGCAGTTTGGGCGGGATTGGTCGACCGGCCGTTGTTTGGCTTTGGTCTGGGCACCCATATCGACGTCCTGCTCGAGTACCGGCTCGAGAGCCTTTATGGCATCAAGAACGAGACCACGCACAACCTGGCGTTGTTCACCGGCATAGCTGGCGGGTTCCCGGCAATGGCCCTCCTGGTTGGCACGTTGCTTGCTGTGGGTAAGGCGGCGCCCAAATCACTTCGAGTGTTGCTGGTAGCGGTGGTGGTTTTTGGACTTGGTGATGCGCCGTTTGAAACGCCAGGCATCGTGCTCGTGATGTTGGGGATGTCGGCGGTTGTCGCTAGCTCGACAGAGGTTCGGCACGAGACTGTCGTGTCCGGCCGTCAAGCAACGTCAGCACCGCGCCAACCCCAAGCGCCGCCACCAACGCCGACGCCGCAATAACTCGCAAGCGGCGGAAGCGTTGCGCATCGGACGACTTGGTTGGACCGATTTGATAGATACGCGGCGATTGTTTGGCCAGAAAGCGCTCGGCGTCGTCGACGGCACCTTCGAGTTCTTCGACCCGCCACGTTAGGGCGCCCCGCTCGTTGATTGCGTTGGCATCGCCAGCTTCGGCTGCGGGGCGCACCTGGTCGAGTTCGGCGGCTGCCGATGCCAAGCTGGCTTGGGCGTTGGCCAGGTCGTCGCGCCACGGGCCCATGCTGAACTCTTCGTCGCGTTGCACGAGTCGGGCGATGGCGACATCGAGTGCGGTGATCGCTGACGCGTCGTCTTCGGCTTTGGACACGATATTGAGGAACGACTGATTGCGGGGAAGTTCGGCGTCGAGTCCGACCAGGGCGCCGTCGACCGCCGCATCGGCTTCGTTGAACGTTTCGTCGTCGAGCCAGCTCAGGATTTCGAGTCGTACCGAGTCGTGTTCGGGCCACTGCACATTGTCGTGGAGTCGAACTCGAGCTTCGGCCGACGCCGCCGGGTCGCCAGCGGTGAAACCGAACGCCACAAGTGCGCCGAGTAGTGCGGCAACTCCGACGGCAAGCAGTCGGCGCGAAAGAGGGGAGGGGGTGGTCATGCGGGTGGTCTGTTAGTCGTTGGATTCGACCGGAAGCTCGTCTGGCGGAATCGGTGTGTTGGTCTGACTGTACGTGGCATGAAGGTCGGGCTGGCAGCGGGGGCAAAGGTGCACCAGCTTCATCGACTGAATCGACAACTGGGTGCCACGTGACTTATCGAGGATGGCCTGGAACGCCGGATACACGTCGGTTTCGCCGCAGGTTTCGCAGCGGGGCGTGAAGTCGCGATTCCAGACCAACCCGCAGACCTCACAGGTGATGGTGATGTTTTCGTTGTTGGGGCCGGTGCGTTGGCCCAACAGTTCGGTTTCTTCGCCGCAGTTCGCGCAGCTGATGTCGGCCACATCTCGATGGTACCGGCCTGAGGGTACCTGCCGCTGCACACAGAAATTTGGTCGTTCGGCTTCTACAGTGCGGGGAGCACTATGACATCGCATCACGACACGCTTGGGGTTTCCGAGTCGGCATCGGCCGATGAGATTCGTCGCGCATATCTGGCGAAGGCACGCGAACTGCACCCCGATCGTCACACCCGCTCCACCGAGGCGCGCCGCCGTCGAGCCGAACGCGATATGCAGCAAATCAACGAGGCATTCTCAGCGCTCACCAACACGCAGGCCCAACCAGCAACGGGTGCAACCAGTAGGTCCGAGGCGACACCCGGCGGTGGCCCGGAACCCGACTGGCCCGAGGACGAACCCGACCGGTTCGAGAGCGCTCCCATGTTCCACATGATGCGCTCATTACCGTTGCTTCTGGTTCTGGGAACCTTGGGTGCGCTCTTCGTCTTTACGGCTTTTGCTTCGGGAAACCGGCTCGACGATGAACGACGGGTAGAGGTGATTGCCCCCGGCGATTGCGTGACGACGGGCGGGTCCACGATGACTTGGGTTCCCTGCGATGGATCGACAACGGGAATCGTGCAGGCCATCGTGGCCGCCGAGGTCGATTGCATTGCCCGGAACGGAACCACTCCCATGCCGATGCCGGACGGCAAAGGGTTCGCCTGCCTCGAACCAGCCGGCGACAAAGAGCGCCCCTAAGCGTCTGAGTTTCCCGGCCGCAGGTGGTGCAGGTCAAGACTCATTGCGATTCGTGGCCGATGATCCAACCCGGCCGCGATCTCGGCGTCGCGGATCCCTTGCAGCTCGCTGCCGGGCGGCGGCCTGAATTCGGCAAAGCCGAGGTGGCGATAGAGCGGTCCGTTCCACGACACATCGGCAAACGTGGTGAGCGTAAGCGTGGTGAATCCTTGGTTGGTGGCCCACAGGGCAACATGTTCGACGAGTCGCCGACCCAACCCCTGCCCTTGGAGTTCATGGCGCACACTTACCTGATGAAAGTGGCCCGCTCCATCGACTACCTCGGCGCTTGCGTAACCGCCGATCTTCCCTTCAGGGTCCTGGGCGATCCAACACCTTCCGGCTTCGACAGCCACCACAAACTCGTCGGGGCTGGGCGGTTCCGCGCTGGCGATCTCATCGAGGCCGATATCGAAGAATCGTCTCCCGGCATCGACTTCGAGCTGCCTCATCGTTTCGATCGCGGCTCCAGTAGCTGGGAGTATGGCAAAAGACGACCGCGATCGCTGCGGTTCTGCGGGGGTTTGGGCCATAGAACCAGCATGGCACGAGCATGACCTGAGCGCGACTGGCCCGCTTGGTCGCTGTCCGCAAGAATGGGGGTTCTTCTCCACCGATGAGGATGACTTGTGAACGAAATCGATGACGTCGTAGTTGGCAACTTGACGCTGCACGAACCCGCGCGATTGTCGGGCACTGTTACTGGTGACCTCATCGTTGCTGGCGGTGGTGTCGATATCACCGGCATGGTGATCGGGTCGGTCTTTGTGCTCGATGGTGACGTCATGATGAGCGGCACCGTTGGCCACGACGTGGCGAACTATGGCGGCAACGTGCGTATCTCGGGCACGGTTACCGGCGACGTTTTTGGCGACACCGCCACCACCCGTATCGACGCCGGCTCGAAGGCAAACTTCTCGCGTGATCCAGATTCGTCGATGCCACCTGCTCCTGTTGTGGCGGCCGATCAAGCCGCAACCGCTCCTGCCAAAGAGGCTGCTACCGGTGCTGTCCCAGAAGGCGGTACTGCTCAAACCAGTGCTGTTCAAACCGGTGCTGTCGACGACGGTGCGGCTCAAGGCGGTGCGGTGGCGGCCGCCGGTGTAGCTGGTGCGGGCGCAGTAGCTGCGTCGGTAGCAACCTCACCGACGGCTCCGACCGCTGCAGCAACGGCGCCTGCCGCCCCAGCGGCCCCGACTGCTCCACAACCGGCGACTCCCTCGGCACCAACGGCTCCTGTGCCTTCTACCGCCGATGCTCCAGCGGCCTCAGCTCCGGCTGCACCTGAGCCAGCGCCTGCAGCGCCAGCGCCGGTAGCAGCTTCGGGCACATCCGCTGGACTCTTCGGTGGCGGATTCCTCGAGGATCTTGCCCATTGGCTACCTGAGATCGCCGATAACCGCACCTAAGGCCTTCGTGCCAACCTAGGTGTCTCGAGCCCTTCGGGCTTCGAATTTTTCGCCGATGCGTGGTACCACTGGTAGAGATGACTACGAAACGTCGTTCCCCCCGGCGTGTTTGTTCGATCGTGCTAATGGCCCTGCTGGCGTCGGTTCTTTCGTTCACTCCCGCTCCCTCCGCCTTCGCTAACGATCTTCCGGCAGTCGCGAACGCAGGTACGAACGCAGTACCGCTTGGCGACACCGCTTGGGAGTTGCCGAGCCTCGGCACTGTCGCGCAGGCAGATGAGTATTTCGAGCATCTGTCCACCGCTGGCTACGACCAGGCGTGGCTGTCGTATTTCAGCCTTGGCGGGTTGCAGGTAAAGAACCAGCGGGGCGATGTGCCCGCAACGATGGTCGACGGAAAGTTCGTGCTTAACCAGCGCTACGTTGCTCAGGTCGTCCGCATGCTCGACGCCGCCGAATCGCACGATATTGGTGTGGCGATGGTGGCGATGTGGGGCGTCTCGTATCTCAACGATGTGAACCCGCAACGCTGCATCGTCAATGAGGGGCCGTTGCAGGCCGACAACGCCAACGATTTGGGTCGTCAGCTCGACGATGCCATTGGCGATCATCCGGCGCTCGAAATGTGGGTACTGGGTGGCGACAACTGGTGCGACTTCACCCAGGATCAAGAAGATCCTCAGATTTGGGCCAACATGTCGGCCGGGCTGCGTCACGACGGGTCGACCTTGCCAATGGCGTATCACACGCCTGGTACCCGAGCCGGACAAACCAAGTTCCTCGACGAACCGTGGGCCGAGGTAATCGCCGCCCAGACCGGTCACTGCGTGCCAAACCTGTTTATGCGTCTCGAACTCGAAGCAGTTCTCGAACTCACCGACAAGCCTGTTATCGCCGCGGAGATGCGTTACGAGGCAATCGCCCCGACCTTCACGCAGTGTCCGGCGCACAGCCCGGACAACCCGGTGCTTCCGAGCGACGTAATGCTCGATATCGAAGGGGCGCTCGAAACCGGTGCGGATGGCATCGTGTATGGCCATAACGAGCGCTGGCAGTGGGGTCAAGGCACCGACGGGTCAAAGGGGCAGGGTTGGAAGTCGGTGAAGGAGAGCTTCAATGCTCCGGGTGAGCTGTGGATGCTCAACTACTTGGCCACCACTCCACGGCCGCTTCCGTCGATTCCTCGCCCCCCGGACATTTTCGGTATCGAGGTTTCGCCCACTCAGGGCGATGCTCCACTCAACGTTGGTTTCCAGGTGTATACCCACGACATCAACGACGACTCGCACTTTGTGCGTTGGGTGCACGGCGACGGCAGCACAACTGCGGGTACGCACCTTTTCCATAGCTACACCCAAGATGGCGTGTACGAGGCCTTCCCCGAGGTGGTCGAGCGCCACTCAGGAATCGTGGTGCAGGGCGACTCGGTGAAGATCTACGTCGGTGTCGATGCGCCTGAACCAGAACCAGAACCAGAGCCCGAACCGGAACCAGAGCCCGAGCCCGAACCAGAGCCGGAACCGACCGATACCGAGAAGCCCGACGCCGAGATCGACGCTGTGTCCACCAAAGGACGCCGTCACACCATCGAAGGAACGGCAACCGACAACGAAGGTGTTCGCGCCGTGCGCGTTCGTATCAAGGACAACCAAACCGGTCTGTTCTGGCACAACAAAAAGAGCACATGGGTGTCTGGTCGAAAGTGGAACAGCGCACGACTAAGTTCGCGTCGTGCTACCTCAACCATCTGGAGCTTCCCCTTCTCGGAGAAGAAGGCCAAGGGGTCGGGCGACTACACCGTCATCGTCTCCGGGGTCGACACCAGCAAGAACTTCGAGGCCAAGCCCTGGGAGTCGATGACGTTTGGCACCAAGCGTTGAGTTAACACCGGTCGCAGCGCCCGTTCTTCGGGTCGGCTGTGCCATGTGGGCCCTTCGAGAGTGGGTTGGCCCGCACTTCGCGTCGGCGGGCAACGAGTTGGTCGATTACTCGAGCTGGTGTAACGCAGTCGAGGGAAACACCACCTTCTACGGGTTGCCGCGCGAAGGTGCGGTGCACGCCTGGGCCGAATCGGTTCCAGCGGAGTTTCGGTTTCACTTCAAGTTGCCTCGCGCCATCACCCATGACCGCCGACTTCGAAACACGCAGGACGAGTTGCGCGAGTTTGTGGCGGTCACCGAGCCACTCGTTGCAAACCTTGGTCCAACATCGGTGCAGTTGCCGGCCAGTTTTGGGCCCGACGACTTTGCTGTCTTGGTCTCGTTTCTCGAAGCGCTACCCGCTGACCGCAGGTGGGCTGTGGAGGTTCGGCATCCGGCGTTCTTCGATGGTGGCGGCACCGAGCGACAACTGAACGACGAACTGCATCGGTTGGGCATGGACCGAGTGATTCTTGATAGTCGGGCGGTGTTCGCTGGGCCGCGGGTAACGCCGGCCGAGATTGAGGCGTTTGCCAACAAGCCTCGGCTGCCGGTTCGGGCAACGGCGACCGGTCGATTTCCGACCGTTCGGTTCATCGGCCAAACCGACCCCGACGCGAACCCTCCGTTCTGGGAGAAGTGGGTCCCAAAAGTGGCCACCTGGATCGAGCAGGGGCGCGAACCCACCGTGTTTCTGCATACCCCCGACAACGTTGCTGCCATCAGCTTGGCTCGACAGTTCTATAGCGAGGTGGCGGCGTTGGTCGAGAACCTCGCACCGTTGCCGACGCCCGCAAGGGTGGAACAGGTCGATCTGTTCGAGAGCTTGTCCGACGAGCGCTCCTAAATAGCCGGGCTGACGAGCACGGTTCAGCTCAGATATCGGGCTAGCCGTCCGATGTGAAGAGGGTGTCTGAACTCCCGCTTTCTGCCGCAGCTCCGTCAACCGGAACGCCCGATACCCAGCCGATGGTTCGAATGCGCTGCACCCCGTGCGATGTTGCGTGGTCGGGCGATGCTGAGTCGGATTGTTGGGTCTGTGGCGAGCCAGGTACGGGTTTGCGCACGCTAGTTCGCTTTCGACAGAACGAACACCTCGATCTTGAGCTCGACTTCGACTACTAGCCGAAGCACGAAAAATATCGAAAGTACACAAAACGTGTGGTAACGATGGGTAGGTGGCTTCCCCCGCACTACCTCGCACGCCCAAGGCGTCGCCTGACGACCAGTCGGCCGAAAACCAATCGACCAGAGAGAATGGTCGCGGTCGCTCCTGGGTAGGTGGTTCCGCCGGGAACCGCGGCGCTATGGCGGTGATGATGCTGGTGATGATGGTCTGCCTTGGTCTCATTGTGGTCGTGCTGGTGAATGGACGGATCGGCTCAGAACCAGCCGAGGCGCTCCTCGACACCGATGTTTCGTCGCTTACTGTCGAGCGGAGCTCGGTGGTGCATGTTCCGGCGGCTATCGACCCTCGAAACATCGCTTCGATTTCAGCGGTGGCTTGCGGTGCCTCGCAGCAGGGATCGGCGTTTCTCACCGAGGACTCTGTGTTCACCGCTGGTCATGTGGTGGGCGACTCCGACGTAGCGTTTCTTACCCCGTACCAGGCCGAGTCGGTCTTCGGAACGGTGGCCGAGCGCCCTGTCGATGGCGAAGATGTCAGTCGCCTTGAGCGGGGTGACGAGTTGGCAAGTGTCGATGCGCCCGGTCTGGTTCTGGCCGACGCCATTCCTGAGCGAGGCGAAACCGCCACGATCGCCGGCTACCCCAACGGTGGGCCGTTGTCGATTGTGGCCGGAGAGATTCTGGGCATCGGCGACGGAATGATCTTTGGCATGGAGGCCGAGCGGGTTGTGATGATCGACGCTTCTACCGGAGAAGGATTCTCTGGCGGGCCAGTAGTCAACGCCGACGGCGAAGTGTTTGCCGTCGTTGTGGCGTTGGAGGTGGGTACCGACACGGCGCTGGCGATTCCGCTCGCCGACCTCGAGATGAGCAAGTTTCCCGAGCACGATTGTGGTCCCACCTCTACCCTGTCTCCGTGACAACGTGGGGTAGTTCGTCTCCGTGACAACGTGGGTAGATTGTCTCCGTGACCCGTGTTGCTGTTTGGATCGGCGGTGCTCCGCCGGTGGAGGCGGCCACCAGTTCGCTTCCACCGTTCGATCTCATACTTGCCGCCGATAGCGGTCTCGATGCCGCCGTCGATGCAGGAGTGTCGGTCGACGTGCTGGTGGGCGATCTTGATTCGGTCACCAACGAGCGAATGTCGTCGTTTGCGGGCGAGGTTGTCCGATTTCCGGTCGATAAGGACTTCACCGATCTCGAGCTTGCTCTCGATACGGCCCTCGAGCGAGGCGCAACCCATGTTGTGGTGATCGGTGGAGGGGGTGGCAGGCTCGACCATGAACTTGCGTCGCTGCTGGTATTGACCCTCAACAAGTACGCAACGTTCGTGTGCGAGGCGAGGCTCGGGAAGGCGTTGGTTCGCGTGGTTCGCGATTCCGCCGACTTTGTTGGACAGGCGGGCGAGGTTCTGTCGTTGCTTCCCTTGACCGATCAGGTCGACGGCGTCACCACCCAGGGGCTGCGGTGGCCGCTTCAGGCAGCCACGCTCGAGCGTGGCGCCACCTGGAGCGTAAGTAACGAGTTCGTTGGTTCCGCCGCGTCGGTTTCAGTGACGAGTGGGGTGCTGCTGGCTGTGCAACCGGCGGCGTTTGGCGAGCCCGCTCTCTAGTAGAAACCCTTTTCCGGGGTTGGCGATCCCCAGTCTTCGGGGGGCAGCGCATCGCTGGCCCGTGGTACGTAACCAACGTCGTCTTCGCGGCGCTGCTTCTTGCGACGTTCCGACGTGACCTTGTTCCAGTCTTGTTTCTTGCGTCGGTCTTCACCCGCTCGGCGTTGCACCGCGCTGTTATCGGGACGGTCGAGATAGGTAGCAAGGCGATTGATGATGCCGTCGAACTCCTCGGCCGCCCGGAATTTGCTCACCGAGCCGAACACGCCCACATGTGACGCAAGTTCGCGGGCGTTGGAGCCCTGCGACAGCAACACCACCTCGGCGGTTGGGTCGATGCGGCGAAAGATGGGGATGATTTCGATGCCCGAGGTTCCGGCCAGCTCGGCTGCCAACATCACGGCATCGGGTTGAAGCCGCTCAAAGAGCTCAACGGCGTGTCCGGCCATGCCCACTACTGCCGCCACCTCGAAACGAGGGTGGGCGGTGAGCCGGTTCTCGACTGCGGTGGCCCACCGGGGGTCGCAGTCGACGATGAGGACCTGGTGGGTCTTTGCGCTCGCGATGTCTCCAATGCCTTCAACGAAGGCCGATGACTGTGGCTGGGGCGGAGGGTTCATATCGGGAAATATCGGCGGATTTGCAGACTTGCTTGAGTGCTGCCGATAGATTTAGCCCTGCACGGTTTTTCGACCTGAGAGGTTGTTCTGAGTACCGTCCTTGGCCTTCTGGGCATTCTTGTCCTGGTGGCATTCACCGCATTCTTTGTCGCCATCGAGTTTGGACTGATGGCGGTCGATCGCACCCGCATGGAGGCGCAGGTCGAGCAAGGCGACGCCAACGCTAGAGTGGTGGTTTCGCTGCTCGAACGAGTGTCGTTTGTGCTCTCCAGCGCGCAGCTGGGAATTTCGATCATGGGTATTGTGCTCGGCTTCTTGAGCAAGCCGGTGTTTGGGGCCATCATCGAGCCCGTTCTTGACCCGGTTATCGGCGAGTCGGCCAGTGCCGGTGTGTCGGTGGTGCTGGCCATCGTGCTCAGCACGGCCTTCATCATGGTTGTCGGTGAACTGGTTCCGAAGTCGGCCGCTATTTCGCGACCCGAGACCACCACTCGCTTGCTTGGACGCCCCATGGTGGTATGGAACGCGGTGATGTATCCGTTCGTAAAGGCGTTCGACAGCACCGCCAACTGGATTGTTCGGCGGCTTGGGGTCGAGCCCCGCGAGGAGCTCGACCACAAACCCGATATCGACGAACTTGAAGCGCTCATCATTTCTTCGGGCGAGGAAGGTGCGCTCGACCCCGACGATGTGGTGCTGCTGAAACGGGCCATCCGATTTCAGGAAAAGACGGCAGCCGATGCGCTCACTCCGAGGGTGAACGTTGTGGCCCTCAACACCGACGACACCGTCGGCGAGCTCAAGCGTCTGGCAATCGAGTCGGGCTTCTCACGCTTTCCAGTGACCGATGGAAGCCTCGACGACGTTGTCGGAATCGTGCACGTGAAGTCGATTTACACGTTGCCCGCAGCCGACCGGGCCGATCGTCCGGTGATGGACATCATGAACACCATGCTTGCGGTGCCCGAATCGCGCGATCTCGACGATTTATTCGGCGATTTGCGAGAGAACCGCAACCATTTGGCGGTGGTGGTGGACGAACATGGCGGCACTGCCGGAATCATCACGCTCGAGGATTTACTCGAGGAGATCGTCGGCGAGATCGATGACGAGTTCGACAGTGGCGCCGCCGAGCTGAGTCGGGTCGATGCGCCAGGCAACTTTGTGTTGTCGGCGGCTTTGCATCCCGATGAGGTCGAGGAGGCGTGCGGGTTCGCGATGCCCGAGGGGCCCTTCGAGACTCTCGCCGGGTTTGTTCTTCACGAGCTTGGCTACATCCCCAAAAAACCGGGCGGCTTGTTTGCTCACAACGGTTGGCGGGTTGAGGTTTTTGCTGTCGAGGGGTTGCGGGTTTCTCGGGTCCGACTTGCCGAGCCTGGCGCATGGTCGGGCGTGGGATCCGGTAGTGCAGCGTCGAGAAGCGGGTCGGGAAGTGGGGCCTCATGATGCTGCTGGCATTCGCAGCAGAGGCGGGCGCGGAAGCCTCGTCCGGACTTTCCCCTTGGTGGTTTTTGGTCGCGATCTTGATGATTGCGTTCAACGCGTTCTTCGTCGCGGCCGAGTTCTCGTTGGTAGCGAGTCGACGGGTAAAGCTTGAACCGCTGGTCGACCAGGGAAGCCGCTCGGCGGCTCGGGCCTTGGCGGCGCTCAGCGACTTACAGCGTCAGCTTGCCGGAGCCCAGCTCGGCATCACCCTTACCTCATTAGTTCTCGGTTTGGTCGGCGAGCCGGTGGTTGCGCACTACCTCGAGATTGTGATCGAGCGGTTCTTCGAGGTTCCAGCCAGCCTGCTGCACACGATCTCCCTCACTATCTCGCTCACGATTGTGGTGTTCCTTCACATGGTTATCGGCGAGATGGTGCCGAAGAACTTGGCGCTTGCGAGCCCCGAGAAGTCGCTGCTATGGATCGCACCGGCCAACAACGTCTATCTGGTTCTTTTTCATCCGCTGATCTGGTCGCTGAATGCGCTTTCCGAAGTGATGCTTCGGGCGCTTGGCTTTGAGGTTGCCGACGAAATCCATACCGTTCATACCGCCGAGGAGTTCGGCAAGTTGGTCGATGCGTCGCGGGCCGAAGGTCGCCTGGAGGAACTCGAGCACACGATGTTGTCGGGTGCGTTGGACTTTGGCGAGCGTCACGTGTCGGCGGTAATGGTGCCTCGCTCGCAGGTGGTGTCGGTGAGTTCCTCGATGACGCTCGCCCAGATCGAAGCGGCTGTTGTCGAGAGTGGTCACACGCGATTGCTTATGGTGGGCGGAACCATCGACGATGTGCGCGGCTGGGTGCACGCAAAGGATCTCCTGCGGTTGCCAATCGATGCGCAGGAGCAGCGGTTGCCGATCGAGACGGTGCGCCAGGTGATGTTTGTCGAGCATGGCCTTCCGCTCGACGAAGTGCTGGGCAAGATGCGGGCCAGCCATGTGCATTTCTGCGTGGTTCGATCCGACAAACGCACGTTGGGAATCGTGACGCTCGAGGATGTTCTCGAGGAGTTGGTTGGCGAGATCGAAGATGAAACCGACCCTGTCGATGATGCTGTTTCCGAGGCTGGTTTGGACGGTGTTGGCGATATTCCTGCCGGCCTGAAATAACACTGCGGTTGAATGACCGTTTGAAACTTTGTTACCCAACTGCAACAAAGGGACGCCAGCGACTATCTTCGGTGTTTGTGAAGCGGAGTATGGTGCTCGTGGTGTTTATCGCGCTCTTTGCGTGGGGACTTCCGGTATCTGCCCAACAGGGCGACATTGGGCAACTTCGAGACGACATTTCCACCGTCGAAGCCCGTATCGAGGCGCTTTCGCTACGGGCCGACGAAGCTACTAGTTCCTATCACCGAGCCGAATCCGAGCTGGCGCTTGCCGAGCTGGCCGTTGACGATCTCACCCGTCAGGTCGAGGCCAGCGCGTCGAAACTCGATCAGCTTCGGGCGCAGGTTCGCGACTTCGCGGTGCAGCAATACACCGGCGAATTCAACGAACTCGACTCGCTCGGAAGCTCCGATCTGGCGCAAGTGGTTCTCACCGACGCCTTTGCCGAGTTCGCGGGACGTCACCAGTCCGACGTGGTCGATGACTTCCGCCAGGAACGGGCCGACCTGGCCGATACGCAGGTCCTGCTCGACGAGAGGGTCGCCGAGCAGGAAAAGGTCACCGCCGATCTCGAGGCGGTGCAGGACTCGCTGTATCAGGACCTCGAAACGATGGGCAACGAACTTCTCGAACTTGAGCGACTGGTCGATGAGCTCGAAGCCGCCGAACGGGCCCGCAAGGCGGCCGAAGCAGCAGCGAAGAAAGAGCGCGAGCGCAAGGAAGCCGCTGAGGCGGCGGCCGAGAAGGCAGCTCGTGACGCCGAAGCAGAACCCGACTCCGAGGAAGACGCCGACGACCCCGACGCCGACGACCCCGATGCCGCTGACGATGAAGAGGCCGACGCCGAAGACGATGCCGCTGACGATGAAGAGGCCGGCGACGAGGGCGATGATGGGGAAGAACCAGAACCCGAGCCCGCTCCTTCGGAGCCTATTGCTACCGGTAGCTGGATCTGCCCGGTGCAAGGCCCACTGAGTTTCTCCGACACATGGGGGGCTCCCCGGTCTGGTGGCCGTACCCACAAGGGAGTCGACATGATGTCGCCCGAGGGTACCCCGGTCGTTGCTCCCGTTAGTGGGTTCGTCGAGCATCGGGGCAACAGCATCGGCGGCGAGTCGTTTCATCTCAACGGCGACGACGGCAACTACTACTACGGCACCCACCTTTCGGCGTATGGCCAAAGCGGCCAGGTGAAAGCTGGCGTGGTGATTGGGTATGTCGGCGAAACCGGCAACGCAACCACGCCGCACCTGCACTTCGAAATTCATCCCGGCGGATACGGAAACGCAGTGAACCCGTACCCGACGGTTCGCGACGCCTGCTAGCCGTCAGCTCACCAGCTATGCCGTAGCAATCGCTGACGGCGTCCGCTGCGTCGACAAATGGTGTGACGTTGGTCGTGGATGACCCATCTGTTGGTTGAAACCGACTAGTTTTCGTCACTGTTCTTCAACGTGCGCAAGGAGCCCACATGTTTGACGATGATGATGACGACAAGGAACCATTCCTTCTTGTTCTTGGAGTTCTTGCGGCGGTAATCGGCGTCGTTATTTTGGTCTTCATGCGGGGTAATACCCTCGACACTGGCGGCACGGTTGCTGCCGCCCCAGAGCCCGAAGAAGAGGTCGTCGAAGAAGAGCCCGTAGCGGCCCCTGATTTGGCTTGGGCTGCTGCTCCTGCTGCTGCGGTTGGCCTCGACTCAGCCGGCATCAGCTTCGCCAGCAACGTCGACTCGTCCTACACCTTCGAGTACGAGGGCTCCGATGGTTCAAGCGGTTCCGAAGCTGGTGGCCCCGCCACCGACCATGAGTTCGATATCTCGGGCCTTACACCCGGCACCGAATACAACTGGACCGCCACCATCACCGACGAAGCTGGCCAAACTCTCACCGATTCGGGCACCTTCACTACCGATGCCCCTGAGCTCACGCCTTCCGACGTCACCATCAACGTCGGCGACGAGGTAGTTCTTGAAGGAACCGTCCCCGACGAGGACACCAAGGACGCGCTCGGTTCGGCTGCTATTGCGCAGTACGGCGAACCAGCGGTCACCAACAACCTGGTCGTCGACGAGGGAACCACCAACGAGGGTGGCTCTATTCGAGTGATCGGAGCGGTTGGTACCGATGCGGCCAAGGATGCCGCTGGTGCAGCGTTTGAAGGTATTGCCGGCATGGACGTTTCCAACGACGTTGACGTAAGCGGAGACCTGCTGGTCGCCGACCTCAACGAGCTGTTCCAGCTCGAGCCGATTCAGTTCGACTCGGGTAGCGCCAACATTCGGGCGGAGAGCATCCCAACCCTCGACGCTGCTGCTGAACTGTTGCTTGCCAACACCTCGGCCAACGTCAACATCGAAGGTCACACCGACGATCAGGGCCCGGATGATCTCAACCTCACCCTGAGCCAGGACCGGGCCCAAGCGGTTCTCGACTTCCTGGTCGGCGCCGGTGTCGATACCTCTCGCCTCACGGCAGCAGGTTTCGGTGAGGCGAACCCAATCGGTGACAACACCACCGACGAAGGCCGCCAGCAGAACCGCCGCATCGAGTTCAAACTTGCCTAACGGCAAAAAGTAGAAGCAGTAAGACGTAGCCGGGGCCAACCGCCCCGGCTACGCCCGTTTTCGCCAAACCAAAACACCCGCGACACAGGTGTCAGACACCAGTGTCAACCCACCGGTGCCTGACACCACCGAATTGACGGTCGTGCCAGACCCCACCGAATTGGCGTTGGTGCCAGGCTCTGCTGCGGTTGCAACGATCGCTGTCGATGTTGTCACTGGTGGTGGTGATTCTTTTCGAAAAGACTGCGTTGCGCGTCGGGTTTGAGCTAGGGTTTGTCTACCGGCCCTCGGTCGGGATCTTCCCCGGATCTATCTGACATGTAGTCGAATTGCCGCTGGCGTTTGCCAATGCTTCGGCTCATTGAGATGTGGCGACGGAAGCGAGCGGAAACATGAAGCAACGAATCACTGCAACAATCGACGGCGTAACGAAGTGGTACGACCACCTCAGATTCGAGCGCGAGGTTTTCAACGCCAGCCTGGCTGGCGTCGACCATACGTTTCCGGAGCGCTACCACTCGACCCTCGAAGCGGC
>CALJDK010000159.1 GCA_938023735.1 uncultured Acidimicrobiales bacterium
GGAGAGTGATAGCGAAGCGTGTGAGTGGAGGCTTGCCGGAACGAACAGGTAATGAGGCAGTTACGCGCGATCGAGCGCATGGCTGGCTGCGGAGACTCGGTGGTATTGGAAGGGTTCCCACTTGTCGGTGTCGAACGCCGGCTTTGGGTCGTCGCCCAAGATGGTGACCCGGCTGATCGATCGAGCGCCGTCGAAATCGTTCACGGCATAGTGCTGGGTGCAGCGGTTGTCCCACATGCCGACGTCGCCGGGGCTCCAGCTGTACCGGCAGGTAAAGGGAGTGGCGCTTGCATGAGCAAAGAGCATTGCGAGCAGTGCTTCGCTTTCGTCGCGTGAGAGCTCGACGATGCGCTGGGTGAACTGCTTGTTCACAAACAACGACGGGCGACCGGTTTCGGGGTGGACCCGAACCACAGGGTGTACCGCGGTGACTTCGGGCTGGCCATAGGCGGCCGCACTGTTGACTGCGGTAAGGCCGTTGATCATTTCTTTCATCGGTTCTGCCAGGCGCTCGTAGGCGAGGTACTGGTTTGACCACATGGTGTCGCCACCCGTGTCGGGCATCACCAGCGCGTTAAGCACCGAACAAATCGGCGGGTTGGGTTCGAACGTGCAGTCGGTATGCCAGACGTCGGCCACAAAGCCCCGCTCGGCCTCAAGCACCACAATCTCGGGATGTTCGTCGTCGAACTTGGGGAGAAACTGATGGATCTCGGCCTCGCCGAACCGTTCGGCAAACGCACGATGGTCGTCGGGGGAGAGGTGCTGACCGGGGAAGAAGAGCACCAGGTGCTCAAGCCATGCCTCCCGCACTGCGGCGAACGTTGCATCATCGATTTCGGCGAGCTTGATGCCATGAATCTCGGCGCCGAGGGCGGCACCGATAGGGCGAATATCGAGTTCGGTGGTTACTGCAGCCATACCGAAAGGCTAGAGCGCACGGCGCCCGAACCCGAATTTTGCCGGACTTTTGCCAGTCCGCTCACAGAACGCTTACGGCACGTCCTCAGGGTAGGGGGTACCAACAAACGAGATACAGGAGACCCCACATGGCCCCGAGCGAGCACAACCCCAACGATCCAAAACACGAGCCTTCTGATGGCCAGCCATCGAGCTGAGATGTTGGGCCGACTTCGCTGGCCACCCGCAACCTGCTCCGACACATCACGTGGGAGATCCCTTCCGGGCAGCGGGTGGCCAGCCGTATGGGCGTTCAACAGCTCGGCCGGGGCGATCTTGCCGACTTCGGCGATATCGACCGGTCGCTCGCATCCAGCACACCCTTGTGGCTCTACATCCTCCGCGAGGCTGAGGTTTTCGCCAACGGCGAAACACTTGGCCCAGTCGGCGGCCGCATTGTGGCCGAGGTATTTCTTGGTGCTCTGCAGGCCGATCGGGCCGGATTCCTACGCTCGAATCCGAACTGGCGTCCGACATTGCCGGTGGCCGACCGTGAACGGGGATTCCAGATGACCGACTTGCTCACCTTGGCAGGAGTCGACCCGACAAGCCGTGGTGAGTAGGCGCCCAGCTAGGCGAGGCTAGGTGGCAGGTGGGCTGGGTTGCGGCGGGCGGCGAAGAAAATCGCCGAACCGGTGAGGCTCATCCCGCCCGCTACCACGTAGCTGAGTTCGTAGCTCGAAAGGTCGTGCAGGATGCCAAGCAAGTAGGGCCCTAGGGCAACACCAAACCCGAGCACGATGAGCTGTTGCAACGCAAAGATTCGCGGGTAGTTGACCACACCGAAGTGGTCGGCCACGACCAGCGGTTGCAGCATGAGCAGGTTTCCAATGGTCATGCCGAACAAGACTGCTGCGGAAAAAAGGGAAGCTCGGGTATCGACCTGCGAGATCAACAGGAGCGCCCCGCCCTGCACAGCGGCGAGCACAGCGGTCATGGTGATGAGCGAAATTTTGGTGGCGACGACTCCGCCGATGAGCCGGGAAACTACCGACGTAATGGCGATTGCCGAGATAGCGAGCGCGCCTGCCGAGTCATCGATGCGCTCGGTTCCAAGTTTGGCGATCTGGGCGATGCCGCCGACCTGGGCACCCATGGTCAGCACGAACGCAACGGTTGCCAACCGAAAAAACAGCGTGGCCACGGCGTCGTCGTAGAGCATGCCTTGGGCGGCTGCTGCGGCTCCCTCTTCGGCGCTCTTGCCGTCGGGGCTCGTGCCTCGGTGGGCCGGGTTCGGCCAAAGCGCGATGAGGCTTAACGCGACGAAGCCGACGTAGATGGCGGCCAGCCATGGCGCGGCATCGGCCATGCCGCGGGTATCGATGAGGTTCGAGGCCACGAGTGTGATGGTGAGTCCACCAACCGAGAGTCCGCTCGACGCCACCGACAGGGCGATCGATCGCTTCACCTGGAACCAGCGGGTGACCAGGGTGGTGGCGGGCACCAGACCGCTGAACCCGACGCCGACGGCGAAGACCACATAACTCGGGTAGAGCGTGGTCAGCGACGTCGAGCGGCCGATAAGCACCAGTCCCACTGCAGCGATGATGCCGCCGGCGGCCACGACGAAACGAACGTCCTTGCGCTCGATCAGCGGTGCGATGAGGCGTCCGGCAAGGGCACTCACCAGAAAGAAGATCGACGTTGCCAGCGAAACGGCGCCGGTGGAGAATCCTTGCTCCTGGGTAATGGCATCGAGGTAGATGGCCAGGCCGTAAAAGCCGAGGCCGGCGTTTACAACCAGCAGGACAAAGACCGACGCTACGACCCACCAGCCGTCGAAGATGCGGTTCTGTTGTTTTTCTACCGCCGGCCGCGTCGTGGTCACCGAGGGAGTGTAAGCCGTGCCGCTTCGACCTGGCGAAAGCCCTGCGTGCAAGTTCCCCTCAGCTACCCATCAACCGAGCGCTACGGTGAGCCGGTGGACTGGATCGATCAACTCGAAGAACTGGCCGAGGTGTCCGAACGGGCCGCCGCGGCAGCAACAAGTCTCGATGCGGCGGTCGAGCACTGCCCCGAGTGGACCGTCGGCGATCTGGTCTCGCACCTGGCCGATGTGCAGTGGTTCTGGGCCGAGGGGGCGGAGAAGCGCATCACCGATGGTGAGCTGGTGCAACGTCCAACCGGGGTGCCTGAGGGTGTTGACCCGGTCGTGTACCTGCGCACGCAGTCGGAGCGATTAGTCGCCGCGCTGGCGGCCGACGACCTGCATGCTGCCACGCCGTTGTGGACGTGGTTCGAGCCCGAGCAACACGCTGGCTTCGTGTTGCGGCGGCAGCTACTCGAGGCGACCGTGCATGCCTGGGATATCGAGAACGCCTGCTCCGAAGCGTTCGATATTGAACTCGACGTGGCCATCCTGGGGCTCGAAGAGTTTGTCGAGGTGATGGCCACTAATCTCTGGCCCAACTCGCAACCCAGCGTGGCACTGTCGCTCGAACCCGACGATTCCGAGTGGACGCGCACAATCTTTGGCGAGGCCAGCCCCATCGTTCGCCTGCAGGCTCCGGCCTCGGATCTGCTGCTCCTTCTTTGGGGTCGCAACGAGGTGGGCGATGAGCGAGTTGCGCAGAGCCTGGCCGGCATCAACATGAGCTAAGCGCCGGATTGTTACTGAATGTGACCCGAGCTGATTGGCAGGCAAGGATGGGTGCAAGTTCGACTACGAGAGGATCAGCATCATGAAGTTCGCCGAGGGAAGAGGCGCCGAGGCCACCACCACCGA
>CALJDK010000160.1 GCA_938023735.1 uncultured Acidimicrobiales bacterium
CGGGGTGCGAATCGCGACTGCATGCCAGCCTGCGTGGCCACGTTGGTCGGCATGTCCTGGCGGTTGAAGTTCGACACGCCCTCGATGGCCTGGCCGAGCGTTTCGTCGAAGTCGGGAAGCTCAACCGTCGATGCCGGAAAGATGTAGGCCATGCTCAGCGAATGGGTGGTCGGCCCGGTGGGGTCGACGTAAAACCAAAAGGCTGAGTCGGCCTGAAAACCCATCAACAACGATGGCGCCACGAGCGCAAACACCACCCGTTGGCGTTCTTCCATGGTGATGCCGGGAAGTGGCGGAAAGAGCGCTTTGAACGTTGGGTTGAACCCGCCGTCGGGTTCCAACGTTTGATTGAAACCAAACATCGCCGTGTCGCCCGGCTCGTACTCGGCGTACCAGGCCCCCGAAGAAGGTGCGAAGTCATGGATTCCGTTGTGGAGTCGACTGTTGTGGTACATCTCCATGAAGTTCTCGACCATGATCTTCCAATTGAACGGCACATCGGGGATCGTCATCGGGTCGACGGTTATCAGCGACTCCACGTCATAGTTGGTCAACGCGTCGTCGAGCTTTGCCAAGCGAGGCGCCAGTGGCGCGGCATCGGGATCGAAGTTGGCAAAGATGAAGCCCTGCCACAACTCCACCGCCATCGATGGCAGCTGCACATCGGCCATAGCGAAACCGGTGGTCGCAGACATTTCTGGAGCGCCGATCAGCTGGCCGTCAAGGTCATACACCCAGAAGTGATACGGGCATCGAAAGGACCGGGTGGTACCCGACTCAAGATCGGGCGGGTCGAGCATGTCGTCGTCGGTTCGGTTGGTGTTGGCGGTGACGCACATGGCGCGGTGCTGGCACACCGCCGAAAGCACCTTGATGGTCTCGTCGCTGCTACGAACCACGATCAGCGGTTCGCCGGCCCGCGTCACCGACAGATAATCGCCAACGTTTGGAACCTGTTCTTGGCGGCCGACACACAACCATTCCGAGCCAAACACCGCCTCCATCTCGAAGCGGTGAAACTCGGCGTCGAAGTACACGGCGGGTGGCAGGCCAACCGATTGTGTGAAATCTCCACGGGATCGACGCAGACTTTCGAGTGGGATTGGGCTTTCCCTCATGTCGGTCATGTCTCGCTCCAGGGGTCCTCGGCGGTGGTCTGGGATCAAGTGGTAAGACCATCAGACCACGACTACTATCTGGTCGCAAGCTGCTCCCAGGGGGACCCATGACCGATCCAAATGTGCTCGTTTTTGTCGACTTTCCGACCGACGACGTCAACGCTGCCCGTGCCTTTTACGCCGAGGTTTTCAACTGGGAAGTCGAAGATCGCATCGCCGACACGTTTGCCCGCATCGTTCCCGGCGGCCACTTCAAAAACGAAGATGGCACACCCAGCGAGATCGGCAACCTCCACATGGGCATCTCCAACGCCGCCAACGTTCGGCCGAACAAAGACCCGAACCCGACCGAACCAACCCACCTCAACCCAGGCGGCCGGGCCATTCGGGCCTGGATTCTGGTGAGCGACGACGACTCGTTCGAGCGCATCCTTGAAGCGGCTGTTCGCTTGGGCGGCACCGAGTTGTGGCGCGACCATTTCTGGACCGAGTTCGGTGGCGCCAACGCCTCGTTCATGGACCCGTGGGGCAACCAGATCATGCTGTGGGCCCACCTCGACGGTGTCGAGGTCGACGAAGAAACCCATGAAGTCATCGGAGAAGCCTCACTCCCCGAAGGCTGGACCATCGAGTAACGCCCAGCAACGCGGTCGCTTCTTCAGGACGTGCGCGGCTTCACAGCGACGAAGGTTTGCTGGAAGCCGATTGGTTCGATCATTCGGATATGGGCGAAACCGGCTTCCATCAGCCACTCGGAGAACTGCTTATGGGTGAAGGTGAAACCCAGCTTCGTGCTGGCCATCATCGTGGTGCCCATGATCACGGCGTGCGGGTTGAACTTGCGTTCCATGTCGGGGAAGTAGTCGGCCAGTAGCAGCCGCCCCTCGGGCTTTAAGGCAGCGAATGCTTTGCGGATTAGTGACTGCGCACCGTCGGAGCCTTCGGTGCGGCACACGTGACCAAGCACCACAATGTCGTAGGAATCGGGCTCGATGTCGAGGGTGTGAAAATCGCCGGGGCGGAACTCGCATCGATCGTCGACGCCGTGCTCTGCGGTCTTGGCTCGGGCAACATCGATGACTCCGGGGAGGTCGTTGATTACCGCCGTGCCCTCGGGGCATCCATTGAGAATGGCGATGGCCCACGGGGCGCCGCCGGCTCCAAGGTCGAGCACCCGAGGCGCGTCGAGTGCCGAGTAGCGGATCTTCAGGTCGGCCCGCGACGCACATCGGAACATGGTGGTGAAGGTGCCCTCGACCAACGGCACGTAGAACGCTGCCGGATCGTCCTCGATGGGTGTCGCCGGCACGCCATTACGCACCGTGTCGGCCAGTCGGGTCCAGTTGGCGTGCGGACCGGGCGCAACCGCGACCAAATCGGCCATGCTGGCCGGGCCATCGGACAGCAGATACCGCTTTGCCGTGTCGTTGAGCTGATAAATATCGACGAACTGGTCGAGTAGCCCCTGGGCAACCACGCCATCGAGCAGCGACCGGAGATGGTCGACCGGTACATCCAGTTCGGCGCTGATCGCCTCGATCGTCGACGGGCCGATGCGGCCGAGCGTGTCGAACACGTCAAGTTCGATTGCCGCAACCAGGATGTAGTAGCGGCCCAGCCCTTCGATGGCGGCCCAGACCGGCGCGGCCGGAGGCGGCTTGTAGTCGGTCCACGGACGGCCCACATGGGCCATGGTGTGCGACTTCTTCAGTTCGGGATACGGCGCATCGCGCGGCTCAGACATGAGGAGGGGGACTCAGGGCTTCAGGATGATTTTGCCGAAGAAGTCGCTTGCCAACATCTTCCCCTGCGCCTCGGCGGCATCGGCCAGCGCAAACTCGGAGTCGATGACAACCTCGAAGTCGCCGGTGCAGAACTGATCCCATACCGGACCGAACTCTTCAGGCCGATACGGGTCCGAGCCCATGATTTTGATGCCCGAGTGAAACAGATAGCCAAGCGAGGGGATAGTGGCTTCATCTCCAGACGAGTTGCCGCAGCACACCAGACGTCCACCGATGCCGGTGCCGAACAGCGACGCACCAAACAGCGCGGTACCCACATGGTCGAACACCATGTTGACGCCCGCACCCTGGGTGAATTCGCGAGCGAAACCCGCAACATCGCCCGTGCGGTTGTTGAGCGTGTGGTCGGCGCCCAAGGCCAGCGCGCGTTCGCATTTCTCATCGGTTCCGGCGGTGGCCAATACGGTGGCTCCGGCGTCTTTGGCTAACTGAATCGCTGCGGTCGACACGCCCGACCCGGCTGCGTGGATCATCACCGTCTCGCCTGCCTGAAGCTCGCCGACGGTGAAGATGGCGTGGGCGGCGGTGAGGTAACAGGTGGGGAAGGTTGCCGCGTGTTCGATGGGCATATCGTCGGGAACGGCGTACACGTGCGACGCCGGGGCCAAGCACTTCTCGGCGTACCCGCCGTCGACGGTGGCGCCGATAACGCCAAGTTCGCCGTACAGGTCGCCCCGGCCAGCAAGCTTCGAAGAGTCGGCGACACCTGCGAGCGATGGGTCAACGACCACCCGATCGCCAACGGCAACCGACGTGACATCGGCGCCAACGGCCGACACGGTTCCGGCAACATCCATGCCAGCGATATGAGGGTAGGTAAACCCGTCCATCTGAAACCAGCCGTTGCGTTGCACCACGTCGAGACGGTTGAGCGACGTGGCGCCAACATCGACGACCACATCGCTGGCGCCAGGCTCGGGATCGGGCACATCGATGAGTTGCAACACCTCAGGACCGCCGGGTTCGTTGTAGAGCATTGCTTTCATGAGTGCCTCCGTCTGCTGGTTGAAATGAATTGGTGGGTGTTACTTGAGTCCTCGAACAAAGGGTTGCGCAAGGGCGCGTGGTGCGCGCACTCGGTGCGCAAAGATGGCCATACCGATGAGCGTCACCAGGAATGGTAGGGATTGCAGCAGTTCGCTGTTGACCTCGTAGCCAAGGCCCTGCACCGAAAGCCGGAACGACAACGCTCCGGCGAAGATGATGCAACCGGCGATAGTGCCTCGAAGGGTCCATCCGCCAAAGATCACCGCCGCAATGGCGATGAATCCTCGACCACCGACGATGGAGTCTTCAAACAAACCGATCTGGCCAAAGATGAGGAAGGCGCCGCCCAGACCCGAGGTGGCGCCGGCGTAGTAGATGCTTTGCCGGCGGCGCTTGTTCACGTCGATACCCGACACATCAGCCGACTGCGGGTTCTCGCCCACCGACCGGATCTCGAGCCCCCAGCGGGTGCGGAAGAGCAGCCACCAGGTGAACGGCACGAGAACATAAAGAAGGTAGAACGGCCAGCGTTGACCAAACAGCGCCTGCCCGACCAACGGAATATCGCTGAGCAGCGGAATGTCCCACCGCCCGGCCAGCTTGGTTTCGGGCTCGATCTCGTTGTCGAGAAAGCCGGTGAGGCCCAACACCAAAATGTTAAGGGTGAGTCCAACCACAAATTGGTCGGCGCTGAGCCGGTGACTCATTTCGGCCTGAACACCAGCGATGATCATGCCGCCAACAACGCCGAGAAGAAGCGCGAGCGGAAACGATTCGGTCACGTGGTAACCAACCGCTGCGGTAAACGCACCGGTCAGCAACATGGCCTCGACCGAGATGTTGAGGGTGCCGGCACGCTCGGCCACCAGTTCGCCCGACGCGGCGAAGGCCAGGAACGCGGCGAACAGCGCACCGTTGATATAGGTCGATTCGCTCGAGAGGATGTCGACGATGGCTTCGAGTAATCCACCCATGGCTAGGTCCGCTCCGTAGCTGCGTCACGGGCCCGCTTGCGGTCGCGCAGAAACATCACCGCAGGAGGTACAAGAAGGGCGAGAACCAGGAACCCCTGGATGACGTCGGTGATTCGACCCTCGACACCCGTCGCTCCCACAAAGCTCGATCCGGTCCGCAATCCGGCAAACACAAAGGCCACCGGGATAGCAACCAGCGCCTTCTCGCGAGCCACCAAGGCCACGAGCAGGCCGGTCCAACCAATGTTGGTCGAGAAGCCAGGCACGAGCTGATAGTTGCCAAACGCAAAACCGCCGCCGGCGAGCATGGCGGCACCAGCAAGCCCGGCGAAGGCGCCGCTCAGCATGATTGCGGTTGCTCCGTACTTGGTTTGGGCCACGCCCGAGCGCTGCGCAGCGCGGGGGTTACGCCCCAGCATGCGGAGCATGAAACCCCAGACCGTTCGCGACAGCGCCAGGCTAACGACGATGGCCAGGCCGATGCCCAGGAATACGGCGAACGGAATCTCGTTTCCCGAGATTTCCAGTCGGGGAAGCCGATTGCCCTCGGCGAGCTGGCTGCTTACCTGGTTGCGGTTTCCCCGGTCGGCGAGCGGTGCGAGGAGCAGCCACGATTGGCTGAGCCCGTAGGCCACCAGCTGGCCACCGACGGTTACCAGCAGCAGCGTCGAAAGTACTTCGGGCACGTTCCGCCAATACTTCAGCACTGCGGCAACACCAGCCCACAGGGCACCGCCGATTGCGCCAAAGATGAGGATGAGAACAACGTTGAGAGCGCCGGGCCCGCCGATGAGAAACCCGAAGTAGGTGGCGAACGCGGCGCCGACAAACAGCTGACCCTCCTGGCCGATATTGATGAGGCCGGCCTTCGAGGAAATGATGGTGCCGATTGCTACCAGCAGCATCGGAGCAGCAGTGCCGAGGGTCTCGCCGATCCGGCCCGGGTTACGAATGCTACCATCGAGAAGGGCGTTGACCACCGGTCGCCACTGGCCGCCGGTGGCCTGCACAAGAATTGCCGAGAGCACCAGGGCGGCCAACACGCTGACGACATAGAGGACAACCCATTCGCCCACGCGAGGCCCCGATGCCGTGCCGCTCATGCGTTAGCCCCACCCATCATGAGACCGAGGCTTTCGAGGTTGGCATCGGCTCGATCGACCTCGCCGACAATGCGACCCGAGTTCATGACAACGATCCGGTGGGCGAGGTCGAGAATTTCTTCCAGTTCGCTCGAAATCAAGAGCACGGCCACGCCAGCCTCGGCAGCTGCTTCGAGCCGCTGGCCCATGTATTCGATGGCGCCAACGTCGAGGCCGCGGGTGGGTTGGGCTGCGACCAGCACCTTGGGCTGCTGCGATAGTTCGCGGGCCAATACCACCCGTTGTTGGTTGCCACCCGAGAGGCTCCACATCGGTGCGTCGGGGCCGCTGCACTGAATTGCGAACTCATCGATCATTTTCTCGGCGAAGTCGCGGAGTGCAGACCCGTCGATGAATCCCCGTCGAGCGACGGCAGACTGGTCGACCAGCACGAGGTTCTCGGCCAGGCTCATGTCGAGCACGATGCCGCTGTCGTGGCGGTCCTCGGGGATAACTCCGATCCCTGCACGGGCCATGGCGCCCGATTTTCCATCGGGAACTTGCACGCCGTCGATACTGACGGTGCCGCTCTGTAACGAAAGAAGGCTCGACAGGAGGTCGCCGAGTTCGCGTTGGCCGTTTCCTTCGACCCCCGCCACGCCGACGATTTCGCCGGCCCGAAGCTCGATGGACAGATCATCGAGCAGCGCGACGCCACCGATCCCTCTGGCGGTGGCGTTTTGGATGCGAAGCACCGGGGCCGAGTCGTTTGGGTTGGAAGGTTTGGCTGCGGAGTCGCTGGGATCGGCCGACACGTCGAGCACGCCAAGTGCAGCACGCTCGGAGCGCAGCGACACCTCGCGGCCCACCATTCCCCGAGCCAGGGTTGGAGCATCGGCGGTGGCTGCTTCGAGCCGATCGACCACCTTGCCCTGACGCATGATGGTGATGTCGTCGGTGGCGTGCAGCACTTCGTCGAGCTTGTGGCTTACCAGCACCACAGCCCGACCCTCGGCAGCAACCACATGGCGGAGCGACTCGAACAGTTGCACCGACTCGTCGGGGGTGAGCACCGACGTTGGTTCGTCGAAGATCACAATGTTGGGGTCGCGCCGGAGACACTTGATGATCTCGACTCTCTGACGGAGCCCCGCGGAGAGCGAGCCAACCTGTGCATCGGGGTCGATCATCAGGCCGTACTGATCGGCGATATCGCCAATGCGGTTTCGAACGGCGTCGGGGTCGAGTTTGCCCGCTTCGCCCAACGCCACGTTCTCCCAAACGGTGAGGGCGTCGACCAGGCTGAAGTGCTGATGCACCATGCCGATACCGAGCGACGCCGCGGCAAGTGGGCTCTGGATGTGCTGGGTGGTGCCGTCGATCGCAATCGACCCACTGTCGGGCAATACCAGCCCGATCAACATCTTCATGAGCGTCGACTTGCCGGCGCCGTTCTCGCCGAGAACGCCGTGAATTCGGCCACGATGAACCGAAAGGTCCACCCCGTCGCACGCGGTGACGGCGCCGAAGGTCTTGGTGATGTTGTTGAAGGCTACGGCGGGGACGGGCTCAACCGAGCCCGTCCCGCCGTGGTCTTGGCCACTGTGGCCAAGGGAACCAGGAGACGACATCAGCCGCCGTATGCCGAGGCCGAAATGCCTCCGAGTTCCATCATGAGGGAGTCATCGAACGACGCAAGCAGTCCGAAGGACTCGTCGATTGCCGCCTGGGCCTCGGCCGAAGCGTCGCAAAGAATGCCACCGTTCAGACCTGGTTCGGTCGGGAACTGGTAGGTGGCTCCTTCGGTGAGCTCTCCATCGATGATCAAACGAAGTGCCTGCGATGCGTACACGCCGCCGTCGAACACCACGCCGCCGGTCCAGGGAATGTCGCGGTCGCAAACATCGGCCGGGCCGGCCGAGAACGCCGCGATGCCCTCATCTGCCGCGAGCTGGCCAACCGGATCGAGTGCTCCACCGAGGTAGGCGTACACCAGGGTTGCGCCGTTTGCCTGAGCGTTGGTGAGTGCCGCCGTTGCGTTGGCCGAGTTGTCGAAGTCAAACTCGAAATCGCCGGTTCCGACGTACTCCATGGTGAAGCTTGGATCTACTGACTGAAGGCCGAACAGCGTTGCCTCATAGGCCTCGACCTCGAAGTTGAGATCGCAGCAACCAAGGAATACTGCTTGCGTGCTTCCCTGCTCCTGAAGCACGGCTCCCATTGCGACACCGGCTGAGTAGTGGATTGCCGCACCCCAGTCGGTGGCCTGAGCAAGTCCGGGAAGTTCCTGGAAGCCCGCACCACAGTTGCAGTACCAGAAGATGTCCGGGAACTGTTCGGTGAGGTCGGGCAGCGGCTCGGCGATTTCGCTTGCGCCGACCATGAGAATGTCGACACCCTGCTGGGCAAGGTCCGAGATCGACTGAGCCGCTTCGGCTGGG
>CALJDK010000161.1 GCA_938023735.1 uncultured Acidimicrobiales bacterium
GTTCACCATCGAAGATTACGAGTGCCTCGCCGCGTGCACCGAAGCCCCTTGCATGCAGGTGAACTACCGGTACTTCCACCGCATCAGCAACGACGAGGTCGACGGCGTTCTCACCGACATCCGTTCTGGCAAACTCGCCGACACCATTCCTGAGCACGGTGTGTTGCAGCGGGTTCGTCAAACCATTCCTGCCGGCAAACTCGCCGGAATCGCACCGCCTGAGACCGTGGTTGATGCCCCGGTTTGGATGGCCCGCAACGAGCCGATCCTTGCCGCTCGGGCCGCCGCCAAAGCGGCCGAGGAAGCCGCCGCGGCAAATGAGGCAACCGAGGCGACCGAGGCAAATGAAAAGGGTGACGCCTAATGGCTACCAACGCCTATGTGCCCCACGCCGCGGGCTATGTCGATAACGAAGGCCCCAAGATTGTTTCGTCGCGGTTCGTTCACGACGATGCCTTCCTGCTCGAACGATCGCTGGCTACCGGCGGTTACGAGGGCCTGAAGAAGGCGCTCACCATGGCGCCGGTCGAAGTTCACGACATCGTGCGCGACGCTGTACTGCTCGGTCGTGGCGGCGCGGGATTCCCCGCCGGCATCAAGTGGGGTTTCTGCCCTCCCGGCAAGTGGCCCATGTACCTCGTGGTCAACGGTGACGAGTCCGAGCCCGGAACCTACAAAGATCGTCTCCTGATGGAGATGGATCCGCATCAGCTCATCGAAGGCTGCCTTATCGCCTGCTATGCGCTTGGTCTTTCGCAGTGCTTCCTGTACGTCCGAGGCGAGATGGCCTTGGCGCAGGAGCGCATCGCGCACGCTCTCAACGAGGCGTACGAGGCCAACCTGGTCGGCAAGAACATCCTGGGCACCGACTTCTCGGTCGACGTCGTGCTCCACTGGGGTGCTGGCGCCTACATCGTCGGCGAAGAAACCGCCTTGATCGAGAGTCTCGAAGGAGAGCGGGGTATGCCTCGCCTCAAGCCGCCGTTCTTCCCGGCCGCAATCGGCCTCTACGGCCAACCCACCATCGTCAACAACGTCGAAACGCTGTCGAACCTGCCATGGATCATGGTGAACGGTGCCGACGAGTACAAGAAGTACGGCTCCGAAACCTCGCCCGGTACCCGACTCTTTGCCATCTCGGGCCATGTGAAGCGCCCCGGCGTGTACGAGGCCGAGCAGGGCACCACCACGTTCCGCGACCTCATCTACGGCGACAACTTCTGCCAGGGAATGAAGGGCGACGACGAACTCAAGATGTTCATCCCCGGCGGTGCATCGGCGCCGTGGTTCTTCCCCGAACAGGTCGATCTCCCACTCGAAGCTCGTCCCGTTGGCGCAGCCGGCTCGATGCTTGGCTCCGGCGCCATCGTCATCATGGATGAATCCACCGATGCGGTGAAGGCGTGCCTTCGAGTCGTGCGCTTCTTCGCCCGCGAGTCCTGCGGAAAGTGCACGCCCTGTCGCGAAGGCACCACCTGGGAAGAAACGCTCCTGCGTCGTATCTACGACGGCCACGGCCGACCCGGCGACCTCGAAATGTTGCTCGACATCGCCGACAACATCAGCCCCGGCCCCTATCCCGGCGCCGCATGGGAAGAACAAGGCGTCGAAGCCATTCCGTTCCCGCCCAAACAAACCACCATCTGCCCGCTCGGACCATCGTCGGTTGCGCCCATCACTTCGGCGCTTCGTCGGTTCCGCGACGAGTTCGAAGCAAAGATTCCGCAACGTACTTCCATTCCGGTAAGTGCGTCGTAAGCCTCCAAGTTCTAGATTTCACACGTCAGCCCAGCGACCCACATCTTCATGACCGATACCCAGCCCGAAACCGAAGCCTCCGTAACCATCGTTGTCGATGGCCAAGAGGTCGCAGCGCGCCCCGGTGAGCTTCTCATCGACGCCTGCGAGCGGGCTGGAACCTACATTCCCCGGTTCTGCTACCACGAGCGGATGAAGCCGGTCGGTATGTGCCGGATGTGTCTGGTCGAGGTCGATACCGGCCGGGGCATGGGCTTGCAGCCTTCCTGCATGATCCCGGTTGCCGAGGGCATGACGGTCGATACGCAGAGCGAAATCACCAAGAAGGCCCAGGACGGCATTCTCGAATTTCTGCTCATCAATCACCCCCTCGATTGCCCCGTCTGCGACAAGGGCGGCGAATGTCCGCTGCAGGATCAGACGATGGCCTACGGTCCGGGCGAGAGCCGGTTCGTTGAAGAAAAGCGTCACTACGAGAAGCCGATCCCCATCAGCGACACGGTGTTTCTCGATCGCGAGCGTTGCATTTTGTGCGACCGATGCACCCGCTTTGCGAAAGAGGTGGCCGGCGATCCGCTTATCCACTTCCAGGGTCGAGGCAACCAAACCGAAGTCAACACCTTCCCCGACGAGCCGTTCAGCTCTTACTTCAGCGGCAACACGGTACAGATCTGCCCGGTGGGTGCGCTCACCGCCAAGCCCTACCGCTTCAAGGCTCGCCCCTGGGACTTGGAAGAAACCGAGTCGACCTCGGTGGCCGACGCCGTCGGTAGCCGCATCACCGTTCAATCTTCACGCAACCAGGTACTTCGGTACATGGGTGTCGACAGCGACCCGGTCAACTGGGGTTGGCTGTCCGACAAGGAGCGCTTCAGCTTCGAGGCGTTCAACAGCGACGAGCGCATCACCGAACCAATGGCTCGCTCGGGTGGCGATCTTGAACCCGTTTCGTGGGGTGCAGCAATCGCCGCCGTCGGCGACGCGCTCAAGAACACCGACCCTTCGCGGCTCGGTATCATCGGCGGCGCGCGACTCACCAACGAATCGCAGTTTGCGTTCACCAAGCTCGCCAAAGGCGTCCTGGGTACCGACAACGTCGACGCGCAGCTTGGCGACGGCCTTCCGGCCGAGCTGGTACTTGGGCTACCCCGTGCCACCATCGACCAGGCGTGCGCCCCGGGCGGAACCATCATCCTTATGGGTCCCGACCCCAAAGAAACCCTTGGTGCCCTGTTCCTCCGTCTCAAGCATGCTGCCGTCGAAGACGGCGCAACCATCATCGAGGTCACGCCTCACCGCACCGGTCTTGGCCAGTACGCAGCGCATCACCTGCATCCGCTTCCTGGCGAAACGGCGGCTCTTGCGGCCGCGCTTGTTGCTGAGACACCGGCCCTCGATACCGCCGGAGTTTCGGCCGACGCCATCACCGCAGCGCGGGCGGCAATCGCCGGCGATGGTCCCGTAACGGTCATCCTCGGCCGTGCATCGGTCGCCGAAAGCGCGGCAGTCATCGCCGACGCCGCCCTCTCGCTCACCTCAATCCCCGGGGTCCGGTTCCTCTCGGCTCTAAGTCGCTCCAACGTGCACGGAGCCCTCGATATGGGCATGAGCCCTGGCTTGCTGCCCGGCCGATCCACCTTGGCATCTGGCACCGCCAACTGGCCCAACACGCCATCCACCGCTGGTATGTCGACCGCGCAGATGTTGCAAGCGGCCGCCGACGGCTCGCTCGACACGATCCTTCTCCTCGGGGCCGACCCGATCTCGGATTTCCCCGACACCGACCTGGCCGAACGGGCACTGGCCAACGCCACGGTCATCGCCGTCGACTTGTTCGAGACGGCATCCACCGATCACGCCGACGCCATCCTCCCTGCTGCCGCACCGCAGGAAGCCGACGGTTCCTTCACCAACCTCGAAGGCCGCGTCACCAAGATCAGCCGCAAGGTCACGCCACCAGGAACCGCTCGCCCTGACTGGATTATCGCCGCAGAGTTGGCCATGGCCGCCGGCGGCGACCTCGGCATCGAATCACTCGACGATGTTTGGGCGCAGATCGCAGCTGTCTCGCCGGCGCACGCTGGTATCGATACCGCAAGTCTCGACGCCAACCAACGCGATGGTGTGGTCGTCGAGGGCACGCTCGATCTTCCAGCAGCAAGCGGCGTTTCGCCCGCGGTTGCCGACGCCTACGCCTATCGCCTCGTCGTTTCTCGTCGTATGTACGACGCGGGCACGATCTTGGCGAACTCGCCATCCAGCGCTCACCTGGCCTCGGGCACGGCCCTGCACCTGCATCCGGTCGACTTTGATGCACTCGGTCTCGATCGAGGCGCCGAGGTAACCGTCTCGTCGGCCACCGGATCCGTATCGCTCCCCGTCGAACCAAGCGGCGATGTACCCCGCGGCGTGGCTGCCGTTCCCGCCAACCAGGGCGACATCGTCGTTGGCACACTTATCGCCGTCGGCGACGTAGCAACCAACGTTCGCGTTGAGCGAGGTGACTCGTAGTGGCGGGCCTTACCAACACACTTGCCGGACTCGATCCGCTCTTTCTCAACGGCGTAACCCTCGAGGTCCTCATCATCGTCCTGGTGAAGGTCGTGATCTCCTTCGGTGTGCTGCTGGTGAGCGTCATGCTCATGGTCTGGTTCGAGCGCAAGCTTGTGTCCGACATGCAGAACCGCATCGGCCCAAACCGCGCCGGTCCGTGGGGAATCCTTCAGACCCTTGCCGACGGCATCAAGCTGTTCTTCAAAGAAGACCTTCAGCCCGACTCATCCGATCCGTTCGTCTTCAAACTCGCCCCGTACCTTTCGCTCATTCCAGCGTTCCTTACTTTCGCCATCATCCCCATCGGCGGAAACTTCTCGGATCCGTCCGATCCCAGCAAGACCGGCATCATTACCTTGCCCGACTGGCTCGGCGGCGAAAGCACCTACCTTCAGCTGGCCGACCCGCCGGTTGGTGTCCTGCTCTTCCTAGCGATGTCGTCGATTGCCGTGTATGGCGTCATGCTCGCTGGTTGGGCCTCGGGCTCGAAGTACCCACTGCTTGGTTCGGTTCGTGCGTCGGCCCAGATGGTCTCATACGAGGCTGCTCTCGGACTTTCGCTCGCCACCATTTTCCTGCAGTCCCGTTCGCTCAGCACCCACGACATCGTGGCCGATCAGGCTGGTGCCGGCTGGTTGGGAATCATTCCGCATTGGAACGTCATCGTTACCGGATTCGTGCCGTTTGTTGTGTTCCTCATCGCCGCCACGGCCGAACTCAACCGGCCACCGTTCGACTTGGTTGAAGCCGAGCAGGAACTGGTTGGTGGTTTCCACACCGAGTACAGCTCCATTCGGTTCGCCATGTTCTTCCTTGCCGAGTTCATGAACACCGTGACCCTCTCGGCCATCATGGTCACCCTCTTCTTCGGTGGACCAGCGGGCCCGATCCTGTGGGACGGCGTTGCCTGGCTATGGCCCATCCTGTGGTTCCTGCTCAAGCTGTTCGTGTTCTTGTTTACCTTCGTCTGGTTCAGAGCCACGCTTCCCCGGTTCCGCTACGACCAACTCATGGATCTGGGCTGGAAGGTGCTTATCCCCATCTCGCTTGGTTGGTTCCTCTTCCTTGCTGGCCGCAACGTGGTCGACGACCGCTGGCCAAACACCAACGGCAGCCTCTTCTCCGTCGAGGTTCTGATCTTGCTGGGCATCACTATCGCCATCCTCACCGTCGGTGCGTTGCTGCTGTACTCCGCGATTCGCAACGCCGCCGAGAAGCGTGAGCTTGAGGAGGTCACCTTCTAATGGGCTACCTACAAGGCTTTGCGGTCACGTTTAAGAAGCTCACCGAGGATCGGGTCACCACCGAGTATCCCGAGCAGAAGCGGCCAAAGGCCGACCGGCTTCACGGCCGGCACGTGCTCAACCGCTATGAAGATGGCATGGAGAAGTGCATCGGTTGCGAGCTGTGCGCCGGTGTATGCCCCGCCAACTGCATTTACGTGCGAGGCAAGGACAACCCCGACGGCGACCCTGTTTCACCCGGCGAGCGCTACGGCTTCATCTACGAGATCAACTACCTCCGATGCATCCACTGCGATATGTGCGTCGAGGCCTGCCCCACCGAAGCAATCACCGAATCCAAGCTCTTTGAGTTCTCCTTCACCAATCGCGCCGACGCCATTTACACCAAGAACGAACTCTTGGTTGACGACGACGGTATGCCCCAGCACCTTCCCTGGGAAGACTGGCGTCCGGGCGAAGACGAGATGACCTCGGGCTGGATGCGGGCCACCGCCTCATCCGGCAACGCTGCCTATGAAGGCAAGGTCGCGTGGTCGGGCGAGCTTGGCTACGGCGTTCGCGCTCCAGAGATCGGCCAGTCCCAGGACGCTCCACCTGCCGATACGTCAGATTCCGGGGCGCATTGATGGTCGAGATCATTGTTTTTGCAGTGTGCGCGGCCATCGTTCTGGTTGGCGCCGTCGGCGTCATCGCAGCTCGGAACCCGGTGCACTCGGCGCTGTTCCTCATCCAGACGCTGTTCGGAATGGCCGTACTCTTCATCTCGCTCGAAGCGCACTTCCTAGCTGCCGTGCAAGTAGTTGTGTACGCAGGCGCCATCGTCATCTTGTTCCTGTTCGTCATCATGCTGCTCGGAGTCGATCAGGCAGAAGACCTCAACATCGAACCAATCGTGGGCCAGCGCTTCATAGCGTTCATCGTGGGCGCCGCCACCTTCGTACTGATGGTCGCAACCCTTGCCGGAAGCAGCGATGCCATCACCGGTCAACGCCAAGCCACCGGGCCTCTCGGCGACGAACTCACCGACAACAACAATGTGCGTGAACTCGCCGAGGCGCTGTTCACCGATTACGTCTTTGCGTTCGAAGCCACCGCAATTCTGCTCACCATCGCCGTGGTCGGCGCGGTCGTTCTCGCCAAGCGCACCAGTGGCGAGATGCTTCCCGTGCCTCAGAACACGCTGGAGATTCGCGAAGCCGACTACCAGGCCCGAGTCGATGCTCGTGCCGCCGAACTCGAAGCTAACGCGGCAGCAGCCGCCGAGGCTGGCGAAGACGGTTCCGCTGAGGCCAGCTCGGCTGCTGCCAGCGATGACGATACGGCCGATGATGAAATGGCCGATGCCGAAGGCGGTGACGCCTGATGGAAATCACCAGTAACTGGTACCTCATCCTCTCGGCGCTGCTGTTCTCTATTGGCGCCATTGGCCTACTGATCCGCCGCAACCCCCTGGTGATGTTTATGTGCGTCGAGCTCATGCTCAACGCCGTCAACCTTTCTTTCGTTGCCTTTGGCGATCGCCTGGGCGATATCGCCGGTCAGGTTTCGGTGTTCTTCGTACTCGTCGTGGCGGCCGCAGAAGTTGTGGTCGGACTTGCCTTGGTGGTTGCGATCTCGCGCCGCCGCGCAACGACCACGGCCGATGACCTCTCGGTGTTGAGGGGCTAGGCGCAATGGAACTTCTCGATCTCGTCTTCCTCATTCCCGCGTTTCCGCTGCTCGGTTTCCTGACCCTTCTGGTCATTGGTCGCTCGCTCGGCGAACCGCTTGCTGGCTGGCTCGCCACCGGCGCCATGGCGGGTTCCTTCGCCGCAACCGTGCTGGTGTATCTCGGGCTTCGGGCCGAGGACGCCGAAGACCGTATCCATACCCAGACACTCTTCGAGTGGATCCCAGCTGGCGATTTCTCGGTCGACGTCGGGTTCCTCGCCGATCCGTTGTCCATCGCCATGTGCCTGTTCATCACCGGTATCGGCACGCTCATTCACGTGTACTCGGTCGGCTACATGCACGGCGACGAGTACTTCTCGAAGTTCTTCCTGTACCTCAACCTGTTCGCCTTCTCCATGCTGATGCTGGTGCTCGGCGACAACCTGCTGCTCACCTTCCTTGGCTGGGAAGGCGTGGGTGCATGTTCGTACCTGCTCATCTCGTTCTGGTTCCACGACCCGGCCAACGCCACCGCCGGCAAGAAGGCCTTCGTCACCAACCGAATCGGCGACGTTGGTTTCATGATCGCCACATTCCTGGTGTTCTTCACCTTTGGTTCCATCACCTACTCCGAGTTCCTTCCTGCTGCTGCGGGCATGAACCAAACCACGGCAACCGCCATCACGCTGTTGTTGTTTGTCGGCGCCATGGGTAAGTCGGCGCAGTTCCCGCTGTACCTCTGGCTGCCCGATGCCATGGCCGGTCCCACCCCCGTTTCGGCCCTCATTCACGCCGCCACCATGGTGACCTCAGGTATTTACCTGCTCACCCGAACCAACGGCCTGATCTACGAAGCCGCCGGTTGGTCGACCAACATCATTGCGTGGGTCGGCGTGGGCACAGCGCTCTTCGCTGCCACCATCGCCATCGCTCAAACCGACATCAAAAAGGTTCTCGCCTACTCAACGGTGAGCCAGCTTGGCTACATGTTCCTGGCGGTTGGCACCGGCGCCTACGTGGCCGCCATCTTCCACATGATCACCCACGCCTTCTTCAAGGCGCTTTTGTTCCTCGGCTCCGGCTCGGTCATTCACGGCATGCATCACGACCAGGACATGCGCAACTACGGCGCGCTCCGCAAGCTGATGCCCATCACCGCCGGAACCTTTATCATCGGCTGGCTGGCAATTGCCGGTGTTCCACCATTTGCCGGATTCTGGTCGAAAGACGAGATTCTCCTGGCCGCATGGGATCTGGGTGGGGTCAACGGCAAGGCGCTGTGGGCCGTTGGTCTTCTTACCGCGCTGCTCACCGCCTTCTATATGACCCGCCAGGTCATGATGACCTTCTTCGGCCGCTACCGCTACAACGACGCAACGCCCACCGAAATCGAGCTTGCGTGGGACAACCGCATCGCGGCCTCACAGGATGACGTCGACAAGGCAATCGCCGCACAAGATGCCGCAAAGGAAAACGTCGAGAAGGCGACGGCGGCCATCGGCACCGCCGAGACCAACCTCGAGATGATGCGCAACAACGTGCCGGTTGCCGAGACCAACGTCGAGAACGCAAAGGCTGCATTGGCCGAAGCAACCGACGAGAACCGCGAGCAGCTCACCGCGCAGGTAGCTGCCGCCGAGAACGGCGTCATCGCAGCTCAGACCAACATCACCAACGGCGAAACCGCGGTCGCTGCCGCCAAAGACAACGTGCCCGTTGCCGAGCAGGCAGTCGTCGCCGCTACCGCCACCCGCACCGAAGCCGAGGGCGCGCTGGCCACGGTGCAACACGAACGCGACGCCACCGATATTCCCGAAGGCGCATCGTTGTTCGGCGAACCCGATGTCGGCCCGGTTGAAGAGTTCCTTCCCGAATCCGTCGCCGAGCGACGCGAATTCCACCCCCACGAATCGCCCTGGACCATGACCATGCCCCTTGGCGTGCTTGCGGTGCTCTCTATCGTTGGCGGATTCCTCAACCTTCCGTTCTCGTGGAACAACAAGTGGTGGCATCACCTCGAGCACTGGCTCGAGCCCGCTCTGGCGCACGAGCACAAGGTCCTCGCTTCCGGTAACACCAAGTTCATCTTGGCGTTGGTGGCCATTGCCGCTGGAGCCATCGGTATCGCCGTGGCCTACAACGTGTACATCAAAGGCAAGGGTCCCAAGCCTTCCGACATCGAGAAGCCGGTGCTGGCCAACGCGTGGTTCTACGACCTGGGCATCAGCAACTTCATGGGTGGCCCTGGCCGCAAACTCTTCGACCTGATCACCTGGTTCGACGCCAACATCGTTGACGGTGCCGTCAACGGAGTCGGCGCACTTGTTCGAGGTGTTGGTGGCTCTGCCCGTCGCACCCAAACCGGTCTTGTTCGTACCTACGCCGTGGGCGTAGCTATCGGAGCCGTGGCCCTTATTGGTTGGTTTGTTCTAAGGGCGGCCCTATGAGCTCACTCTCTACTCTTACCCTGGCCGCGTCCGACGTTTCGTTCCCGGTTCTCACCGCGCTCATCGTCATCCCCGCCATCGGTGCGCTAGTGATAGCGCTGCTTCCGGGCGGCGACCGGGTTGAAGTCACCAAGCAGGCAGCAACGGTTGCATCGGTTATCACCGGCGCCATCAGCCTGTGGGTGATGTGGGAATTCAACATGGCCGACGCCGGCTTCCAGTTCACCGAATCGGCTACCTGGGTCGAAGGATTCGGCATTAGCTGGGCGCTCGGAATCGACGGAATCTCACTCTTCCTGGTGGTCCTGAGCGGTCTGCTCTTCCCGTTGGCCATTTTGGCCGTCGACCCCGGGCACGATCACAAGCCGTACTACGCCTGGCTGCTGATCCTTGAAGCTGGCGTGATGGGCGTGTTCCTCACGCTTGACCTGTTCTTCTTCTTTGTGTTCTTCGAGATCGTTCTGGTTCCGATGTACTTCCTCATTGGTAAGTGGGGCCACGGCAACCGGCAATACGCCGCCACCAAGTTCTTCATCTACACGATGGCCGGTTCGGCCCTCATGCTGGTGGGAATTTTGGCCACAGCCTTCCTCACCGCATCGGCGACGGGCAACGACGTCACGTTCAACCTGGTCGAGTTGGCCGAAGGTCAGGCGCTAGCGCAAAACACCGCGCGTTGGATCTTCCTGTCGTTTGCACTCGCGTTCTCGGTAAAGGTTCCGCTGTTCCCGGTGCATACCTGGCTGCCCGATGCTCACACCGAAGCACCAACCGCCGGCTCGGTGATCCTTGCTGGTGTCATGCTCAAACTCGGCACGTACGGGTTCCTGCGTTTCGGT
>CALJDK010000162.1 GCA_938023735.1 uncultured Acidimicrobiales bacterium
AACCCGACGCCTCGTGGCCCAGGCGGGACTATCGGTTGGCGACAACCGAAGGATCGGTCTGCTTCTGGCAGCCGAGGCAGCGCGGCGAGAACCGGGTACCGAGACGCTCGGCGCTCTGCAACGAGCATTGGTTGGCGCCGACAACCTTCTCGGAATCTTTGGAGGATCCACCGCCGATCGGGCTGTGGCGTTCACCAACGACGACAACTTGATTGCGGCCGACGACAACGGCATCTCGATCTTCAACGTCGAAACCGGTGGCACGTTGCTGCGCATCGATCAGTTCGGAGCCGAGGACCTGTTGCTCACCGACGATGGCTCGACCGTTGCGGTCACCACCACCGATTCGTCGGTGCACTTCTACGACCTGCAAACCGGCGCATCCAACGGCCCGAGCATCCGCAACGAAACCGATATCACCTCAGTCGTGTTCACCGCCGACGAGAAGGGCGTCATCGTGGGCGACCGTCGAGGCATGGTGCGCGTCTTCGACCGTGCAACCGGCGACTTGGAGATCGAGTTTCTGGCCCACCCCGAAGTGGGGTTGGGTGATGTCGAGGGCCTCGAACTCGATGAGAGCCTCCGATTGGAGGTTGCCCATGAGCCGACGACCTTCCTTGTTGGGGTGACGACGATGTCGTTAAGCCCCGACGGGTCGCAGCTGCTCACTGCCGGCGGGGTCAACGTTCGGCTGTGGGACTTGAATACGCAGGAGCAGTTGCTTTCCGAGGTTGTTTCGCGCAGTTCGACGAGAACTGGCGACCGAGTGGCCGACCCGCCCATCGTTACCCGCTGGGTGACCGACACCCAGTTCGACGTGGTCACGGCTTTCGAGCTTCAGCATTGGAACACTTCCGAGGCTGACCTTCGATCATCCGCAGCCCTGCTGCCCAATCGGTCGATTGGTATCTCGTTGCAATCGGTGAACCCCGTGCTTGCTCTCACGGAAGATCTGGGTGTGATGGTGGGCGCTGACGGATCGGTGATCATGTTCGACAAAGAGGGAGCATCGGCGGGTAGGTCATTCAATTCGCAGTTGAGCGGTCTGGTCGGACTAGCGATCCAAAACGATGACCGAAGGCTCGCGATCGCAAGTGATGACGGAATCGGACTCTTCGCACTCGATGGATCGCGGATCATCGGAGACGCGGTTCCTGCCGGAAGGGGTGAGATCACCATGAATGCCGATGCAACCCTTCTTTCAGTGAGCTCTCCGTTTGGCAATGAGCCCGAGCTCTGGGATATCGCTGATCGAAAGAACCCACGTTTGATGGAACCACTCGAGGACGGAACACAGTTCGCCTGGGTGGCCGGTAAACGGCTGGTCGTTACGTGGAGTATCGACGATGTCACCATCGTTGTCCGCGACGCCCAGACGCTCGAGCCGCAGTTCTCTGTCGATCCGCTTACTCTCTTTGCGACGGCCATCAATCGGACGGAGACGCTCGTTGGCCTAGGGCTCGACAACACGATCACCGAGGAGCCGATCGTGGTAGTTGTCGACACCGAACAGGAACGGATTGTCGCTCGGCTTGAGGACCTTTCTGAGATAGACGACCGCACACTCGTGCGGGCGGTGGCCTTCAGCAATGACGGCACTCGTATGGTCGCAGCAACCGTCACTGGGGCAGCGATGGTTTGGGATACCGCAACCTGGAAACCAGTCGGACCAGTGTTGAGCTCGGGCGGCGGCGCTGTTGTCCAAGCTGCGTATTCGCACAACGACGAATGGCTGGTCACCATCGCCCAAGACGGGTCGATCTCGTACCGCGACACCGAGACCTATCAACCCATCGGCCCGGTGTTTCTGGGCAACAACGATGCCGTCGGTGGCTTCAGCTATGGACCATTCTTCAGCGACGACGGTCGGTACATGATCACCACAGCCGACGTGCTGGGTCGGTTATGGGACATCGAAGAGGGCGTCCAGATCGGTGGTCCGTTCCCCAGCGAGCGGCAATCCATTCCCCATGTGTCGCGCGATGGCAGCACGTTGGCAACCGTGTGGGATGGCTACGCCGTGCTGTGGGACCTCAATACCGATACCTGGCTCGACCGGGCGTGTCAGGCCGCGGGCCGAAATTTCACGCTCGAAGAGTGGCGGCAATTTGGGCCTACCGATGAGCCGTACGCCATTACGTGTCCGCAGTGGCCAAGCGAACTCTCCGAGCAGGAACAACAGGACTTAGCGCAAGACATCCAACAAGACAGCAACACCGAGGGTGAGTGATCACCATGAGCAATAGGGAGAACCACGTGAGCAACAGCAGGAACGACCACGACACGCAGCGGCTTGGCGAGGCCGAGTCGCCAGACGGTTTCGCCGGAAGGGCCGACAAGTCGATCGACCGGCGCAAGCTGCTGGCCGGCGTGGGCCTTGGCGCTGCAGTGGTGGGCGGCGTGGCCGGAGCAGCCTCGGCATCGGCGTCGGGATCATCGGGGGTGGAGATCCGGAAAGAAACCGTCACTTTCGACGTGGCCTGCATCGGCGATACCTGGCGCGACAGTCCGGTGCGCGATCAAGAGCCGGGTGACTATCGAGGTACGCCATTCATGGTCGAGGGATTCATCTATCCCGAAGGCACCGTGCAGCCCAACGGCTTCGTTCCGTCCGACAACGGCGCAATCGGGCACTGGTTCTGCCGAGGCTTTTTGTTGATCCACTCGCAGCGCCCCGAACCCCACCTGGCCAGCGTGCAGGAGTACCAGTTCGGTCGAATAAGCGAGTCGAACCTGTTTCCCGCCGACAGCATTACCACCAGCGGAATCGAAGGCACCGTTCTTCCCGAGCCAGTCATGCATCGGGCCGTGGTGGGCGGCACTGGTATTTACCGCGCAGCTACCGGAGAGCTGACGCAGACCAACTTGGGATTCAATACATCCCTTCTTCGAGATGGCAGCGGCGACGCAGCCCCCAACTTCCGCTGCCAGTTCGACCTTTTCCTTATGAGTTAGTGAGTCAATTACGTAAAGAGCCAATGAGCTGCTCAGCTGATGCGCTGGCGGGCTTGGGGGAACCAGCTAACGATAAGGCCCGCCGGTGCGGGTGCACCGGCGGGCCGAATCGTTCAGGCGTGCCAGTTCGCTGGCATGCCGTGTTTCTCTAGGGGATGTTGGCTACCGGGCACCGACCGAAACGATTCCCTGGGTATCAATTTCGGGAAGCGAGCCGGTGAGCTCCTGGACCTGGTCGAGCGAGCCATCGTGGCTCACCGAGTAGACCCCAACGTTGCCCGACAGTCCCTCAAGCTGGTAGAGGTACTCGCCATTGGGGCTGACATCGAGGTCGATGAAGCCGTCGGTGCGACCAAAGGTGGTCGGACCATCGACAGCTTCGCCCTCATTCTCAAACCCGGAGGTACCAGAAGCAGCAATCGAGTCGAGGAGGGTGACGGTGCCATCGTCCTCGAGGTAGAAGCTGCTGATGGTGGCGTTGATCGCGTTGGACACGAAGAACGTCCGGCCGTCGACACCGAAGTCGATCCAGCAAGCGGTGAGCTGCTGGCCGTCGGCGCCGAAGGCGTTGGGAGCGGCAGGGTCGCCATCGGTAAGAGCGAAGTCGCTCTCGGTGATGCTCAAGTCGCTGTCTGCCGTGAGCTCGTACACGGTAGCCGAGCCGGCCTGGAGAGCCGGAAGGGCCGGAGGTGCACCCTCAGAGTTGAACTCGCGAGCTTCGGTCACAACGATGAACTCACGACCGTCGACGGTCGTGATATCAAAGTCGATCGCGCTCGGAAGGTTTCGACCCTCTTCGTTGCCACGAAGCGTTGGCGTGCCGGTGTCGGCCAGTGCCAGGCGGCCGCTACGCAAGATGTCGAATGCGTAGAGCGATGCCTCGGCGTGGACGCCCGGAAGCGCTGCCGAACCAGAGGTGATCGACGAGACGATGAGACGATCACCGTCGGTCGAGAACCCGATGTCGGCAGGGCGGTTGTCGAGGTCGGCCGAGTAGCCGGTTGGCGACAGCTCTCCGGATTCGGAGAGGTAGAAGCCCACCACGTTGCCTTCGTCGTTGGGCTCGCCACGAGGCGTGTCGGCATCGCCGAGCGCCACGCCGTCACGGTCGATGTTGGTCACAAAGACCAGGCCATCATTTACCGCGAGGCTGTTGGGTCCCACTCCACCGGAGTCGACCTCGCTGACCAGAGTCAGGCTGAAGTCGTCGTTGATGGCGAACGAGGAGATGGTGTCGCTGCCGGCGTTAACCGTCAGCAGGAACTCCTCGCCTTCGGTGACGATGAGCGAGTCAGCCGAGATCAGCGGATCGAGGCCTTCGCCGCCATCGAACTCGGTAGAGCCGAGACCGCCGGTGTCGAAGTTACCGATCGGGCTGATGGTGCCGTCGGCGTTCTGACCGAACGCGGCGACCTCGTTGCCCTCAAGTCCGTTGGTTCCCACGTAGACCGCGCCTTCGAAGGTCGGGGCGGCGACAACGTCGATGGTGATGCGGGCGACCGCTTCATCGGCGTCGAGGAAGCCCGAACCGTCCGAGCCGATGATGGTTCCGGCTGCGGTGTGCAGGCCGACCAGGTTCTCGAAGCGATCCGGGTGGATCTGAACGGTGCCGTTGGGATCGTCGGTTGACTCGCCCGAACCTTCACCGTCGAAGCCGAGCGAGAAGCCCGCTGCGCCTGAACCGGTGTTGACCTCGGTGCCCGAGTCGTAGATGTCTTCGCCATAGATGTCGATGGTCACCGGACCGGTGAACGCACCGTTCTCGTCGAAGATCGGGTAGGCGGTGGGGTTGCCGTTACCGAAGAAGCCGTCGTTGGACGGGATAATCATCGAGGAGAACGACACGTACGGGTACGCAGCCGGGTTGATGATCTCGATCGAGTCGGTGATGGTGGCACCGGGGCCGATCGGTCCGTCGCCCACCGTGGTCTGAAGTCGACCACGGGCTTCGAACTCGTCGCTCAGCGGGGCGGTGTTGCCCGTCTCGGCCAGGATCTCGAGCCCTTCAGAGGCGCGCTCGCCAGCGTTGAACAGATCGAAATCACCAGCGTGCAGACCCGTCCACATCGGAGTGAAGAAGAAGCCGTCAGCGGGCTGGAGGTTTTCGACCGTGATCTGCACCAGACCGGTGGCCGGCGGAGCGGCCTCGGCGGTGGAGATCAGCTCCCAACGAGTTCCGTCGTTGTTGGCATTCTTTGCCGTACGGACGTTGCCGTCCTCAGCATCGAGGTACCGGTCGTAGTCGAGGTTGAGGATCAGATGCTCGCCGTTGCCGGCGTCCCTGACCATAAACTTGCCCTCGGTGCGCGACAGGTCGGCGAGTTCGTCAACGTTGAAGTTGACGCGCGATCCGTCGGCGTCGAGGAAGTTGTGCGTCGCTGTCGAGCGGAAATACACCGCGTCGCCATCGCCCGGCAGAACTTGCCACTCGGTGGCCACTGCTGCATCGCCGGTGAGCGCCACGTTTCCGCCATCGGCGTCGACGTAGAGCCCGGTGGCGACATTCCGCAACTGGTACGTGCCTGCCACATCGAGTCCATCGGTGGACGCGACCGCGGCAGGTGCTACCGCAAGCAGACTGATTATTAGCATTGTTGTTAAAGCGACGCGAAGTACCGAAACCTCGCGTCGAAGTGTTGTCATGGTTGACATGTAATTCCCTTTCAAAAAAGTGATTCCGGCTGCGGTGCGCGACGCGATGCGCCGAGCAGTAGCAGCCCAGTGAAAGTGTTCGATTCGCCTCTACTTCGGCGTGCTCCTCTCTGGAGCGGCGTGCCGAGAATCACTTGCTTGGTCCACGTTGTGGACGCAAAGAGAACTGTCCCGTTTGGCTGGGATGCCCCGAGACGTCACCGGTACAGTGGCGAAAAGGAGATCCTTGTCCAAGTGTTGTTTCGCAGCGCTCGAACGCTGTGAAGCATGGGTCAATGATCTTTCTGCAGCCTCCGGGTGTGGGTCCAGCTCTCTTAGCAAGGGCCCGCACTCGGCGGCACTACATCAAAGGTGATTCATCCGCTGCTCGGTGGGCGTTTGCCGTTGGGGGCGCCATGTCAAGCGACATAGCGACGGCAGCGGTGCGTGCGCGAGCACGCCCACAGTTGCCAACCAGACCCGTGATTGAGCACCTGACCGACGTCATCGCGGCCACGCACACCCCCACCAGGTCTCGAGCGCCGGTCCTCCCCGTTTTCTGCTAACTCGGCGTCCTAACCAGCAGTGAACCTAGCACGCTTGCGATCAGCTACGAGAACCTCGTTCCCGGTGTGCCTCTGGTTTACGGCGGCTCACCAGCGCAAACGTCTACAAAGTTTTTCGGCTGAACAAAGTGCGAAATTGCATGAAAACTCGGAACCTCGCGGCTCTGCGTTTCGTTGAGTAGATAGTGAGTTCGAAGTGAACTCACCGCTCCGAATGCGGTGCGCCGTAGACGGGCAGAAGGCCGGCGCGTGCCTCACGGAAAGTCCTACTTCGAGGGGCTCCGCCGGCCTTCAAATAGACGTGAGTCGATGTACCGGTAGAGCCGCTCGCCAGCGAGCCGACTCTCGCTGATTTTTAGCACAGCACACCGGTGAACTAAGGGCGATGGGTTTCAGCAGAGAGTGGTTGAGGACGACTCGAGCCCGTTGTCCGCCAATTCGTCAGGCGAGAGAGAGCGACCCGCTATGTCACACGCAGCGGGGGCCCATGCATCGGGATTGATGGGCCAGCGGAAGCGGTACGGCGGGTTAACAGTGAGTGAGAACGTAAAGAGCCAGTCCTCCGAGTAGGTGAGCGCACCGACACCAACGTCATCAAAGGCCAGCCCCACCTGTTCGCCGGTGTCGGCGTCCCACAGTCGCGCGGTGCCGCCAAAGCGAGAAGGACCACCGGTGATAACGAGCCCGTCGGCGCCAGGAAGCGCAGAGACGTCCTGCGGGAAACCTGATGGAGACAACATCAACTCGCGAGTGATCTCTCCCGTTGCCAGGTCGAGATCGACGCTGCGCCCGTCAATCAGAAAGAGGGTCAACTGACCGGGCTTCAAGCTGGTTGAGCCAACCACGCGGGATCCGGTTGGGTCCTCAAGAAGGTGAACGAGTTCGAGCGAGTCAGCATCCCAGATCGCAACATCGCCACGTTTGGTCGCTGCCACCAGGAAATTGTCGGCAACGTTGACGCTGATGATCTCGGCAAGCGGTGACTCAAGGTCGGTCAATTCGGTCAAGAAGCCAGCATTGTCGACATGCATAACCAGACCCGGCGACGAATCGTCGATCGGGGCTACAAGCAGATGCGAATCGGAACCGTCATGGCGAGCATTTGTTGCGGGAATCGTAGGAAGTTCGAGCCGGCGTCTCGTGTCGAAGTCATGGATCTCCAGAACATCATCGTCTAACAGCGAGACCACCCATTTGCCCGCCAGCGCTGCCCAATACGCATCGGGTGAGTCGAACTCGGCCCATAGACCCGTCGGTTCGAAGTCTTGAAAGATCTCAATATTCGGTTCGTCATTGGCATCAGCAGTTACCACGGCAAGGCCATCCTTGGATCCTGCCGAATACGATGCCAGACCGCCGAAATCCAAGATGGTTTCCACGGCCAGCGCATGTCCGCCGAGAAGATCCCACACTTCAACGCCATCGTCGGTAGGAACTGCGACTGCGCGGGATCCCCCGTAGGCAATCTGGTTGCGGGTAAACGGAGACGCTTCGAAGACTGCCGTCACTTGCAGGTCGTCTACTCGCCGAGTCTCGAGTTGGTTCGACGAGGTGGCGACTACTAGCTCGCCGGAAGGCCCCACGTCGAGGGCTGTCGGAACCACAAAGTCCAAACGAAGTGGCTGAAGACTCGGTAACGCCCAGGTGGTCAAGCGGTTGTCAGTGCCAATGCTGGCAATGGTGTCGTCGATGACAACCGCATCGAGCGTGTTGATGAGATCGTGGCTACCGATGTGGCGCAGCTCTCCGATTGACTCTTGAGTCGTCAGATCCCACACAACTGCCGTGCTTCCGTTCTGGCGAGAGGAGCCGACTGTGTAGCCGCTTGATGCATCGGCATGAATACGGTCGGCTCTACCGCCAAGCTCGCCTTCGAAGTTCTTCCAGCCCAAACCGGTCCACCGCGCAACCTGCCCCTCAGCACCACCAGCCAAGAGAAGATCGGCGGTACCAAACACCGCTGTGACCTCAAACGGTGCATCCAAGATGTCCTTTGTCGTCCCGTCGAGCTGGACCCGCACAACTCCTTGGGATCCGGCGGCAACGAGCAGGACGTCGTCAGCGAATGCGATGTCGTGAGCTTCGGTGACCTCGAACTCAACGGCTACGCCGTCGCCGCCTGGAAGCTGCCACATCTCTACGGATTCGGCCTTGGCGGCTGCCACCAACGCACCGTCGGCCGAAACAGCTGCCGAGTGAAATGAGCCCTCGCCAAGGAATCGTTCGAGTCCGCGAGGTAACCGCTGAAGCGTCTCGAGCAGAAGGTTGCGCGTGGCATCACTTCCGAAACGCGAGTGAAGTTCGGCTCCGAGAAGCACGCCGCGTCGTGGATTCTCTGCCGCTGTTGGGCCAAGAGAGGAAAGTAGCCGCTGTAGTTCTGCCTCCTCGGCCCGTCGTTCGGCAACTACCCAAGCCGCTTCGGCGTCGTCGGCGGCTCGAGATGCACTGTTTGCTTGGAGTACGGCCTCGGTAGCGTTCTCCCTTGCAGCGCTCCGCTGAACAAGCGCCAACCCACCTGCTGCGACAGCAACGAGCAGCGCCACCAGCGCACCAACCAGCATTCGCCGCAACTGAGAACTCGTTCGTCGCTCGGCCACAAGCTTGGCGTCCCGCAGAGCCACGCTCGCATCCAGATACGACCGCTCGTCATGTGAGAGGTCATCTTCAAGATCGGAGAGTTTCGCTACTGCGTCTTCGAGTCGCGACCCACGGAGAAGCTCACTCTCATCTCGGTCGAGCTCAATCCACGAGCGGGAACGACTGGTGACAAGTCGATGGGTCTCGGCCAGTACTGCGTCTTCGGATGCCCAAGAGCGGAGCCGCTCCCAGTCTCGCAACAAAGACTCGTGGGCGATCTCGACCGTGGGTTCCCGCGTCAATGGGTCGTGATCGAGAACGATCAGCCTGGCCGCAACAAGTTGCGTCAGAAGCCCGTCGAGCTTGCCGGCTCCGTTGCCCTTCGGTAGGTCAGCTACTCGTGACCTCTCGCGCTCGAGTCCACCGGAGCGACCAACCACCACCAGTCGGCGAACGATGCTCCGCAAAAGGTCTTGCTCGCTATTGCTTAGGAGGGAGTAGCTCTGCTCTGCGGATCGTTCGAGTGCTCCGCCAACGCCACCAAGATTTCGATAGACGTGCTCGTCCAGGTGTCCGCCCGACTCCTCAAACGTGGTTCGAAGCGCCTGCTGTAGATGCGGCAGCATCGTGGATTGGCCCGCAACTTCGGCGGTTGCCGAAGCGATAATGCCGATATCCACATCCACCCCGACCGCATGGCATGGCTGCACGATGACTTCCTCGACCTCTACGTCGGTAAGCGGAGGAATTGGTACCAGTGCGTTTCGAAGCAACGGCGCAAGCGTCGGGGTTTCGAGCAGGCCTTCTAGAGCATCGCTGCGGATAGCAGCCAAGACCTGAACGTTGGCTTTGTTCACTGCAACATCGGCCACGGTTTCGAGAATGGCGTTGCGATCCTCGGTGTCGGCCAACTCGAACAGTTCTTCGAGCTGATCAATGACGAGCAGAAGCGATGAACCATCTGGAGTCATCGCATCGATGGCAGCAGACAGCCCCATGAATCTGACCGTTTCACCGGTGAGCGAAACCGAAGCTGTCGAGGTCGCCAGCTGCCTGAGCGCGGACGCCAAGGACTCAAACGGCGCTGCCGTGGGTGTGCAGCGAAGTGTCAGGCGCAAGTTCTCAGCGGGCTTCGACATCAGCGCCGGAATCACTCCAGCGTGAAGCAGGCTGGACTTGCCGCAACCGGACGAACCAATAAGGACTTGTAGTCCCGAACCCCGCTCGATGTCGCCAACCAGCTGTTCAACCAGCGCAGTTCGGCCAAAGAAAAATGATGCATCTCCCTGGCCGAACGACCGGAGCCCGACATAGGGGTTGCGCCCCACAAGTGCGGCTGTTGGTGACGCACCAGCGGGCACGCGCCGCGTTCGTAAACCCGCCAACGTCGACAGAAGCGAACTGGCGTTGACCCACCCACCAGTGGGAATGCCAAACAGGTGCGGGTCTCCGGCTTTGATCGCTACCGTTCGAAGCAGTTCTTCGATGTCACGAAGATCGTCGCGAAGGCTTGCTTGGCCAACGACCGCCTGCGGTGTGCCGAAACCGGTGAGATACCAACTGGCGCTCGCGTCAGCATGAACGAACTGTGATGTGACCGAACCGTGCACAACTCCCTGAGCGTGTGCTTGTGCCAGCGCATTGCTCACAGCGTCAGCGATGTTCCAGGCCATGGCGGTATCAATGTCATCTACCCAATTGGCAAGACTGGATCCGCCCAACGCCCGCGAAATCACAAACGCGGCGCCCGGCTCACGCCAGTAGTCGACTGTGGGATTGATGGATGGGTGTTCGAGCAGCGACACCCGTTCCATATACGAGTCGAATCGCTTGATGAAGTCGACCTCGTCCGCATGGGTCGCCTCAAGACGAAGAACCCACAGCTCATGGCTGATCGACTCATGGCTTGCCAACCAACGTCGTGCTTCGTTGCTCTCATCGATCAACTCAACGAGCTGGTAGGACCTGATCGAATCTTCGCCCGAGCGATCGAGAAGTGAAGCATCCCCTTCGAGTATCCGCTGTTCAAGTTGTTGAAGCCGCTCGGACGGGTCGAGCCCGAGCTCTGAAACGAGCCACTCCCGGCAACGTGCGTAAGCGCGAAGCGCCTCGCCGTGGCGGCCCTCCGCGGCAAGTGCAAGCATGAGAAGCTCCCACCTCCGCTCGCGGGAAGGGGCTTCAGCCGTCAGTTGTTCGAGCGCAGCCACAGCTTTGCGGGTGTCTCCGGCGTTCATCGCAGCTTCGCTGCGAAGATCTTCGAGCTGGAGTCGCAGCTCTTCGGCTCGACGTACCTCGGCCAACGCCCATGCCTCGTTGGCGAAGGGCGAGAATGGTTCACCGTCCCAATCGGTCAACGCCTGGTCGGCCACCTTTATGGCTGCACGGTGATCGCCTGCCTCAACCAGATGGGCGCATCGCTCAGCGTTGTCGACAAACCGCAAAAGGTCGACCGCGTCGTTGTGGATCTCTAGGCGGTATCCGGCGGCTGTCGTTTCGATCTGTGCATCGATCTGTGCTGACTCGAGAGCCCGGCGCAGTCGGTATACGTAGGTTCGCATGGTCGATGACGCCGTTTCGTGAGAGTCGTCGCCCCAGAATGCGATCTCCGTCAATCGATCCAGGGAGATGGCACGGTTGCGCTCGATTACCAATGCCGCCAGCATCCGTTGAAGCCGGGCTCCGCCAACGCTGCCTTGCTGTTCGGGCGCGGCGCTAGGGGGTGAGAGCGTTACTCCACCAATGACGTTGATGCTTCCGCTGTTGCTCAAACGCGCCCGCTTCCCCGTGCGTTTCGTCAATCGTTACAGGCTTTCGTGTCACAGGCGAGTCACAAACTGGTCACAACGACGAGAAGTGACGCTTTTGCAACCAGGGGTGAGCAGGGTAAATGCTACGTACGGGACCGCTCTGGTGCCGGCGGGAAGGAGCAAGTGATGAAACGGTGGATTCTCTGGGCAGTATTGGCTGCACTGATAGCGACATCCTGTGGCAGTAGCAACCGTGCGCAGACTGCGGTCGCAGAAACGGGAAACTCGTCAGATCAGGCGAGCGAGGAATCAGCGAATGAAGGTTCGGCGGATACGACAGCGCCGCCAGTAACTTCCGCTCCGACTTCAACCACGACAGTTCCACCAACAACCACGACTGTTGAGTCGACGACCACCGTTGCTCCAATCGTCAGACAACAGCAGGGAGTTATGCGAGACCTGCTGACGGCTGAAGATGTCGAGGGATCCAACGTAGAGATCATCGCAACGGAAGATGATCTCGAAGTCTTGGTGTCTTCGGTGGGCCTGGCGCCGGGACATCCCGTAACGGCGTGGCTGGTTTTCTTCAATGATGTGGACGAATGCTCACAGGTAGTCGGGGGCGGATGCGAGCCGCTCACCCTTCACATCCTTGATATGCCTGAGTTCGGCAATATTGGATACCTCGGTGGTGCCTTGGTCGATGACGCAGGCAGTCTCACGATCACCGCGAAAGTGTCGACCGGGATGATCCCGTCGGCATGGTGGGACACCGAGTTCGTCACGCCACTTCCCGCGGTGTACCACATCGTCTTGATGGATCATGGGCCGCCTATTGAAGGGTTGGTCGATGAGATGCTCGCAACACATCGCGCCGGATGCACCGACGAGAGCATTGCTGCCTGGTTGCCTCCGGCAGCATTCGAAGATGGGACCCCCGGCCCGAACACGTGTGTCGAGGTTCAAGGCACCCGATTCGAGCCCTAAGCGAGGAGCCGTTCCGGTAGTGCTCCGTCACAAACCTGCTGGAGGCCCCCGACCGCTGTGCTCGTTCACGCGGGAATCAGCGAAGGCCAGCACTACGTGGTCGGCTACGACAAGACCGCCACCCCCGTGGCTGGCGACGACTGCGGCACGTGTGTACCCGAGCGGTTCCAGGTCGGCGGCGAGGCGATCCTTGTCGGATCGTGATCGAGCGCACCAAGCACCAACGCCGAAGCGAACGGCCAGGTTGGGTATGTGGTGGCGGTCAACGCCGATGTCCGGCACTGAGCATGCCCGGAAACCTCAACAGAAGTTAGATGTCAGACCCGGTCGGTAGGTTGTGGTTGATCGCTGGCGACGGCGTAGGTCGGCCCTTTTGTTGGTGTTTGTTGATGATTGAGGGTTCGGGGTCCAGAATGAGTGTGACGGAAGAAGATCGGTTACGGCTTCGGGTGAGGCTCAACGAGGTGTTGGGTGAGCGAGAAGCTGCTGTATTGATGGAGTCGGTTCCACCGGTGAAGTACGACGAACTTGCGACCAAACAGGATCTGGGGCTTCTTCGCGACGAACTTCGCAGCGATACCAGTGGCTTGGCCCGAGAACTCCGGGCCGAAATGCTAGAGCTGCGCGCCGAGCTGAAAGCTGACATCGCACAGCTCGATCTACGAATGGCCCAGCAGTTGCGCCTGACGGTGCTTACCCATGTGGGTTCGATGATGGGTCTCGCGGCGTTCCTATCGGCGTTCAACTAGCCAACCAGTAGCTACGTTGAGCGGGTGGAGAAGCACCGTGGCAAACGGGGCAGGCCGCGCCGAAGCGCGACCCGCCCGTCATCCGCCGCCGGACAACCTCAGCCTTCGGTACCTGCGCACCAGCTGGCATCAGGGAGGCTTACCTCGCAGGTGTTCCGCAGCACTCGAAGCTTCGGGACCCCGTCAGCGAATAGGTCGAGGGGCACGCCGTTGGCCGAATTGCCCGTAATGGTGTTGTTGGCAATCGTCACCCTCTTCGGTCCGGTTTCGGCCCCCGGCGCTGGTGTGACGAGCAGCCCTCCTGGGGTTATCGTCGGACTCTCCACAACATGATCGGTAATCGTGTTGGCCCGGATGGTGATTTTCGAACCGTCCACCAGCAGAATTCCGTACCCGCCGATATCGCCATCAACGTTTGGGTCCTGACACAGCTTGTTGTTTCCGGTGATGATGTTTCGGGTGAGCTTGAGCTTTCGAATGGCGTCTCCTGCGAACACGCCACCGCAGGAACCTGAAATCTGATTCCTCGAGAAAACAAGCGTCCTGGCCCGGGTGATAGACACCGCGTTCTGAGCGCCGTTGCGGATCTCGTTACCTTTGAACGCGCCCTTTGCTGACCGGCCGATGAACACGAGGGGTGTGAAGTTGTTGGTTCCTTCGTTGTCCACCGAGTTCCGAACTATCTCGAAGTTCTTCACCGATCCCACATTGAGGGCCGGAGCCAGCACACCGCTGACCACGTTGTCGGAGATGTTGATGTTCTTGCCATCCACCACCCGAATGCCAAAACCGGCTGGTCCCTCAATGGTCAGACCGGCAATGGTCACGTTCTTGATGGTGCCATCAGGGAAGGGCTCCTCGGGCCAGTCGGGGTTGGTCATCGGAATGAACTCGGTGCCTACACAAACCGCCGAGCCCAGCCCCAGCCACGAGCAGTCATTTGTCGCCTGTGCTGAGCCAGGACGGATGATGGCGCCGGGCTCTCCTTGAAGCGTGATCCCGTTGGTTCGTATCCGTACTTGTTCCTCATATACGCCTTCCCCAACGACGATCGTTGTTCCTTCGTCAGCGCTGTCGACGGCGGCTTGAATCGACTCGCCCGCATCTACCCTTATGGAGTCGGACTGGGCGGTGGCGGTGGTGGTCGACAACGCAAGCAGCGCCGAGAACACCATCCAAACCATCAGCGCGCCGAAGGTTGTTCGGCCAGCTCTCGTTCGGGCCGATGGCCTCGCAACCTGATTCGTCCCCGCCGATAGTGCAACTCCGGCTTTGTTCATTTCGTGCATTGCTGCCTCCCTTTGACATCGAGCACTTGTCTCGTCCGCCCACGTCGGGCGGCAAAGCAACGGTGCAAAACGTCTGTTGCAACCGGCTTGCACAAGGCGATGAACGCTCTGAGATGTTGTCCAGCTGGACGAACCACTTGACGGTTTGAACGACTTCCTGAAAGCCTGTGTGAAGCGGGGGCGGGCTACAGGCGGCGCAGGTTCTCTCATCACCTCAGGTGCGTTTGTGCAGCTGAGTAGGGGCAAATCCTGAACTGAAACTCATCTGAAACCTCCCGATGTCACGGTGCGGAACGTGGAAGGAGGCCAGGTGCGGTTCAGTATCTTCGGTGGAGTTGAAGCTGCCATTGGTGATCGCACGATTTCGCTCGGCGGTACAAAGCAACGACGAACATTGGCGGCACTGCTCGTCGATGGCGATTGTCGAGCCGATACCGGTCAACTAGTCGAGCGCATCTGGCACGACAACAGCCTGCCCAACGACGAACTGGGAGCCCTAAGGACCTACATCTCGCGACTTCGAACCGCCCTTACCCAAGACGGACACGACGGCGCAGACATCGTTTGCACCGTGCCCGATGGCTACCGGCTCGAGCCAGGTCTCTTCCAACTCGATCGGACGGACTTCGAAGATTTGGCCCGGCAAGCCACCAACCCCGAATCGGAACCTCGAGACAAACTCGCTCATGCCGATGCTGCGTTGGCGGTTTGGGCTGGTCCACCGTTTGCCGGATTGGCCGACGAAAGTTGGATTCGGCCCGAGATCGATCGGCTTGAAGCGTTGCGTTTGGCGGTTCGCCTGGCCCGATGCGAGTCGCTTATCGACCTCGATCGGCAGGGCGAAGCCCTCGAAGATCTCGGTCAGCTCATCGCTGACCACCCGATGAACGAACGGCTGCGCGAGTTGCGGATGATCGCGCTTCACCGAAGCGGTCGCACGGTCGAAGCCTTGCGCTCCTACAGCGAATTCCGCACGGTCTTGGTGTCGGATCTTGGTGTCGAACCGGGTCCGGCTTTGCGCGATCTCGAACACCGGCTGCTGCTGAACGAGACGGGTTCACAGTCCAATAGCCAACTTATCTTGCAGCGGGTTCGCGGCTACGAACTCCACGAGCAGATCGGCGAGGGAAGTTTCGCCAAAGTATGGCGGGCCACCCAACCCACGCTTCGCCGCGAGGTCGCCATCAAGCAGATTCGGGCCGAGCTTGCCAACGAACCCGAGTTCATTCGGCGCTTTGAGGCCGAAGGGCAGCTGGTTGCTTCGCTTGAGCACCCGCACATCGTGCCGCTCATCGATTTCTGGCGCGAGCCCAATTCGGCATTCCTGGTCATGCGGCTCTTTCGCGGCGGCACGCTTGCCGATCAGATCGCCGATGGCGTTCTCGCCGACTCCGAAGTCGAGTTGCTCATTCGCCAAGTTGGTGGCGCGCTGGCAACCGCTCATGAGCATGGTGTGGTCCATCGCGACATCAAGCCCGCGAATGTCTTCCGTGACGAGCTTGGTAACTACTTCCTTGGCGACTTCGGGATCGCTCAGCAGAGCCACTCTTCCGAGAAACACGACTTCCATGTCGACATCGCAGCTTTCGGGTCGATGATCGCCGAAGCATCGTCGGCGCTCAAGCACCTGAGCCCGGCCACGCCAGCCGATAGCAACCAACTAGAGAACAGCACGACAACGCCCTTCGGCCGCATCGTCGCCCGATCCACAACCGTCGAGTCCAACCAGCGATTTGCGAGCATGGGCCAACTTCTTGAAGAGCTCGACCGGCCAGGCGGTGATGCCAACGCTCCGTCGCCCCGCGAGCTGCTTCCATCGCAGCGCTATACCGGCGACAATCCCTACGTCGGGCTTCGGGCGTTCCAGGAGAACGACGCCAGCCACTTCTTTGGCCGTAACGAGCTGGTGGAGCGACTTCTACGACGGCTCAGAAACCGGAGCACCGACGGCCGTCTGGTTGCGGTTGTCGGCCCATCTGGGTCGGGCAAGTCCAGTCTTGTTCGGGCCGGCCTGCTCCCTGCGATCCGACGGGGCGAGGCTTCCCAAAGCGACCAGTGGTTCATCACCACCATGAC
>CALJDK010000163.1 GCA_938023735.1 uncultured Acidimicrobiales bacterium
GTTGTCCATCAGCACGGCCTGGTTGATACCGATGCTCGCCGCATAGCGCAGCTGCTCTTCGGCCTCGGCTGGGCCGAGGGTAAGCACGGTGGATTCGCCGCCGTGCTCCTCGATGAGTTGTACGGCGCCTTCAACCGCGCACTCTTCGTGCGGGCTCATGGTGAAGCCGAGGTTGGCGGTGTTGACCATCTGCTCGTCGTCGGTGATGTTGATGCGGGCGCCCGGCGCAGGCACCCGCTTGATGAGGGTGAGGATTCGCATGCTGCTACTCCCCTATCCCTTTAGGCGGGAGTCTTCAGGATCGAAGACTGCACCTTCGACAGCCGCAACCTTTACGGGGAACAGCTCGTTCATGTACATGACCTGCAGGTCGGTACCGATGACGGCTTTGTCGTTGGGCAGGTAGGCCATAAGCAGGAACTTGCCGACCGATGGGCCGGGGCCCGCGGTGGTGACTCGGGCTACTCGACCGTGGCTGTCGGTGATGCGGTTGCCATCCATGTCGAGGATGGGCTCGTTGCCACCCTGCATGTAGCGCTCGACACCGTTGGAGTCGGTGTGGCTCTCGACGGTGAGGGTGCACATCGACACCTCGTTGCCTGCATCGCGGGCAGCCAGGTAGGCCTCTTTGCCAATGAAGTCGGCGGCCTTGACCTTGGGGCGGGCCAGGCCGGCTTCGAGTGGGTTGTATTCGCTCTCAAGTTCGGCGCCCATGAGGCGGTAGCCCTTTTCGAGGCGACCCGAGGTTCCGTACACGCCACCGCCGGTTGGGCGCAGACCTTGTTCGGCGCCAGCTTCCATGAGGGCATCCCACAGAGCGGGTCCGTTGTCCCAGCCGGTGTAGATCTCCCAGCCGGTATCGCCGACATAGGAAATGCGGAACAGGGTGCAGGGGATTCCGGCGACTTCGACGTTGCGAAGCGAGCCGTACGGCGAGCCTTCCTGGCTAAGGTCGGCGTCGCAGATCTTGGCGAGCACGGCCGGAGCATTGGGGCCCCACAGACCGAGGGTGGTGGTCTCCATCGTGATGTCTTTGAAGGTGACCGAACCATCTTCGGGCAGGTGCTTCTTCACCCAGAAGCTGTCGCGTCCACCGTCGAACACGCCGGTGACGATGCGGATCTTGTCTTCGGCCACACGCATCATGGTGAGGTCGGAGTGGAAGCCGCCATCGGGGGTGAGCCAGGGGGTGTAGGTGCTTGAGCCAACCGGCTTGTCGACCTTGTTCACCGCAAGGTACTCGGCGTACTCGACAGCGCCGGGGCCTTCGAGTTCGTACACCTGGAAGGCGCTGAGGTCGACCATGCCGCAGTTCTCGCGGAGGTTGAGGTGCTCGCCGATGGTGATGGGGCTCCACCAGCGGTTATCCCACTCGTTGGGGCGCTCGGCCAGGCCGTAACGCTCGACCAGGTCGGCGTTGCTGTTGTACCACTGCGGGCGCTCCCAGGTGCGGGCGGTGTAGAAGTACGCGTCGAGTGCTTCCTGGCGGGAGAAGTAGGGGCTCACCGTAAGGTTGCGGCGGCTCTCCCACTGCTCGGACGGGTGCACGATGCCGTAGGTCTTGATGAAGTGTTCATCGGCGCGCGCCCAGATGTGCTCGTCGCTCTTCTCTTCTTCGTAGAAGCGGGCAACGTCGGCGCCGTGAACGTCGATGACGCGTGGGTAGCCGTAGGTCATCCACTCAGCCACGACCTGGGCCATGCCCGGACCTTCCTTTACCCAAACCGCAGCCGCCGACCAGAGGTTGCGCACCTCGGGGATCTCGCCAAGGCAGGGCATGGTGTCGGGGGTAAGGCTGAGCAGGCCGTTGATGGCGTACTTGATTTCGGCTTCGCCGAGCATGTCCATGAGCTCGATGGCGGTTTCCATCTGCGCATCGAAGTCGTCGGGGGTGAAGGGCATCTCTGTTGGTGAGAGTGCGGCTTCTTCGTTGGAGGGGATCTCGTCGGGGTGATGCAGGATGGCGCGGTGACCGTACGAGCCGACCTCCATCGATCCGGCCGACTGACGCTCGTAGCAGAAGGTGTCCATGTCGCGAACGATCGGGTAGCCGATCTCGTTGTTGGTTTCGGCGAGGATGTCCATGGGGCCAACGTCGGCCATCTGGTGAACGGCGGGCACGAGCGGGATGTACGCGTCGGCCATGTTGGCGATGCGGTTACTCCACACACCACAGGCGATGACCACATACTCGGCTTCGATGGTGCCCTTGTCGGTTACCACGGCCTTGATCTTTGTCTGGCCAGGAACGTGGGCTTCTTCGGTGATGAGGTCGAGCACCTCGGTGTTGGCGAACACCTGGCAGCCCGCCTTCTCGATGGCTTCCTTCCGCATGGTGGTTCCGGTTTCGAGTGAGTCGACAACCGACACCGTTGGGCAGTGGAACCCACCCAGGATGACCTCTTCATTGATAAAGGGAACCAGTTCCTTTACCTCTGCCGGGGTAAGGAGGTGGGCCTCGATGCCCCAAGCCTTGGCCGAGGTCATGCGCCGTTGGAGCTCGTCCATGCGCTCTTGGGTCCGCGCAACTTCGATACCGCCACTGTCGACCGACAGCTGCATGTCGCGGTATTGGTTGGCGCTCTGCTCACCGAGCAGGGCCATCTCTTTGTTGTGGTCGACCGGGAAGATGAAGTTCGAGGCGTGACCGGTGGAGCCGCCAGGGTTGGGCAGCGGGCCCTTTTCGACAAGGACCAGATCGGTCCAGCCCAAGCGGGCCAAGTGGCCGACCAGACAGTTACCGACGATTCCGGCGCCGATGACGACGACCTTTGCACTGGTGGGAAAATCGCTCACAGGGACAACCTCTTTGTTCTCTCTTTGTTCTTTGTGTTTTTGCTCGAATGTTCTGGCGACGGTTCTGCTGCCGGTCTGACTGTTCCACATTGTGGAACAGTTCCTTATGGTGGAACACCGTCGCTAGGCGACCATCGTCGTACGGATCGCACGCAAAAGCAAGGGGGGCCTCCAACGGCGCTCCGCGACCCTCGCATTCGAAGAGTAAAGCCCACAACTATGGTGGTGATGCTTCAAGAAATCCGAAAGGAATCCAGATGACTTGGGTTGAGAGCGATGGCTATCTGACGAGCGAATTTGAGTTCCCGGATTTCACGACGGCCTTTGGATTTATGACCCGCGTGGCGTTTATTGCCGAGCGACTCAACCATCATCCGGAGTGGAGCAACGTGTACGGCAAGGTCACTATTCGGTTGACCACCCATGACGAGGGCAATGTAGTTACCGACCTCGACCACAAATTCGCCGCCGCCGTCGACGCTCTCACCTAGCGAACCGAACGAACCTCGACCAGATTCCTAGGGCTTCACAAACGAATCGCGCATCCCAGCAAACGCGGTGACGCCAGCAATCGGGTCGATCAGGCCGCTCGAAACGGCTGCACCGGTGATGGTGAAGGTGCGTCCTTCGGCGTCGGTAACGATCCAGCCGACCGCCAACAAGCCCGGTTCACTCCCGCCCTTGTAGCCAATCGACTCCCAGCGAGCGCTCTCGTCGGGGATCCCGGGGTTGACCTGAAGGATCGACGCGGCCTCGGGATCGGCGCTAACCGCCACCAAGGCTCGACAGAGATCCGCCGGGGTCGCGAACCATTCCAGGTTGTCGAGTTCGATTGGTCCGATCCAACCAGCAACCGCTTCCTCAACCGGCGCCAACGGGATCTCCGCGACCTCGTCAAGGATGCCTCGTCTCGTTTGCTGGTCGGCCGCCACGTACCGGGCTCGAAGGTCGGGATCGAGCTTGATCTGAAAGAGCTCGCGAGTAGTGAGGAACGGAATGTTCAGCTCTGGCTGACCAATACCGTATTTCGCCTGTGCGGCCTCAACGGCATCTCGACCCACCAGATCGATGAGGTGATCCGTGGCGGTGTTGTCAGAAATGCTGATCATCAAGTCGGCGAGCGCGCGAACGGTCATCATCGTCCCCGCCGCAACGTCCTGCGTTGTGCCCGATGGGTAGCTGTCGAGCTCATCACGAATCTGTACGTCGGTCTCCCAAGCGATTACTCCGTCGCCAACGGCATCGATCACTGCCCCAAGCACGATCACCTTGAAGATCGAACCGATGGGGATGATTTCGTCGGCGCCGCTATCGACCACCGGAACACACGATCCGCTTGTGGTCTCGGCGATGAGATACGAGGTCTGGCCGAGGGCTTCGACCGACGCAACCGCGTCGTCAAAGGTCTCGGGGGCCTCGCTCCACGGTTGCACGAGGGCCCCGGTCACCTGACCATCCCCCATCTCGATCGACAGCATGACTTTGGGTTCGGGCACGTTGCCTTCAAGAAGGAACCGGCCGCTTTCGGCACTCTCTTCAAAGGTCTCGATGACCTTCCACGGACCCAGCGGACTGGTTTGTGGCCAGAGGGAGTTCACCTCGTCAACACTGGCCTCGGCACGGAATTCGGCACTGAAGATGCGCTCGTACTCGTCGGCGGTCAACATCCCATCGCCGCCCATCCATCCGATGATCTGGTCACGAACGCCGGCAATCGTTATGGGCTCTGGTTCGGCGGCCGCCGGATCCACGGTCGAGGCGGTGGTGGGCGCGACGACGGTGGTCGACGGTGCTGCGGTTGTGGTGACCACTTCTGGGGCAATCGTTGTTGGAGCTACCGAGGTTGCTGTCTGGTCCTGGTCGGCCTGGTTGGTGTCGCCGCTTGTCGATGCGGATCCGCAAGCCGCCCCCACAATCAACAGTGTCAGCAGAAGCGAAAGGAACCGGTAGTTCGTCATGCTTCCAGCGTACGAAGCACAGTGGCTGACGTCTTCGGCCTTACGAGTGAATCTCATCTCCGCCGCGAGGATGAGATAACGAGTGTTACTTCGCGGTAAGTTCTCACCGCAATCCGACGATGGGAACCAATGAGTACTACCCGACCCGACGTGGCCGACTGGGCCACCGACTTCGACCACACCCACCCCGACTATGCCGCCGCAGCGACCGAAATCTGGGACAAGCTTCGCGATGAATGCCCCGTTGCATTCTCGGAGCGATTCGGCGGCACCTGGCTGCCAACCCGACATGCGGATGTCGAGGCCATCGCCAAAGACTATGAACACTTCACCTCCCAAGGCGTTGTGGTCGGCCCCGAGCGGCCCGATGTGCCAGCGCCGATGGGATACGCGCCGCCCATCACCTCCGACCCGCCATTCCACGCCATCGCCCGCAGCATCCTGCTGCCTGCCTTTGCCCCCAAAGCCATCGCCAAACTCGAAGAGGGCGCCCGGGCATCGTGCAACCAGCTCATCGACGAGATCCTCGCCAGCGATGCCGATGTCATCGACGCGGCCGAGATGTACTCGCAGCACATTCCGGTTCGGGTCATCGCACAAATGTTGGGCCTCCCCGAAAGCGACGGCGACAAGTTCCGCGAGTTCATCCGTTGGATCCTGGCTGAGCCCGGCCAACACGAGGTGGCACCCGAAGATGGCCTCGATGCCTATCTCGATGCGGCGATCGCCGACCGGCACGCCAACCCCAAAGATGATCTCATCACCCATCTCTGTAACGCCGAGATCGACGGCAACCCACTCGCCCCCGAACACGTTCGCGGAACCGTGGCGCTACTTCTTCTTGCCGGTATCGACACGACCTGGTCGGCGATCGGCGCCAGCCTCTGGCATATGGCGCAGAGTCCAGCCGACCGCAAACGGTGGGTCGACGACCCCGCCGTGCAGCCCTTCGCGATCGAAGAGTTCCTTCGGTTCTACGCGCCGGTCACCATGGCCCGACTGGTGGCGAAACCGGTCGAGATCGGCGGATGCCC
>CALJDK010000164.1 GCA_938023735.1 uncultured Acidimicrobiales bacterium
GTGGTCGGAGAGGCACGCCATTGGAAGTAGGGAGGTCATCTCTGCCTTAGTTGAAGAAGCTTGGTTGTTCGAGCAGAAGACGTTTGAGGGCAAGAGAGTGGAGTTGTTCCGGAATGCGTTTGCCCGCAGGGCCCCAACCAAACCACCCGACCCGTATTTTCTGATTAGGTAGGTCACAAAAACACATTCGCCGGCGGGCGGATGGTGCAGACCGCTGCGGAGCCAGCGGGTGGAACCAACCCCCACGTAGTGGGGGGCGGTAGCCGGCCGGAGGCGAAGTCGTGGAGCGCTCGAACCCGCAACGGTCACCCAGCCCAAGCGAGACCGGGGGACATATGGGAGGGGTCTCGGGGAGGCCCAACCTCGAGGAACACCAGGGCGGTGAAACCCCGAAGCCCGTTATCGCCGCCCTTTGGGCGACTCACTATCAAAAATGTCCACCGTTGCCGAGACTGGCAGCTTCGGTGCGACCTTTTACTGGTAGCGACAGGACCCGAAGGAACGGCAGCGGCTTCGCCGCTGAGGCTTTTAACGAACGAGTTCAGGGGTGTTCGAGGTAGATGATTTCGCCGGGGCATTGCTTGCTGCTCGAGCGGTTGTCTAGAGGGAGCGGGGTGGCCGTTGACGGACTTGTTGGCGGGGTTCTTTTTCTCGTTGGAGTCGTTCGTGGGCTTTGGCGACCCAGCGGGCAGTTGATGGGTCGGTTTTGGTGAGGTGTTGCCGGTAGTTGGGGTCGAGGCCCCAGAGGGCGCCTTGGGCGTTCGCGCAGCGCAGGTCGGCGTTGGAGCGTTTCTGGTCGAGGTCGTATCGGGTGGCTTTGGTGCGGGTGTGTCGCTGTTTGGCTGTGTCGTGTTCACGGGTCCGTACTTTGAGGATGGTTTCGAGGTTGGTCTGTTTGGTGTCCCAGTCGGTTTGGAGGCTTTTGCGGCGTGGCCGTTTCTGGTTGTTGTGGGTAGTAAGGGCTTGTTGTGCGTCATCGAGGGCGTGGCGGGTGGTGGTGACTTTGTCGCTGGTTTGGCGGGATTGTTTGGTGTTGCGTTCGATGGCGGCTCGGATTTGTTTGAGGGCGTCGTTGGCGTCGGCGAGTTCTTGGCGGGCGGCGTCGATCGGTGACAGCGTTTTGTCCTGTACCGCAGCGGGCGTGTCGGCTGGTGGGGGAGTGGTGATGTCGGCGGGGGTGCGGATCTGGTTGGTGAGGTAGGCGAGAGCGGGTTTGTTTTCTTTGGCTCTCGACAGGATTTCGCCGAGGGTTTTGGTTGCTGCGCCGTTGAGCGCTTCGGGTGTTTCGGTTTCGGCGGTGACGTTGGTGATGTAGGCCCGGTTGAGGTGCCGGCCTCGGGTGAGTGACACGTATGCCGATCGTGCGCCGACCCATTTCTGGTTGGCGTCATAGACCACGATCGACGCGTCGAAGGTGCCGCCTTGGGAGGCCATGTCGGTGCGGGCGTAGCCGAGGTCGAGGTGTTCGGCGACGTAGTCGGCGTCGATGGTGACCCGTCCGGCTTTGCCGGTGAGGGTCATGGCGCCGGTTTCGGTGTTGATGTCGGCGACGGTCCAGAGGTGCCCGTTGGCTATTGCGGTTCCTGATGCGGTCCGGTTGTTGGCGTCGTTACGGCGGGTCACGACCCGGTCGCCTATGAGGGCGCCTTGGCTGTTACGGAGCCAGCCTGCGGGGCCGTTGGGGTCGAGTTCACCGAGGCTGATCCGCTGGTTCTGTATGTAGGTGTTGAGTTTGCGGGCGGTTTTGTTGGTGGGGGAGAAGATCGCGGCGTCTTGGCCTTGGGCGACCAGGTTGAGGTATTCGGTAGCGGCAGCGATTTCGCCGCTGGCGTCGCTGGTGCCGATGATCCGGCCGTGTTGACGGTAGGTGTCGAGGATCTCGGTTTTGCCGAGCCGAAGCGCCAACGACGCGTTCTTTTCCCAGCCAGCGGAGAACCGGTGCACGTCGGTCAGCGTCGTCACCGAGGCTGAGGGCAACGTTTTGGCCCACTGGCCAAACAGGCCGCCCCGACCAACGGCGGTGAACTGGTGATGGTCGCCCATCGCGACGACACGAGCGCCGGTTTGTGCGGCGAGTTCGGTGAGTTTGTCCCAGTGGTCGGTGCGAACCATTCCGGCCTCATCGACCAGCAGCGTCGTGTTCGACCCGACCCGGTACTTGTCGCCGGGCCCGTCGGGCTTGGCGTACTCGGTCAACAACTTGTCGATAGTGGTCGACACCTTCAGGCCGGTTTCATCGCCGAGAACCCCAGCAGCGGCACCTGATGGGGCGAGCCCGATGACGTGGCGGCCTTGGTCATGAAGCGAAGCGACCCCGGCCCGAGCAGAGAACGTTTTCCCTGTACCGGCAGGGCCGACAATGACCGCGAAACGCTGATCTCCGCCGATCGCTGCGGCGGCCTCGAGTTGTGCCCCACCAAGAAGATCGGCGTCAACGGCTTCGACGGTTGCGGGTTTGAGGCGTAGCGACCCGGCTTCGCCGCTCTCGGCGACAAAGGCTTCGGTCCGGTCAGCGATCCGGAATTCTTGTTCGAGGACTTTGACCACCACGAACCGGCGTTTCGATGGGTGACACGCGGCTGTGGACCGGCACAAGACACGGTCGTCGTTGAGAACCGAATCGATGTCGCTTTCGATAAGTCGCCGCAGATCATCGGCGGCCAGTCCGGTGTTATCGGGAAGTTGGCGGGCGTAGCAGGTGGTGATCGCCCCGACCGAGAACTCTGACCGGCCCGAGGGGCCATCAACGAGCTCATCTATGGCGGCTTGGAGCGCCTTGTTGCGGTCGCTAATGGTGAGTGTTGCGTGGTCGGCGTCAAGGTTCACGGTGTCGGTGAGGACCTGGGCCGGGTCGATGCCGCCGGCTTTGAGTTCTTTGGCCCACCGGACGCCAAGATCACCGGTCGGTGTTTCGCCCTTTTCGGGCCGCGACATCAGCGAAACCCGTTCCTGTATCCAGTACTTATCGGTCTGGTTTGGTTGCCGGCCCTCACGCTCGATGAACGCCGATGTTTCCTCAGTAATGAGTTCACGGATGCCTTTGTCGCCGCCGGTGCCTTCGCTGCGCTTGGAAAACATGCGACTGATCCCTTGTGGCATACCTGCCAGGTGGGCTTCATCGTGGTGGCCTGTCCGTTCCCACGTCACACCGAGACGGGCGTTCAGGTCGTTGCGGAACAGCGTCGAGAATTTCGCTCCCAGGTCGTAGTGGCTACCCAAAGTTTCTCGGGCATCAAGGGCACCCCATTTGCCGTCGGTGCGATGCACCTTGGTCATCACCACACAGTGGACATGCAGGTTCGGGTCACCAAACCTCGATGTTGTTTCGGGCACCATTGCGACACTCAGCCCTTCGACTTGTTGCAGCCGTTGTACCCCTTTGGTCGTTGCCCGCACTGCGGCCCGTTCCTCGAACCCCGACAGGATTGCTTTGGCTGAATCGACCATCGCCTGTTCGATCTGTGCCGCTACCTCAACGTTGCCCGACTGTTTCGCCGTCAGCCATAGCACCGACGCGTCTTTATCGACTGTGAACGTCACATCGATCGCCCGCAGCCCGACACGCTCTGGCCCTTCGGTCATCTTCCCGCCGAGCACCTCACCAGTTCCTGGTGCCACACCACGCAGCATCGCCGTTATCTGATCCGGCTTCGGTACCAGCCCCTCGAGCCCAAGCTCTTTGGCGCCTTTGCCCCACCACTCGCCCCTTATTGGGCCGTCGTCTTCGCCCCTGTAGTACTGCCCGATGTTGTCCGGTTCAGCCGCAGCAATCTTCGCCTGAATTTTCTGCTCAGCCTCTAGCGTCCGCTCCGGTATCTCCTTGCCGTAATACCACCCAGCAGCCGCGCAACCGCCCGCACTTTTGGTGATCTTTGTTGCCCTCGCAATACCCACAACGTTTCACCTCCAGACTCAGCGCCAGACCGCCAGCACCCCAAAATGCCACTTCCAACACCCTTGAATTTACACACAAATGCAATTTCTGGCGAAATTGGGGCCAAAATCGTCCGATTTCGGCCGAAAACCGCGGCCTACCGACCTACCTCCAAGACCGGATTTTGCTTGGTAAACCGTAAACTCAGGTTTACAGTTCTGGAAGGGTGTCCGTGAGTAGAAACCATGACGCAGAAGCCAAAGCGAACGCATTACGGATCGCGAAAACAACGACCCGTCGAGCCAACGCAAAACGCCTCGAATGGACCCGTCGGCGAGACGCCGCAATCACTCTCGCTCACCGCCAAGGAGCATCGCTGCGAGAGATCGGCAAAGCCACCGATCTCAGCCACGCCGCCATCAAAAAGATCGTCGAGGCTCACTCGGGGCGGGTTAGCGAATGACGCCGCCCAAGATCTTCGGCGAAGACAAGACAATATCGCAGGAACCGTGCAACAGCCCGACCTTGATGACCTCGCATGCAGTTCGACACACGTTTCAAACGACGTTTGACAGTGTGGTTTGATGTGTGTTTAGGTGAGCGGCTAGTTCGGTCGTATGAACGAACTTGTAGGGGGGTCTAGTGTCAAAGTTTGGCGTTCGACCGACGGCGTCGGTCATAGCGGTCGTTGCTGCGGTGTCTCTAATTCTTTCAACTGTTTCGCCTGATGAAGCTGACGCGTTTCCGCGGCCTGCCTTAGCGGCTTGCGACAACAACGATCGAACAATTCAACCGATTTTCCACGGCTCGGACTGGTCATCGGCCATGGAGGCCGAGACACTCGATGCATTGAGGAATTGGCGTGCCGTCAAGACTCCAGGCGGTCAGGATCTTGTGTCGATCCAAGGGGAGAACGGGGCAAACGCATCGTCAGGTGACCGGTTCGATGTCCGTGTGGACTTGAACTGGGGAGTCCCTGGGGCGGCAAGTTCCGTCTTGGGTTCGGCGCGTTGTAACGAGTCCGGTTCGGGCTACGAAGCAACCCTGTGGATCAACAAGTCCCTGACCCATAATTCGGAACCCTTTTACCCATTTGAATCTGCGAAGCCGGCAAGTGAGTTAGATGACCTGTGGGAAGTCGTGGTTCACGAGTGGGGGCACATTTTGGGTCTAACCCACACTGGAGTCGTTGATGCTCAGACAATGTCGGCTATGACCACCTGTCTGTCGAGTTCGGAGCGCTCGCTTCGAAAGGTCGACACGGATGATGACGCTGCGCTCGGTCACAAGAAGCAACCTTTTTCATATGAATCAATGACCGCAAATCAGAGTTTCGAGAAAAATAACGCCACCAAACACTGGAAAAAGACCAATCTCGCTACCTTCGCTACATCCACAGCGTCCCCCAGTCCAGGTGATGGTCCTCGTCATCTTCAGATCAAGGCGAACAGCAATTCTTCGAAGCTCTACCAGGTAGTTAACGTTGCGGCTGCCGCAGGGAAGAAGATCGACTACCGGCTCAACCTGAAGACTTTTGGATCGAAAGGGTCTGTCTTCACCAGGGTGAAGTACCGGACGGTCGACTACGACTCCACGGGGCCATCTACTTGCGAGCAGAGCAGCACCAGGTGGCCCACCGGGGAGAATCAGAACTTGATAGCTCCTGTAGTTACCTCATCGGGCGTGACGGTCCGCCAAAAGGGACCATGGAAGATCTTGGGCCAGAAAAACTTCAAGGTGGGATCTGGCTCTAACGAAGTCGATAGCAGTTGGGGAATATTCGATTTGGGATCTACCCTGACTCTCCCATCAAGCGAGGGAACAGACTTGATGTTCATCGTCCTCCCGAGATCGCAGTCTTCATCTGGAAGCTATGTGACTACGTACGTTGACAACCTCAGGATTCGAGATCGCTCATGACCGAACACGCAAAGTCACGTCGACCCAAGCGAGGTTTTGTCGGCATCGCTCTCGCTACGGCATCAATAATGGCGGTAGCGGCTGTACTCGTGGTCGCTACGCCAACGGACGCTCAAAAACCCCAAGATTGTGAGCACTCGTACACCACCGGGGAGTTGTTCCTCGAACGCTCCTATGTGCAGATGGAGGCGGACCCTTTCTTGGCGGCGTTTCAGCCACGAGGAAAGCGGGCGAAAGCATTCAGTTCCCTCGACGGCGGCGATCAGCTAGTTGCAGAGGGTGAGTTGGCTGGCTTGGTAGAAGCCCAACTCGAACAACCCGTCACGGCGTCAGATGGGATGGAGATAGAGGTAGTTCGTTTCCAACCCGAACTTATAGAGCGATCGGTCAATAAGGTGAACGCCAAGGATGCGTATGCGGTGGTTGTTCTCGACGGTCCTGCTATTGCGACTGCGATCTTTGTTGTGAACAAGCAGGGACGGGTGTCCAGTAGTGGTTGCGTCGCAGACGCAGCTCTTGTGAGAATTCAAGAGGTCGCCGAAGAAACCGGTGAATCGGAGTCAGCGGTTCTTCAACGCATGCTTACAAACCCCGATATCGGCGAAATAGAGCCAGAGGTCGCTGTGGTAGAGGACTGGACATCGACTGATCCTGCCTACAGAAGTTTGAACGCCGAAGATACTCCGGAGGATGTGCTTGCGTCGCTCGAACAGTTCATCGTGGAGGTCACCATCGACAGTCAATTGACTGAGGACGGCAGCTTCCTATGTACCCGTGTTCCCGGCCTCGGCTGGAACGACTGTGTTGGGATGGACGTCGTGAATTTCTTCAAGGACGAACCGGTTGAGATGGAAGGATGGGCCAACAAAGGCGACAAACTCGAAATAGTTCTGCTTGCAGCGCCGGGCAGTTTCGACAGCCAAGTGACTGTCTTGGACACGGTGCCAGCGTCTCGAGCCATCAACAGCGGTAAAATGAATCTCAAGCTCAAGAATGACAAGCGATCGGGGTCAAGCGTTGAGGTACTCGAGTAGACCCCTATGGACCTTTCTCATGCTTCTCGCAGTTGTAGCGGCGGGTTGTGGTAGTGCCGAGAATGCTGTCTTCGAAGAAGTAGATGCGACGCAGTCCACAGGGGTTGTTGCTTCTACGACGGTGCCGGTATCCGTGGAGACGGAGATCCTCCCAAGAGCGAGTGGTGACCTAGAGCTGAGCAAGTCCACTGCTTGCGGAAACTTCTTCTTTGGTTTTTCTGCCGACGGTCGAATCATCGAAGTGGAGCTTCTCGGCGATGACTACGAGCAACCCGGTAGCTATATCGCTGATCCAGGTCTCTTTAGGGTCAGTTTGAAGTCTGTCACTGGACCACTAACTGCGGACACCCTTTGTTTTGCAGAAGACCTAGATCCAAACCAGATACCAGTACCCGTCCCAGGCGGCGTAGTGACGGTGGCGGGTACGACCGAGCTAGTTGTCGCCCTTCGTGAGCTCTCAACCATTTGTCTCAGAGACGTTTCGGTCACCGACGGTGCCCAACAAATCGCGCAGTGGGACGAACTTTGCCTCGACGGCACCGGCCTCTGGCTGTTTGCCGACTAAAGCGTTCGGGTCAGAGTAAAGCAGCATTCGGCAGGCTCTGTGAAACGGTTCTGTATGGTCACCCCAGCTATGTATTGCGTCGACGCTGCACACGTATCGCAGTAACGCCTTGATTGCTGCCGAACTGTTATGTGAGATCGTCGACCTCGGCTGTTGCTGCACTCGCAGCGATGATGTTGATCGCCGTCTGGCAGTCGGCTTTGCTGACGTAGGTCTCGCTGTGTGCCAGCGGTTCACCGTTGTCAGCGACGATGCGCCAGTAGTACGGCTGAGCTGGGTTGTTGGATTTGCGAATTTCGAACTTCATCGCCTCCTCCGGGTGGTCGTTGTGGTTGTCGTGATTTTGACCTTGACGGGGATGGTTGTTGTTCGGCCGTTGGGGCGGCGAACTCGAACTCGTTGAGTGGTGGTTCGAGTAGATGTTCGTCGGGTGGTCATCGTTTGCCCCGCTTTGGTGCTCGTTGCGATAGTGCGGATGCTGCTGCGGTCTTGGACGCTTTGCTGGTCCTGCCGTCTCGCAGCACCTTTGATGCTGCTCGTCCTGCTCGGGCACTCGTTTTTCGTGATTTCGCCATTAGGGCCTTTCCATGTCAGGAGGGCGGTTCGTATCCGTCCTCACAGAGGACTTGTATGGAGTCGGGCCGATGAATCGTCGCGGATTACTTCAAACGTTTGATCGCTGGGCTTGATGACCGCGCAACAATTTTCTTGGTGACGGCGGCTGGGGTGCGGGAACGGAGTTTCCGGGCGGCTGGCGTTCCTAACGATGAGCGACTGATCTTGTAGCTCATCGAAACGGACCGCTCCTCCTTGCTGGTCATCTTTGCTATGTCCTTGTTTTCATGATGTTGCGGGCTCGAGACATTTTCGTTCGAACTTGCCCGATGGTGGTTGAGTGGCCTCCGCCGGTGAGCATTTCGGCGATTTCTTCATATGTGTAGCCCTCTTGGTGCAGCTCGAACATGACTCGGATCAATGGATCGATCCCGTCGAATACTCGGTCTAGCTCTGCGCTGGCGAGTGCTGGGGCTTCAAGGTTGACCCTGTCGGTGGCGTTCTTGCCGATTAACTTGTCGTACGGGTCGACCTCGAGTCTGGTGCGTCGCTCGGTACGGTCCCACTTCTCGAAGGCGTCTGGGAGTTCCATTAGGCATCGTCCGATAAAGAAGGTTTTGATGCTCGCTCCCCCGTCGACTCGCCACCGTTTCGATGGGTCCTTATTCATGAGCGTCTTCACCCGAAACTTGCGGATGGCCACAATAACTACTTCGGTTGCAAGGGCGTGAGGCTCATCGCCGTGAAGACGAAGATCATCCGGCACCTTGTTTAGACCGTGTACGCCTTTGCCGTTTCTTTGAGCTGCCGCCATTTGGTAGATCACCCCAGTTACTAGCCAGCCGACGAGCACGGAGTAGGCGTATTCGATGAGAGCTTCGGCAAACAAGCGCCATTCGGGGGTCGATGTGTCGAACCCTTGAAGTTCGAGCGTGAGAACGATTTCTCGGTCGGCGAGGCGTTGAAGCCGTCGGGCTTCAGCGGTTGCTTCCTTCTTGGCGAGCGCATCGATGAAGTCGCCGTCATGAGAACCGTTTGGTTGAAACTTCCGTCTGCGGGGTTGTAGGGCGCGATCACCGAGGGGGTCGGCGTCCTCGTCTGTAGCAGCAAGTTCCATGGGGGTTCTTCCGGGCGGGTGAAACCGACTCGTCGGTTACTCCCTTATAAGGAATTACCTCTGCGTATCCTCGCGAAGTTTTTGAAAAACTTTTCGGCAGCTCGTAAAGGTGACCAACCAACACAAAAGTTCTATCGCAGTAAACGGCCATTTCTGTGCGATAAGAGCTGTGGATAACCCGGTGGATCGCTGAGCCTGTCATAGCCAGTGGGTACGGTGCTCCTACGCATTTACTGCGATAACGGGAGGATCGGGCGATGGCAGAGGTCATAGCGATAACCAAAGACGTGGGCAACGAGGTGACGCTCGAGGCCGCAATGCATGGTTTCCTCGCGTCGGTCGATCTCGCCGACAGCACTATTGCTGTTTACCGGGCCACGTTGTGGGCTCTGGTCGACGAGCTGGAGAGCCACACCCCGGTGACGAAAGTTGGGAAAGCGACGATCGAGCGGCACCTACGCGAGAAGTACGGGTCGGCGGCGCCGGCGACGTTCAACCGGAACCTCGCCACTATCGCATCCTTGTTCGCATGGGCTGAGGAGAACGAGCTCGTGGTCCGCTCCCCCGCACGAGCCATCCGCCGCCGCAGAAACAAGGTGTCGATCGAGGCCGAGCGCCAGGCCCGACCCATACCTATCGCCGACCTCGAAGCGCTCTGGACCAACCACCGGAAACACTCGCTGCGGGACCGGTCGTTCTGGGCGATGGCGTATGACACCGCCGCCCGAGCCGACGAACTGTTGGGTCTCAACATCGAGAACATCGACCAAGTCAACCGAGAAGCCGTCATCACCGGCAAAGGCGGAAACACCGAACGCCTGTACTGGTCCAGTACCACGGCACGACTACTCCCCCGCCTCATCAACGGCAGAACCTCGGGGCCGCTCTTCATTGGAGACCGGAAACCACGAAGCCATCTAGCACCAGCTGCAGCAGACCTCTGCCCCACCACCGGCCGAGCCCGGCTCTCCTACCGGAGAGCCGAAGAAATCTGGAAACAAGCATCCAACGGGTCAACGTTGCATCAGCTCCGGCATTCACGACTCACCCACCTCGCCGAAGCCGGCGAAGACATCACCATGATCAAAGCCAAAAGCCGACACCGGTCGTTGAGAAGTTTGGAGCGGTATGTGGCGCCCTCCCCCACCGCCATCAGAGACCTCACCAACCGCCACGACCCGAACCGTCGGTAATGCGTCGCCGACGGTTTCAGGCCGAGAGCTGAGGACTAGCAGTCCTTGTAGGTG
>CALJDK010000165.1 GCA_938023735.1 uncultured Acidimicrobiales bacterium
GCCCTAGGCTAACCGCCCAGGAGCTGACAGGTGGTTTCCTTGTTCGTGCCCGCCGATATTGGAACATCGAGTTCGACGGTGTCGTTCGATGACCAACCGAATGCTGGAATCACCGCAGCCCCGTCGACCGAGAGGTCAAGGTCACCCCGAAGCGACACCTGCTCATAACCTTCGACCGGCGCAAAAACTCGTACCCGGATGCTGTCGACGGTGGCTTCGCCGCCCTCGTCAAGGGCAACCGCCCCGGCCGGAACATCGAGCGGAAAGATCACCACGTCGGGCCCGGTGCATCGCGGTTCCACCGCAGCGCCGACCGGGTTTGCGCCGCAGGCGTCCTCTTCGGTTTCAACGTGCGAGGTCGACAGCGGCCGAAGGTTCGACGCGACCGCGCTCGCGACGATGCATCGCCCCTCGAACCAGTCGGTGGAACCGAGCACGGCAATACGCCCTTCGCCCTCTTCGGCGAGCAGAAAGAACACCAGGTCATCGAACTCGTCGCCAAAGAGCCGGGATGGTGGTTCAGCAACCACACGGTTCGCAGCCGGTTCGGCACTGTTCTCTTCCGACGCGGCTTCGACCACTACGGGCAAATCGATCGGCGCCACAACTGCCCCCGAGATCGTTGGCCGAGAAGACCCGGTGGCTCCACCACGACTCGCTTCGGTGGGGTCTTCAAAGGTAAACGCATCAGCAGCGGGTGCAGGATCGTTCGGGCGCAGCAGAAGCGCTCCGCCGGCCAGCAGCCCCAAAACCAGCACCGTGAGCAGGCCAATACTGAGCGTTCGGCTCTTCCGCTGCTGACGCAACGTGTCAGATAGCTGCTGCTCGTCGAGTTGTTCCTGCAGCGAAAGCGGGCCGAACGCGTCGCTGGCTTTGCCGCCATCGAGCAGATCTTGCCAACGCCGAATCAGCGCGTCGTCCATTCGTCGGTAGTGCTGCTCGAACGCCCGCTGGCCATCATCGCTCAGCAGAAGCAGCAGCTCGTTGGCCACAACAAAGTCGAAGGCATCGGCGTGGTCGACCGTCTCGCGGCCACCGGCAAGCCGGACAAAGAAATCCTTTGCCGCAGCATTCGATTCGGCCGCCGACCAAGGCTCGCCGGCTTCGATGGAAAAGTGCGTCACATCGAAGCGCTCGGCCCCGTCGCGGGCGCGAAAGAACCCGTGTCGATCAGCAAAGACCGAGGATGAGACCTCGTCGGGGGAAGAGTTACCAGAATCGATGTTCATGAGCGTACGGCGCAATGCGCCGAAAGCTTGCGCACCCGGAAATCTGCCCATGAACGTGGGTCGGATTGCCCAGTCAAGCGGCCAAGTTCGGAAGCCGATCATCAAAACGTGGCGAACGATGGCCCCATTCAGAACTACGACGTCCAGGAGCATGCCCACTGGACAAGTCGACCGGCGCTCGCGCGCGCCCTTCGCTTCGTCGTTCTGCTGCTTCCGATCGCCGGATCGTTCTCGATTACCTGGATGGCCTCGCGCTATTTCCCGCCCGAAGAACTCGGCATCAACACCTGGCTCTGGTGGCTCGCCGTTATCATCCTCGCCACGGCCGTCATGTTTGGCATCGAACGGCTCGCTCGGCGAGCGTTGCCGCTCGTTGCGCTGCTCAAAATGAACCTCGTGTTCCCCGAGGAGGCTCCGTCACGATTCAGCACGGCGCTTCGAACCGGCACGACCAAGCAGCTCGAACGGCGCATCGAAGAAATGCGTTTGCTTGGCCTTCACGATAGCGACGAGGTCAACTACGGGCAGCAGATGCTTGAACTGATCGCCGCATTGAATGCCCATGATCGACTTACCCGTGGTCATTGCGAGCGAGTTCGCGCCTACACCGACATGATCATCGAAGAGTTGAAAATCGAGGAAGACGACGCCAACAAACTCCGGTGGTCGGCGCTGCTTCACGATGTCGGCAAGATCATGGTGCCGGCATCGATCATCAACAAAGACGGGCGTCCCGACGATCAGGAATGGGAGATCCTCAAACGACACGCCGCCGAGGGACAGCGAATGGTTGCACCCATTGCGGCATGGCTGGGCGATTGGTCGCGTGCGGTCGGTGAACACCACGAACGCTGGGACGGCGATGGCTACCCCAACGGCTTCGCTGCCAATGAGATCCACCTGGGCGCCCGAATAGTTGCGGTTGCCGATGCCTTCGACGTGATGACCTCGGCGCGGTCCTACAAGAAGCCCATGCCTACCGAGGCCGCCCGCGAAGAGTTACTTCGCTGCTCAGGAAGCCAGTTCGATCCTGAGGTCGTACGAGCGTTTCTCAACATCGGCATCGGCCGGCTTCGCCTTGCGATGGGCCCCCTCACCTGGCTCGCGAACATCCCGTCAGCAGGCCAGATTCCGCTCGTTCCGGCAGCGACGCCCGTGGCAAGCGTCGTCGCTTCGGCCGCTGGCGCGACCGCTGCGGTGCTCACCGGCGGAATCGGGGGCATTCTGGTACCCGAGGACAACTCGGTCCCTGAACCCACGGCGGCGTTTGCCGACACGGCACCGGTAGAGACCACGATTCCCCTCTCCATCACCACAACAATTCCGCAAGTGACGATCCCCGTCGTCAGCGTTACCTCTGCTCCGATAACCACAACCACCACGTCGACGACCACCGTCCCACCAACGACCTCGACCACCGCCGCACCTGCCGCCAGTCCCGTCACCACGGCGCCGACAACCACCACCACTACCACCACCACGGTCGCTCCTGCGCCGGTCGGCAACGATTCCACCATCCAAAGCAACGAAGACGAACCGCTCACCGTCTCGCTCAGCGGTGTCAGCAGCGCCGGCTCCCCCACCTTCGAGATCGTCGCCCAACCCCAGCACGGAACGCTCACGTTGATCTCGGCGACCGGAGCGGGAACGGCGGGCGAAGAATTGTGGTCCTATGTGCCAGACCCCAGCTACAACGGCCCCGATGAGTTTCGCTATCAGATCTGCGACAGCCGTGGAACCTGCGACCTCGCAACGGTGACCATCATCGTCGCTGCGCAAAACGATGCCCCGGTGGCGCTCGACGATGCCTTCCGAACCAAAGAGGACGACGCGCTCTCGATTCCGCTGACCGATCTGGTGGGTAACGACACCGACGTCGAATCAGCCCCGGCACTCGACTCGTTCACCCAGCCCGTCAACGGAACCGTTACCACCAGCATCACCGGCGACCTGGTGTACACCCCCGACCCAAACTTCAACGGCACCGACACCTTCACCTACACCATCACCGATGACGACCCAGGCAACCCGCTCGCCGACACCGCCACCGTCACGGTTACGGTCCGCTCGGTCAACGACCAGCCACTTGCCGGGAACGACTCGTTCGCAACAACCGAGGACGCGCTTGTTGCCATCCCCAGGTCGGTGCTGCTGGCAAACGACTCCGATGTTGAGTCCACCCCAACCATCGAGTCGTTTACGCAACCGGCCAACGGCAGTATTTCCACCGGCCTTACCGGCGCCCTGGTGTACACGCCCAACAACAACTTCAACGGCACCGACACCTTCACCTACACCATCACCGACAACCACCCACGCAACCCGCTCACCAGCACGGCCACCGTCACGATCACCGTCAGCCCGCTCAACGATCGACCGGCGGCTCTCGACGACATCACTGCTGGCGTCGAAGACGAAACGCTCAACATCGGCATCG
>CALJDK010000166.1 GCA_938023735.1 uncultured Acidimicrobiales bacterium
CGCGCGGTTCGCGCGTGCCCAACCACAGAAAGTGTCGCGAAATGCTTGAATAGCTATTCTTTCCATGAAATGCTTCAGCCAGGTGGAGTACCTGTCGATAGGCCCGTGAGTGAATCACGAGTGATCGGAATTTGTTGTTCGAGTCTGGATTTTCCTGCCGTTTCCGTAAGGTTGCGGCAGTTTTTTGGCCTTTCGGACAATTTTACCGGTGACTCATTTCACTAGGAACTTGAAAGACAGGCAGGGGTGCATGTTGTTGAATCGAGAAGCTACCCGTACCGCCTGAGACTCAGGCGGGAATTCCCCATCGGCGTTGGTTGCCCCCAACGTTCGGTCAGATAGAAGAAATTTTTATGAGTGACTCTGTAGGTCAATACCTCAACGAGATCGGTGCCGTGTCCCTCCTCAATGCTGAGGAAGAGCGCATGCTCTCAAAGATCATCGAAGCTGGCGCCGAAGCACGCGCCAAGAAAGAAGAAGGCGAAAAAGGCCCCGAGCTTGATCGCGCTATCCGCAAAGCCGCCATTGCGAAGGACCGGTTCATCCGAGCCAACCTTCGGCTGGTTGTTTCCGTCGCTCGTCGTTACCCGCTGCCCCCAGGCATGGAGCTGCTCGACCTGATTCAGGAAGGCAACCTTGGCCTCGAGCACGCCGTCGACAAGTTTGACTGGCGCAAGGGCTTCAAGTTCAGCACCTACGCCACCTTCTGGATCCGCCAGGCCATCGGCCGGGCCCTCGATCAGAAGGCCAGCCTTGTTCGCCTCCCCGGCGACCGCTCGGCCAGCCTTCGCGCCGCACTCCGACAGGTTTCTGGCGATGGCGACGAACTCGACGATGAGCATGCACGCCTGCACCGGCTCACCACGCCCACCTCGCTCGACCGCACCATCGGCGACGACGACAGCAACGAACTGGTCGACCTGCTCCCCGACGCAAAGCCCGGCCCCGAGGCCGAAGTTATGGCTCGTGCCGAAGAGCAGATGGTTACCGGACTCCTCGACGTCCTTGACGATCGTGCCCGTTACGCCGTCGAACAACGATTCGGTCTCGGCGATGGCCGCAAGCGCAGCTACCGCGAAGTCGGCGAAGAGCTCGGTGTAACCGCCGAGGCCGCTCGTCGTCTCGTGAAGCGTGCCGTCAACACCGTTCGGGATCAGGCAAGCCAACAAAGCGACGCCGCATAGGTTCCTCCCAAACGAAACAACACCAAGACCCGGCCTCGCTTACGCAGTGGGGTCGGGTCTTCGTCGTTTTGAACATCGGACGGTTAATCCGCTTGCGGCTACCGGGCCCCTCCGCCCTAGTCTTGAAGTATGACTTGGACTCCAACCAGCTGGCGAAACCTCGAAGCTCTTCAGCAGCCGACCTATGGAGACCCCTCGGCGCTCGACGAGGTCACAAAGCGGCTCGGCGACCGCCCCCCGCTGGTTTTTGCGGGCGAGGCTCGGAGCCTGCTCGACGATCTCGCCAGCGTCTCGCGCGGTGAAGCGTTCCTCCTTCAGGCCGGCGATTGCGCCGAGTCGTTCGAAAGTTCAGCCGACTCCATCCGCGATCGCCTCAAAGTAATCCTGCAGATGGCTGTCGTACTTACCTACGGCGCCGGCGTACCGACCGTCAAGGTCGGGCGCATCGCCGGCCAATTCGCCAAGCCTCGCTCCAGCGACACCGAATCCAAAGACGGCACCGAACTCCCGTCGTTTCGCGGCCACATGGTCAACGACATCGGCTTTTCCGAAGGCGAGCGGCGCGCCGACCCGAAACGTCTCATGGACGCCTACAACACCTCGGCGGCAACCCTCAACCTGCTTCGGGCGTTCACTAAAGGCGGTTACGCCGACCTCAACCAGGTGCAGTCGTGGAACCAGCAGCATGCGGCCGCTAGCGAAGCCGGCAAGCGTTACCTCGAACTCACCGAAGAGATCCAGCGTGCACTGCGCTTCATGCAGGCATGCGGTATCTCAACCTCCGACGAAGAGTCGCTCCACGTCGTCGACTTCTACACCAGCCATGAAGCGCTCGTACTTCCCTACGAGGAAGCGCTCACCCGCCAAGATTCACTCAGCGGCGAATGGTACGACTGCTCGGCGCACATGCTGTGGATCGGCGAACGAACCCGTCAACTCGACGGCGCCCACATGGAGTTCCTCCGAGGCGTGTCGAACCCCCTCGGCTGCAAGGTCGGCCCCACCGCCACTGCCGACGACGTTCGCCAGATCTGCGAGCTTCTCAACCCCGACCGCATTCCCGGACGCCTCACGCTAATCACCCGAGTCGGCGCCGACCAGGTTGTCGACACGCTTCCTCCGTTGCTTGCCGCGGTCAAAGAGTCCGAGCATCCAGTTGTTTGGGTCACCGACCCGATGCACGGCAACACATACACTGCGAACGGCCACAAGACCCGCCACTTCGACTCGATCCTCAAAGAAATCGATGGATTCTTCAAGGCGCATCAAGAGGCCGGAACCACCGCCGGCGGTATCCACCTTGAGCTAACGGGCGAGGATGTCACCGAGTGCCTCGGCGGCAACGTCGGCAGCGATCTTCAGCTGAGCGAACGCTACGAAACCATGTGCGACCCCCGACTCAACGCCAGCCAGGCGCTCGATCTTGCCTTCGAGGTCAGCGACCTCATTCGCAGCCGTTAGCAAGTAGCGACGATTCGAGCCAGCGCTTCACTGCGTTGGTTCGTCGGGAAGAATATCCCAAGAAACTGCATCCACCACGGGTTTCCCCAACGAACAACTGGTTAATGATGCAGCTATCTCGCCACCCGAGTCGCCAGAATTCACCATGAGTGACGTCTCGGTTCTCACGCGGCCACGATACGATTCGGCCGTGGATTCTTCCCCGGATGATCGATCGCAAGCGATCGATGTTGCGTTCGCCCGAGGCGACGACGCAGCGCTCAAAGCGGCATACGACCAGCATGGCGCATTCGTCTACACCTTCTGCAAGCGAGCTCTCGGCCCCGAAGCCGGCGCCGACACGACCCAAGAAGTTTTCCTTGCTGCGTGGAAGGCCAGAGATCGGTTTGATCCCAGCAAAGGCAGCCTCGCCGGTTGGCTCACCGGAATCGCGAAGAACAAGATCATCGACGTTCACCGGCGCGCTGGTCGGCGCGTTACTGAGACCGAACTCGCTACCGGGAACAACGACCTCGCCCCGAACTCAGGAATCGACCAGCTCGCAGAGAGAATGCTGCTGGCCGACGCGCTGACCACGCTCCCCCCACGGGCTCGGCAGGTTCTCGAGCTCGCCTTCTACGAGGATCTCACACACCAGCAAATAGCTGACCGGTGTGACCTACCATTGGGCACTGTGAAGAGCGACATCCGTCGAGGGCTGAAACGCCTCCGACATCACTTGGAGACCGCCAATGTCTGACACCCCCGAACTCTCAGCAGACGAAATCGCCTACCTCGACAAGATGCGTCTGGTCGCGCAAGATCTCACCGCCGCCGACAGCACACTCGAAACTCCGCCAGCTGGTCTGTGGGATTCCATCGCAGGAAGCGCATCTTCCACCGATGAACCAATCGCCGACGCCCCAACCTCTGCCTCTTCCCAGCCCGCGGTCGATCTCACCGATCAACCGGTCGACGTCTCGGAAACCAGTCCCACCAGCAGCAGTAACGTCATTCAAGGACCGTGGCGAAAAGCAGCACCTCTGCTTCTTAGCGCTGCTGCGGTGCTCGTCCTTCTATTCGGCGGTCTCGCAATCTTTGGTGGCGACGACAAGCCCGATCCGCTTGCCGAAGTTGCGTTGTCGTTCACCGAGGGCCCAGGCTTCGACCCGCTCGGCGCATCGAGCGCCGGTAACGCTGCATGGCTCAACGACGGCGATACCCGTTGCATCGATCTTGATGTCTCGGACCTTCCCAACGTCGAAGACGCTCAGCTCGAAGTGTGGCTTATCGACACCAACGTCGAAGAAATGGTTTCGCTCGGCAACATCGACGGAAACACCTGCCTCGACGTTCCAGCATCAGTCGACCCAGCAGCCCTGCCCGTCGTCGACATCAGCATCGAACCAAACGACGGCGTAGAAACCCACAGCGGCCGAAGCATCCTCCGA
>CALJDK010000167.1 GCA_938023735.1 uncultured Acidimicrobiales bacterium
GCCGCTCGGTTTACTAAAGGCGACTGCGGCCGACGGCTCGCCACTTGTGCAGGGCCGAAAGCTCACGGCCGTTACCGACAAACAGGTCGAAGAACTCGGAATCAGTAGTACACCCCAACACCCCGAGACCGAACTTCGCAAGCTTGGTGCCGAGTTTGAGAGCGAAACCAAGTTCCGCGATCCGTTGGCGAACCACTGGGTGGTCGACGGCAATCTGGTAACCGGTCAGAACCAGAACGCGGCACCGATGGTGTCGCGCGAGATGCTTCGCCTTGCTGCCGAACGTGCAGCAGTAGCTGACAACCCAGACAACCCGAGAGCGTCCGACAAAGTCGTTACGATGCGAAGCTAATCGGCAGAAGAAAGGTTGCTTCTGCCGTGTGGCGCGGCGTGAGGGCCAGCGGGGAGACTGACGCGTATGAACGACTTGTTGTGGACGCCGGCAGACGATGCGTGGCAATCGACTCGAATCGGCACCTTCGCGCAACGGGTATGCCCTGCTGCCGTCGGGGACTACGAGGCGCTGTGGCGCTGGTCGGTCGAAGAGACCGATTCGTTCTGGCACGAAGTCTGGGACGAATTCGACGTGGTGTCGGATTCTCCCGTCACCGACGTTTTGGGGCCCGGCGATGCCTGGCCCGCCACCTGGTTTTCGGGCACGGCAATCAACTACGCCGAGCACGTCTTGCGGGGAAACGGCCTCGCCGATGCCGACACTGCCGTGATCTCGGTCTCGCAGACCCGAGATACCCAAGAGATGTCGCTTGGTGAACTGCGCGAGCAAGTACGCTGGGCGGCTGCGGGTCTTCGCCGGCTCGGGGTTGGGCCGGGCGACCGCGTTGGCGCCTACCTTCCCAACATTCCCGAGACCATCGTGGCGTTTCTGGCCACGGCATCACTCGGGGCAATCTGGTCATCGTGCGCGCCCGAGTTCGGGGTTCGGGCGGTTCTCGATCGTTGGAGCCAGATCGAGCCGAAAGTTCTGCTGACCATCGACGGGTACCGCTACGGAAGCAAGGTTGTTGATCTTCGAGATTCGGTGGCGGCCATTCGGGCTGAGCTCCCGTCGGTTACCCACACCGTCGCTCTCGGCTATCTCGACGAGCAGCACGAGGCTCCCGATTCGACACCATGGTCCGACTTGGTAGCGGCAACCGACGACGAGCTTGAGTTTGCCCGGATGCCTTTCGATCATCCGCTCTACATCCTTTACTCGTCTGGCACTACCGGGTTGCCCAAGGCCATCGTTCACGGACACGGCGGCGTGCTCTTGGAGCACTCGAAGCAGATCGGCTTGCAGATGGACCTCGGCCCGGGCGACCGGTTCTTCTGGTTCTCGACTACCGGCTGGATGATGTGGAACTTCCTGGTATCGGGCCTGCTCGTGGGTTCGTCGATCGTGGCATTCGATGGGAACCCTGGAGATCCGGATCTCGATGTGTTGTGGCAACTCATTGCCGACTCGAAGGCAACGTTTGCTGGCTTGTCGGCTCCCTTCATCGTTGCGTGCGAAAAGGAAGGTCTTCAGCCGGCTGCGGCCCATGATCTGTCGAACCTGCGGGGTCTGGGATCCACCGGCGCACCGTTGCCGGCAAGTGGATTCCGCTGGGCCTTCGACGAGGTTGCTGCAGTCCCGCTGGCAAGCATCTCCGGAGGCACCGATGTTTGTAGCGCGTTTCTCGGCGGAAGCCCGGTGACACCGGTGGTGGCCGGCGTGATTCCCTGCCGCCAGCTCGGTTGGAGTATCGATGCCTTCGACCCCGAGGGCGAGTCACTTCGTGGAGCCGAGGGAGAACTGGTCATCACGAAGCCTGCCCCGTCGATGCCAGTGGGATTCTGGGGCGATAACGGCAGCAAGTATCACGACTCGTACTACGCAACCTTCCCCGGCGTGTGGCGTCACGGCGACTGGATCACCATTGCTGATGATGGCGCTTGCGTGGTCAGCGGTCGCTCTGACGCAACACTCAATCGTGGTGGTGTCCGTTTGGGAACGGCGGATTTCTACGCGATCCTCGAGTCGGACCCGGCAGTTGCTGATTCGCTGGTCGTGCACCTCGAAGACGATGAAGGCGGCCTCGGTCAGCTCGTGGCCTTTGTGGTGGCCAAGCCGGGAGCGGCCGTCGACGATGAGGCGCGAGGTCGGATCGTCAAGCTGCTGCGCGCCGAGCTCTCGCCCCGCCATGCCCCCGACCAGATCATCGAGATGCCCGTGATTCCCCGCACCCTTTCGGGGAAGAAGCTGGAGATTCCGGTAAAAAGAATCCTTCAGGGCGTGGCCCCCGAAGTTGCAGCAGCCAAGGGTGCTCTCGCCGACCCCACCGCTCTCGATCCCTACGTTGACTTCGCAACAACAATCGAACCGTAGGCACTGATCACACTACGGTTCGAGGATGACCGAATCAGCAGGACCACAACGAGCAGAGGCGACGGAGTTGTCCGTCGACCCCGGCACAGAGATGTTGTTTGGAGCTGATGCTCCCCTCACCCATGTGATGGCGACCATGCGTGCGATGCGTCGGCTGAAACCCGATCCGGTCCCGCGAGAGCTGCTGACCGAGCTGGTGCGCGCCGCCACGTGGGCCCCGTCGGGAAGCGATGCTCAGCACTATGGATTCATCGTTGTCGACGACCCCGACCTTATGAGCGAGCTGGCGGTGTTGTGGCAGGACTGCTTCGACATATACAAGGAGCTTGGCGGAACGGTGGTGCCCGGCGCCGACTCCGATCGCCACCAGCGCATGTATGCGGCGCTCGAACATCAGGCCGATCACTTTGCCCAAACGCCGGCGCTGATCGCCGCGGTATACAAGAAGTCCAGCGCTGAGGGCTTTAGCCCCAAGGCCACAATCGAGCTGGGTCGCCGGCTTGGGCGCAAACGCCTTGCCGCGTTGGCCAAGGCCACCACCGCCGGCCCGCTCGGCGAAGCGTCGAGCATCTATCCGGCCTGTCAGAATCTGCTCCTTGCCGCGCGGGCCAACGGCCTTGCCGCCACCCTCACCATCTGGCACCTGTTCCGCACTTCCGACTGGCACGCAGCACTTGGCGTTCCGAAGGGGCAGGCCATCTATGCGCTGATCCCCGTCGGCTGGCCAGCCGGAAACTTTGGCCCGGTGCGTCGCCGGCCCGTCGACGACATTCTGCACTGGAACAAGTGGTAGAACTACCCGGCTAGCTGAGGCCGTCGGTATTGGCTAATTGAGAAGAGGGGGACCGCTCCCCCTTTCGTCCCCCGGTCGAACCAGCGATCGTGGGCTAGGTGAGGTACGAGCTCCGAACTGAAGACGCGTGCTGTTGGGGTGACTGTACGCGGCCGAGGGCGGCACTGGTGACGTTCCGGGCCGAGGATGAACAAGTGGTCCGCAAGACCGATTCGTTGGTGGCGGAGGGATACCACGTTGAGGTCCTGTGTCTTCGACCAGACCAAGCAGCAAACCCGCAACCTCGACGACACGTTTCTATTGTTTCCTTTCTTTCCGATGTTTCCGATGCCTCCTGTGCCACCGTGATCAACGAACGAAACTGGAGCGACAGGTTTGGTTACCTAGGCTCCTCAGCGCAACGGCTTCTTGTTGGTCTCCGGTTTCTCAGCACTGGCCAGCTGCGGCGGATTCACTCGGTGGTAACGATCGACAGGTGTTCAGATCATGCCCAAACCACCGAGTGCACTGAAGTGTGCCGTTCGGAAAGAAACGAAAGCCGCCCGTTGCGCTTGATCACAATCCCGGCTGACGGGACGATGGAACACGAGGAAACCAACTGAGGGAGGGTCCATCATGGATCCGCACATCGTCCTGACATCGCACACGTCTCATAAGTCGAGCCGGTCGGTCGCGATCGATTGGGCCAACCCCGACCCAACCAAACGCGGCCCGGTGATCGGCACCATCTCAAACAAGGCCGACCGCAACGCCATCGGCAGTCACGGCGGCAGCTACTCGATCTACCGAGCACTCTCGATAGCGCAGGGCACGTTCCCTTCCGACCACCGGCCCGACCTCACCGATACCGAACCCACCACCCCCATCGATCAACAACCGTCGTGGGGGACCCCCGGCAAGATCGTGTCGCTCGACCCCTGGGGTGCCGGCGTCACCCGCTGGTTCGGTGATTTCCTGGCCGACAGTTACAACGTGCAGCCCACCATCGCCGTCACCAAGGCCCACCTTCAGCTCCCCGAGATCGCCGATGCGCTCTCGACCGGGCGCCTCGAAGTCGACGATGTATTCGTTGGCGGCAACGCCGACGTCACGGTGACCAAGGTGGCAATCGACCCGGTCTGGCACCTGCCGTCTATGGCCAAGCGATTCGGCATCGAAGAGCCAAGCCTTCGTCGAGTGCTCTACATGGAGACCGGTGGCATGTATCCCGAGCTGGTTACCCGGCCCGACCTCGAGGTTCTCCTGCCGCCCATCGGTAGCACCACCGCTTACGTGTTTGGCGATATCGCTGACCTATCAAACCCCGACGTCGAACTGACCCTCCGGGTTCACGATGAGTGCAACGGCTCGGACGTGTTTGGCTCCGACATCTGCACCTGCCGCCCGTACCTCACCTGGGCGATCGAAGATGCCGCCCGAACCGCCCAGCGCGGCGGTGTGGGCCTAGTGGTGTACTACCGAAAAGAGGGTCGAGCGCTCGGCGAGGTCACCAAGTTCATGGTGTACAACGCCCGGAAACGCCAGGAAGGCGGCGACTCGGCGTCGACCTATTTCGAGCGAACCGAATGTGTTGCCGGCGTTCAGGACGCTCGCTTCCAAGAGCTCATGCCCGACGTGTTGCACCTGTTCGGTATTCAGAAGATCCACAACCTTCACTCGATGAGCAACATGAAGTACGACGCCATCGTCGGCAGCGGCATCGAGGTGGTGAACCGCCTCAGCCTTCCCGATGAGCTCATCCCTGAAGACGCACAAGTGGAAATTGAGGCCAAGAAGGCCGCCGGCTATTTTTCGCCCGACGGCGTCGTGGCCGACGATCTCGATGGCGTGCTTGGTCGAGGTCTCGACGAGTGAGCGTCGCAACCGCCAACGATCTGTTATCCACTGCGGCCGTCCGCTCTCAGGCCGCCAGGGTCACCGAACATGTGCGTGCCGGCAACGGGATATTTCGGGTCGACGATTCCAAGCTCGATGCGTGTGCCGATCTGGTCGCCGACGTAACCCAAACCCGCTACCCCGACCTCTCCGTTCCGTACCACTCACGTTGGCGACACTTTCATGTGCCGGGTTCTGCCCTTGCCGAAGAACTCGATGCCGAGCTTGCCGGCGTCGCACCCGTCGAAGTCGCCCGAGCTGGGGTGGACCTAGTTATCCCTTCGGTGTTGCTCGATGCCGGCGCCGGCCCCGACTGGACCTTTCGGCCCCGCGGGACCGCCCAACCAACCGGACGATCCGAAGGCTTGGGCCTGGCCAGCCTTCAGATGTTTCTGGACGGCGCATTCTCATCCGACCCCGCTGCACCTTGCCGTACCGACGGACCAGCGCTTGCGGCCATCGACGCATCGGCGCTGTCGGCAGCGTTTCAAGTGAACGGCGACAACCCTTTGCTTGGCGTCGACGGCCGAGTCGGAGTTCTTTCCGCGCTCGGCAACGTGGTGTGCCAACGAACCGACTGGTTTCCCTCCAAACGTTTGGGCGAACTCGTCGACACGGTTTTAACTGGGAATAGAGCGGATAGGTCCGATTCCGAGTCTGCAAACCGCTCTATTCCAGGGGCTGGCCCATTGGCCCCCGGCCAATCCGCGCAGCCCCATGGGAGCGACTCGGTGCGGGTCGACAACTTGTTTGCTGTTGTGCTCGACCTTCTCGAACCAATCTGGCCTGATCGGGTCACCCTCGACGGCCGCCGCCTTGGCGACGCCTGGTACTACGAGCCCTTCGGCGAAGGACCTTCTGCCGTCATCCCGTTCCACAAGCTCAGTCAGTGGCTCACGTACTCGCTCTGCGAGACCTTTCTCCGGTCGGGCATCGAGGTCATCGGCGTCGAGACACTCACCGGCCTTCCCGAATACCGAAACGGTGGGCTTCTTCTCGAGTCTGGTGTGCTGGTGCTCGATGACCCTGCGTTGACCGACCATGCGCACCGTCCCGAGAGTCAGCTCATCGTCGAATGGCGAGCCCTCACGGTGACCCTGCTCGACGAGATCGCCAACCGGGTGCGGGTTCGCCTCGATCGGCCCGACATGACCCTGGCCGAGATTCTCGAGGGCGGAACGTGGGCGGCTGGTCGCCAGTTGGCCTTTGCCCGCACCCCGGCGGGAACGCCGCCACTGAAGCTCGATAGCGATGGGACGTTGTTTTGATGAATGTTCACACCCTTGACCACCCGATCGCCCTCCACGCACTCGGTTTGGTTCGCGACCAGGACACACCCAGCTCGGTGTTTCGCCAATCGGTCGCCGAACTCACCCGGCAGCTCGTGCACAGCGCAACGGCTGATCTGCCGACCACTGAGGCAAAGGTAACCACGCCGCTTGTCGAAGCAACGGTGCAGCGGCTCGATGCCATCGTGGCGCCAATCGCCATTCTCCGGTCGGGCGGCGCCATGCTCGAATCGGTTATCGACGCCATTCCCAACTGTCGAGCCGGGCACTTTGGCGTGTACCACGACAAGCGGGTCGGCGCGACGGTCGAGTACTACCTCAAGCTGCCCGAGGACCTCGAGAACAGCCGAGTGTTGTTGCTCGACCCGGCCATCGGTACCGGCAAGACGGCCCTCGCGTGTCTCGACCGACTCGCCGAGTTCGGAGTCGACGACGTGCACTTCCTCACGTTCCTGGCATCGAGCGCCGGTATCGAGTCGATCACGTCGACGTTCCCCAACGTCCACATTCATACCGTGTCGGCCGACGAAGCCGTGGGCGACGCCGGCTACCTTGTCCCCGGTATGGGTGACTTCGGCGATCGCTACTACGGCAGCAAGTAGCTGCCGCGGTACTAACTTCTGACCGGGCTTCCTGCAAGCGGGGGAGTGCCCTCGCCGAAAGGATTGGTGCTGAGCTCTTCGCGATGGTGCGGGGTGTGAAGGTTCGCCAGGTCAGGGCCCTTGGGCGTGACACCCGTTGGGTTGATGCCGGTATGAACTTCGTAATAGTGAGCCTTGATATTTGGGAAGTCGATGGTGTCGCCGAAGCCCGGAGTCTGAAAGAGATCGCGGGTGTAGCCCCAGAGCGCCGGCATCTCGCTGATCTTGTTGCGATTGCACTTGAAGTGGTTGTGGTACACCGCATCGAAGCGAATGAGCGTGGGCCACAGCCGAATGTCGGCCTGGGTAATGGTGTCGCCCATTAGGAACCGGCGAGTGCTGAGTCGCTCTTCCAACCAGTCGAGCCGAGCAAACAGCGCGTCGTAAGCCTCGTCGTGAGCTTCCTGGGATGACGCAAAGCCACTCTTGTACACGCCGTTGTTGACGTCGTGAAAGATCAGTTCCATCACCTCATCCATCTCGTCGCGGAGCGCGTCGGGCCAAAGGTTGGGCGCCCCTTCGCGATGGAACGCCGTCCACTGGCCCGAAAGGTCCTCTTCGATCGATGGGAAGTCGTTGGTAACTACCGACGTCGACTCGATATCGACGATGGCAGGCACGGTGATACCTCGGGGATAGTCCGGATAGCGGTTGAAGAATGCCTCTTGCAGCTTATGAATACCGAGTACCGGGTCGAGGCCGTCGTCTTCGAGGTGAAAGTTCCAACTCGATGCGTCGTGGAGTGGTCCGGCCACCGCGACCGATATGGCCCCCTCAAGTCCGAGCAGTCGGTGGGTGATCCATGCCCGGTTGGCCCACGGGCATGCATGGGCAACAACGAGTCGGTAGGTGCCTGCTTCCAACGGCCAGCCATCGGCTCCATCGACGGTGATTCGATCGTTGATGTAGTTCATGTCGCGGTCGAAAGACCCGGTCTTAGCCATGGGTAGATTCTACTTTCTGATGGTGGCGAACCCTTTGGCCACGAAGCCCACTTGCTACCGTGGGAGGGTAATGGCCGATGTTTCTGATGCACTCGAGATGGACGAACCTGTCGATGGACGGGTGGCCCGACGAGAACGCAATATCAATGCGGTTATCGATGTCGTGCTCGAAATGTTCGCCGAAGACGCAATGTTCCCGACCATCGAGCAGGCGGCTACCCGATCCGGGCTGTCGTTGCGTTCGCTGTATCGCTACTTTGCCGACCCGGGCGAGCTCCTCGAAGCCGCTATCAAGCGAAACGACGAAGTCGGG